>SVJC01000039.1 GCA_015069215.1 Oscillospiraceae bacterium
TCTGTAGCCGTGATCAGGGTGATCCTGTCGAGTTCGTCAGGCGTAAAACCATAGCTTGAGCAGAGTGTAGGATTTCCTGATAACAGATCCTTAACCTTCTTCTCGAAGTTTTCCGTGCTTCTCTTAAGGATGGATCTTGAGCAGACGGGCTCGTCGTTGTGGAGCAGGAAGGAAGGAATCCTTAATGTTCCGACGGGCTTTTCCGTCTCGATGTCGATGTGTTCGTAGTTATAGTCGATATACCAGACGACTTCGGGGTCAGGGATAAGGTCGACCTTACCGTCGTTCAATGTGGCGATGCCGGGAAGTACAACGGAAGATCCGTCTGTCTGGACAGCCTTTCCGCCGAGATAATCTTCGAGATTTGATATGAAGTCCGCGATCGGGATCTTCTCATCGGTGTCATTGCCCATGAGGTCGACTGCCGCAAGGGAGACAAACTTGATCTCGGGATGGTCGTTAAGAATGGTCTTCAGATCCGTAGCCGAATGCTTATCGGTAGGGATCGTGTAAAGAAGATCAGGTATTACATGGAAATCTTTCATTTTTCGCCGTTCCTTAAAATAAAAAAATCAAATATGATTTTATCACAAGACCCTAAATATGACTGTTTTATTTTTTTTATGATTTATCGTATTATATCGGGCATAAGAAAAAATCCGGAGTTAAAGATGTTCCTGAAGGTACTGGAAAGACTGTTCAACATAGATGATATCGACAGCAAATGGGGCGTGAGGTTCATGTTCCTGCTTTGCGTCGTTGTCCGCTGCGCGGTCTTTTTCAATCCGTATTCGGACACGGATTTTACCTGGCTCAACAGCTGGATAAACAATTTCGAGACGGCTGATCAGGCTCAGGCTCTGGACATGACTATCCCGATGACGACAGGAAACGTCATCTTCCTCGTATCGGCGTTTTTCGCGATTTTCCTTGCGGTTATCATGGGAGTCCTTTATTCCGGCCTTTATGTGAGGTCTTTCCGCAACAGGAGAAGACAAAAAGAGGGCGGAGAGGACATTCCGGAGCCTTTAAAGGTCAGCGCGATCTTAAAAAGGTTTGTTTTGCTTTCATTGTTCTATCTTGCGGTCTCGATCCCGTTTTTCCTTATAAGTTCAAATCTTCTGCTGTTTTTCTGCATCGGATACCCGTTGCTCTTTACGGCGCCTGCATGCTATCTGTCAGGTGATAAGGGGATGTTCAATTCTATGGCTCATGTCGTAAGGCTGAACAGGGGCTTTTATCTGGCTCACTTAAGGAGCCTCATAATTATCCTTCTTGCTTATTTCTTTACCAATGGGCTCGCCGGACTGATCTCATATGTGTCAATGACAGCATTCTATATACTTTCAGCGGCTTTTTCGACGTGGATGCTTTTCGCTTTCGGAAGATATGCGGGCATGGCTTATTGCGCCATGACCGACAAACGGGTGATATCCACAATAAATAACGAAAAAGAGAGCAAATTTGATTAAAAATTATGAAAGTCCGCGTGATTGTATTTCACGCCTCTTTTAATTAATATTAATAAGCAATGAATCATAAGACCCATTAACTTATCAAAACGGAGGTTTATTTATGGACGTCAAAGAGAAAGCTATGCAGATGCATGAGCAGTGGGGCGGTAAGATCGAAGTTATCGCTAAGGCTCCCGTAGGCACCAAGGAAGAACTCGCAATCGCTTATACACCGGGTGTTGCAGAACCTTGTCTTGCTATTCAGAAGGACGTTGATCTCTCATATAAATACACAAGAAGACACAATCTCGTTGCCGTTGTTACTGACGGTACCGCAGTTTTGGGCCTTGGCGACATCGGACCTGAAGCAGGTATGCCTGTTATGGAAGGTAAGTGCGCACTCTTCAAGGCATTCGGCGATGTTGACGCTTTCCCTCTCTGCATCCGTTCCAAGGATGTTGACGAGATCGTAAACACAGTTGCTCTTCTCGCCGGCTCTTTCGGCGGCGTTAACCTCGAGGACATTTCAGCTCCCCGCTGCTTCGAGATCGAGAAGAAGCTCAAGGAAAGATGCGACATCCCGATCTTCCACGATGACCAGCACGGTACAGCCGTTATCACACTTGCAGGTCTTACCAACGCTCTCAAGATCGTAGGCAAGAAGATGGAAGACATCCACGTTGTAGTTAACGGCGCCGGTGCTGCTGCTACAGCCATCACAAAGCTCCTCATCTCCAGAGGCCTTAAGAACGTTATCCTCTGCGACCGTAAGGGCGCTATCTATGAGGGAAGAGAAGGCCTTAACTCCGCTAAGGAAGAGATGGCTAAGATCACCAACCCTGATAAGAAGGCTGGTTCTCTTGCTGACGTTATCGTAGGCGCTGACGTATTCATCGGCGTTTCCGCTCCGGGCGTACTCACTGCAGACATGGTAGCTACAATGGCTAAGGATCCTGTTGTTTTCGCTTGCGCTAACCCTGTACCTGAGATCCTTCCTGACGAAGCTAAGAAGGCTGGCGTTAAGGTTATGGCTACAGGAAGATCCGACTTCCCGAACCAGGTCAACAACGTTCTCGCATTCCCCGGTATCTTCCGCGGTGCTCTTGACGTAAGAGCTTCCGATATCAACGACGAGATGAAGATCGCTGCCGCAAACGCAATCGCAGGCATCGTTTCCGATTCTGAGCTCAACCCTGATTACATCCTTCCTGACGCATTTGACGCAAGGGTAGGTAAGGCTGTTGCTGCAGCTGTTGCTCAGGCTGCACGTGACACAGGCGTTGCCCGTATCTGAATTTAATAACTAATGGTATAATATCTCCCGCATAAGTATTTATGCGGGAGATTTTCATTGTTGAAAGGACGGTTCACATGATTGACGATATCGAATTGCTGAGACTGATTGAGAATAATGCCAGGCTTTCTTTTGAAGAGATAGCCGTTATGCTCGGCACGACCGCCGGTGATGTGGAAGCCGAGATCAAGCGCCTTAAGGACGAGAACATCATCCTGGGCTACAACACGATAATCAACTGGGAGAAACAGGCTCCGGACAACTGCATCGGCATGATCGAAGTAAGGATCGCACCTATCAAGAACAAGGGTTATGACCATATCGCCCAGATATTGAGCAAATATGAGAAGGTTACGGCCTGCTATCTTGTTTCCGGCGGTTTCGATCTCATGATCATTTACGAAGACAGCAACTTAAGGAGTATCGCCAACTTCGTTTCAGAGAAGATCGCTCCCCAGGAAGGCGTCCTTTCCACGACAACGCACTTCATCCTTAAAAAATACAAAGCCAACGGAATTATCTACGATAATCCGGATACTGACGACAGGCAGGCGATCATCTTATGAGTTTAGATTACGATTCCAAGATCTCCAAAGCAGTACAGCAGGTTCCGCCGTCTGCGATAAGGAAGTTCTTTGATCTTGCAAATGAGATGAAGGGGCATGTGATCTCACTTTCCATAGGTGAGCCTGACTTTGTTACTCCATGGACGATCAGAGAAGCTGCGATAAATTCGATCATCGACGGATATACCCATTATTCGCCCAATTCCGGATATATCGACTCAAGGATTGCCATCGTCGACTATCTTAAGAGACGCTATGGCGTTTCTTATGATGCCAAGTCCGAGGTCCTTGTTACTGTAGGCGGCAGTGAGGGTCTTGACCTTGCTGCGCGTGCCCTTATCAATCCCGGTGACGAGGTCATCGTTGTAGAGCCTTGCTTCGTCGCCTACAAAGCAACCGTCAATTTCGCTCACGGTGTACCCGTGATCGTTTCAACAAAGCCTGAGAACGACTATAAGCTCATGCCCGAGGAACTGGAAGCCGCGATAACCGACAAGACCAAGTACGTCATCGTCGGATATCCCAATAACCCTACAGGTGCCGTAATGACGCTTGAGGACTGGGCAAAGATAAAGGATGTTCTCATGAGACATCCCGAAGTCATCGTTCTTTCCGATGAGCTTTACTGCGAACTGAACTATCTTGACGGTAAGCCCGCATCTCTTACTCAGTTTGCCGAGTTAAGAGACAGGGTAATTATGGTCAACGGATTCTCAAAGTCCTATGCCATGACCGGATTCAGAGTAGGATATATTGCAGGACCCCATGAACTTGTGGCTCCGATGATCAAGATCCATCAGTACTGCATCATGTGTGCACCTTCGACTTCACAGATGGCCGTTGTCGAGGCAGCCATGAACGCTGACAATGAGATCAAGAAGATGCGTGACGAATACAACCACAGAAGAAGAGTTATCGTCCAGGGATTAAAGGACGCAGGACTTGACTGCTTTACTCCTTACGGCGCGTTTTATGCTTTCCCTTCTATCAAGAGCACAGGACTCTCATCAGAGAAATTCTGCGAGAGATTCTTGCTCGAAAAGCATGTCGCCATAGTACCCGGCAATGCTTTCGGCGCTTGCGGAGAGGGATTTGTAAGGATCAGTTATGCTGCTTCGCTGGAAGATATCAAGGAAGCTATGAAGCTTCTTAAGGAATTTGTAGAAGAATTGAAGAAAGGTTAATTATGCTGGAATTCGACAACATAAGACTCGAACTCGAATCATTTGAAGAACCCATAGCAAAGCTCAAGGATGCTCTGCACATCGATCATGTAAGTGATCAGATCAGTGAACTTGAGCAGCGTACTACCGAGCCCGATTTCTGGAATAACTCCGATAAGGCTACCGCGCTTACACAGAGACTCGGCCAGCTCAAGAAGAAGGTAGACAGCTATAATTCGCTTGCAGCTGAAAGGGAGGACCTCCTTGCTCTTTGCGAGCTTGCCAACGAAGAAGAGGATATGGATTCACTGGCTGAGCTTAAGGCAAGTGTCGCAAGCTTCAAGGAATCCTTTGAAAAGATGCGCCTTCAGACTCTTCTTACAGGTCCTTATGATGCAAATAACGCCACGATCTCGCTTCACGCGGGCGCAGGCGGAACAGAAGCCATGGATTGGTGCTCCATGCTTTATAGAATGTATACAAGGTGGGCTGAGGCTCACGGCTTTACCGTTGAGGAACTTGATTACGTTGAAGGAGATCCAGCAGGAATCCAGTCCGTCTCAGCCATGATCAAGGGCGAGAACGCATACGGCTTCTTAAGGAGCGAATTAGGCGTCCACCGTCTTGTAAGGATCTCGCCGTTTGATGCCGCTGGCAGAAGGCATACGTCTTTTGCTTCTTGCGAAGTCATTCCTGAGCTCGACCAGAAGACAGAGGACGATATCAAGATCGATATGTCCGAAGTCAGAGTCGATACATACCGTTCGACAGGTAAGGGCGGTCAGCACATCAACAAGACTGACACAGCTGTCAGAATGACACATAATCCCACCGGAATCGTTGTTTCCTGCCAGGCTGAAAGATCCCAGCTGCAGAACAAGGAGACGTGCCTTAGAATGCTCAAGGCTAAGCTTTTCGCTCTCGCCAAGGCTTCTGAGATGGAGAAGATCGAAGACTTAAAGGGTAACCAGATGGATATCGCATGGGGATCCCAGATAAGATCTTATGTTTTCTGCCCGTACACGCTTGTAAAGGATGCCCGTACAGGTTATGAGGAAGTCGATGTTGATTCCGTTATGGACGGCAATCTTGACGGCTTTATCTATGCATTCCTGTCAGGAATGAAGAACGAGAAATAAACCGTGTATTTTGAAGATCTGAAAGTCGGCATGAAGGTTGATACCAAACCTGCCGTAATAGAGAAAGACAGGATGCTGGCTTTTGCCAGGTTATACGATAACATTCCGCTTCACACAGATGAGGAATATGCAAAAACAACGCCGTTCGGCAAGCTCATTGCCCCCGGCGTCATGTCATTTCTGGAAGTTTGGAGGAAATACCTTGAAGTGGATTTCTACGGTGAAGAGCTCCTTGCTGGAACCTCCACCAAGATCGAATGGATTAAACCCGTTTTCCCGGATGATGTCTTGACCGGAACAGCAGAGATAACTGATCTCGTTGAACGCAATCCCAAGAACGGCCTTGCGGTACTTACCATCAGGGTCTACAACCAGAATGGTGAGCTCGTACTGACCGATGTTACCGAGTCTGTGATCAAGCGCAGGCCTCTTTGATCCGAATTTGGCTCACGGTGATTCTTTCCCGTACGGCGATTATAAATTTAAGAAGTTCTTCAAAAAGAAGAACAGCGGCAAGAGCGTAAAGGTAAAGAAGTAACTTAAAAAAGAACCACCTTCATTTTGAAGGTGGTTCTTGATTTATTAAAGCGGTTCGAAAACAGGCTTATGTGCTTTGAAATACACCGACTCCGTAAAACCCAATGATTTCAGATATTGGACTGCCTCATCAAAGCAGACGCCGAATGTGCCCGGGTAGTGTGAGTCAGAGCCGAGGCAGATCTGCTTGCCGCCCATATCCCTGTATCTGTTCAATATGGCAGGGTCGGGCATCTGTCTTGTAAAGCCGCCGTCGATATGTTTTCTTATCGATTTGGTGTTGATCTCTAGAGCTTTTCCTTTGCTGATGATGGCTTCAAATAACCTGTCGAATTCTTTCGGACACTCATCGTAGGTCACGAAGTCGGATTTGTTATCGGCATATCTGTTGATGTAGTCGTAGTGTGCCGCAACGTCGTAGTTGTCACATTTCTCGCACATCTCTGCCATGATGCCTATATATTCGCTGTGAAGCTCTTTTGCGGGGAGCTTGTAGCATTCACGGTCAACATAGAAATCCTTCCCCCTGAACAGATGAACGCTTAAGAGGACAACGTCAAAGGGAATCTGTGAAGCAAGTCTGTCGATCTCTTTTGCAACATGAGTCTGGTAACCGAATTCGACTCCCATGAGGAGATCAAGGCCGCTTTTGGCGGCTTTTTCGCGCCAGGAAGGGAAGAGCTTGTCATATTCAGCGAAGTCAAACGTCCAATCCAGTCCGTCGTCAGGGTAATCAACCTCATAGTGTTCCGTGATGCCGATACGGGTAAAGCCCTTGGATCTTGCTTCGGCTATCAGTTCATCTATCGTCTGGCCTGCATCAGGCGAGAAATGCTTGGTGTGGTTGTGTCCGTCAGTGATCATAAAAGTCCTTTTAATTACAAGAATTATTTTTTCTTTATGGTATCATAAGTTCATTAAGAAAGAGGTGATAATATGTCCAAGAAAAAAGAAAACAAGAAGATCAAACCGAGTGAGCTTTTCGCAGAATTCCCTAATCTTTATGAGACCGCGTCAGAAGATGACATGACTGCGACATTTGAATTTGCTGAAGAATACAAGGCATTCCTTGATAATTCCAAGACAGAGCGTGAATTTGCAGCCAATGCCATTCAGGCTGCCGAAGAGCTTGGCTTTGTTGACATTGCAACCAAGGATACTTTAAAGGCCGGTGACAAGGTCTATCAGAGCATAAAGGGCAAGGGCTTTGCAGCCGCCGTCATCGGCAAGAAGGGTCCTGCCGAAGGTTTTAACATCTTAGGTGCCCATATAGATTCTCCGAGGCTCGATCTTAAGCCTAATCCGATCTATGAGGACAATGATACCGTATATTTCAAGACACATTACTACGGCGGAATCAAGAAGTACCAATGGACAACGATCCCTCTGGCTGTTCACGGCGTTGTCTTCACAAACGACGGCAAGGCTCACCAGATCGTAGTAGGTGAGAAGGAGTCCGATCCTGTTTTCTACATCACTGACCTTCTTCCTCACCTCGGAAATGAGCAGATGACCAAGAAAGCTTCTGATTTCATTCCCGCAGAAGACCTTAACGTGATCATCGGCGGCATTCCCTGCACGGATGACAAGAAGACTTCAGAGATATTCAAGGCCGGAGTCCTTAAACTTCTTTTCGAGCAGTACGGCATCAAGGAGAAGAATTTTATCTCGGCTGAGATCGAGATCGTTCCTGCTACACATGCAAGGGACGTAGGCTTTGACCGCGCTTATATCGCTGCATACGGCCACGATGACAAGGTTTGTGCTTTCCCTGCACTTAGAGCGCTCCTTGCCCAGGAAAAGCCCAAGAAGACCTGTATATGCCTTCTTACCGATAAGGAAGAGATCGGATCTTATTCCAATTCCGGCGCGACTTCCAACCTTTATGAGAACTTCCTCATGGAAGTGTTTGCTAAGGCTGAGGGCGGCATAGACAAGTTCAACACGCTTAAGTTCCGCAAGGCTCTTGCTGCAACCAAGATGCTTTCGACTGACGTAACTACGGCATATGATCCCAAGTATGCTTCTGTTTTCGAGAAGAACAACACGGCATTCATGTCCCGCGGCCTGAAGATCGAGAAGTACACAGGTGCAAGAGGCAAATCCGGCTGTTCTGAAGCAACGGGTGATTTCATCGCTGAGATCACGGATATCTTCGAGAAGAATTCGATCCCGTGGCAGACTGGTGAGCTCGGAAGGATCGATGCGGGCGGCGGCGGAACGATCGCTGCTGTCATGGCAAAACTCGGTATGGACGTAGTCGACATGGGCGTACCCGTATGGTCAATGCATGCGCCTGTTGAGGTGATCTCAAAGATAGATCTGTACTATCTGTACCTCGGATATAAAGCATTCATCGAGAACATCGGATAATGTCTAAGAAGAGAACGGTAGAGTATAAGACTGCGATCAAGAACAGTGTCGGAAGAATTATTGTCTTCGGTCTGCTCATAATCGCTCAGATTGTCGGCTTTGTCGTTCTCTTAACTTATCTCGGTCATAACTTTCCGCCGATCGACATCATCACGAGAGCTGTTGCACTTATCGTGGCGATAGGCATCAACGGAAGGGACCATAACGGTGTATTTAAGCTTATCTGGGTCATAGTCATTCTCATAGTTCCGATCCCGGGCCTTTTGTTCTACATGCTCAACAACTTCAGCAGTTCAAAGCATAAGATCAAGAGAAGGCTTGATAAAGTCGACATGATGGTCTTCAGCCATCTGAACTATAACGATGAGATCTTCAGTGAATTTAAGAAGGAGGATCCCGCCAGGGCGTCTAATGCCAAGTATCTCAGGGGATTCATTTTCCCGATATATGAGGGTACTGACATCAAGTACTATCCTGTTGCCTACGATTGTTTCAAAGCTCAGATCGAGGACATCAAAAAGGCAGAGCAATATGTCTATCTCGAATATCACGCGATAGAGACCAAGGAAGCTTTCGAGCCTTTGCATAATGCTTTGAAGGAAAGGGCTGCCGCAGGTGTTGACTGCAGAGTCCTGTATGACGATGTCGGTTCATCCATTTTCATCAATAAGAATTTCGTAAGGGTATTGGAGTCAGAAGGGATCAAGTGTAATGCTTTTAATCCCGCATATCCGATCCTTACGCTCTTCATGAATAATCGTGATCACAGAAAGATCACCGTTGTTGACGGAAAAGTCGGTTATACCGGCGGATACAACATCGCAGATGAATACTTCAACATCGTAAATCCGTTCGGACACTGGAAGGACAACGGTATCAGACTTGAAGGTCCCGCTGTCCAGAGCCTTACCGCAATGTTCATCGAGATGTGGAACTTCGCGGATCTGAAGCGAAAAGAATACGACATGATGGCTTTTGAACCTGTCCCGCTTATCCCGGTTGAAGGTGCGAAAGGTTATTGCGTTCCTTACTGTGACAGCCCTCTGGACAACGAACCGATCGGCGAGAACGTATATCTGAACATGATCAATAACGCACAGGAATATTGCTGGATCATGTCGCCTTATCTCGTGCTCTCAGACGAGATCGCTAGAGCACTTCAGATTGCGGCAAAGAGGGGAATAGACGTTAGGGTCATGACACCGGGCATTCCTGATAAGAAGCTTACTTACGGCGTTACGAGATCTTATTACAACATGCTTATCAATGCAGGCGTAAAAGTCTATGAATATTCCCCGGGCTTCAACCATTCAAAGACATTCATCTGTGATGACAAGTGCGCCGTGGTAGGTACCATAAACCTTGATTTCAGAAGCCTTTACCATCATTTTGAGAATGCGGTCTATATGTATAAGACTGATTGCATCAAAGACATAAAGAAAGATTTCGAGGAAACGTTTGCCGAATGCCGCAACGTCACCGAAAAATATGCAATAAGACCAAACCTGTTTGTCAGGTTCTATAAATCAATACTCAGGCTGGTAGCACCTCTGATGTAAAAGAAGGAGAAGGATATGTCCGTAAGATTCTATAACTGCAGAATTCTTTCAATGAAAGACGACAAAATAACCGAAGGCGAGCTCTGGACGGATAATGACAAGATCAGCTATATCGGTCCTAAGAAAGATACAAACGGGATCGCATTTGATCGCGAGATCGACTGCAAAGGCAATCTCCTGATGCCCGGTCTCAAGAATGCTCATACGCATTCCGCAATGACTTTCTCAAGGTCTTTGGCTGATGAGTATTGTCTCAATGACTGGCTCCACAAGGCAATCTTCCCCAGGGAAGCAAAGCTGACGCCTGATCATGTATATTGGTTTGCAAAGCTTGCGTACGCTGATTATCTTGCCGGCGGTGTCACATCTTGTTTTGACATGTATTTCCATAAATACGAGAATGCCAAAGCTGCGGTAGAGACCGGATTCAGACACGTATTCTGCGGAGCTGCAAATGATTACGGCGGATTTGAAGCTTTGGAGCAGAACTATATCGATCTCAACGATTACGATCCGCTCATATCATTTATTTACGGTTTCCATGCCGAATACACGACTTGTGAGGACAATCTTAAGTTTATGTCTGAGCTGGCACATAAGTACAGTGCGCCTGTCTTTGCACATATTTCCGAGACCGCAGAAGAAGTTGAAGGATGTAAGGAAAGATACGGTGTAACACCAGCAGTTCTTTTCGACAGGCTTGGCATATATGACTTTGGCGGCGGCGGATTCCACTGCGTCTGGTTCACGGACGAGGATATGGCGATCTATAAGAAGAGAGGTCTCTGGTCTGTCTTTAACGCATGCTCAAACCTCAAGCTCGCAAGCGGTATCACGCCGGTGCATAAGTTCATCAGGAACGGCCTCAAGATCGCGGTCGGAACAGACGGAGCAGGCTCGAACAACGCGCTTTCGATGTTCCGCGAAATGTATCTGGACTGTGTTCTTTCAAACGTCGAGACAAAGAATGCTGCAGCAGTTGATCCGTTTGCGATCCTCAAGGCAGGTACGACAGGCGGTGCCCTCTGCATGGGCCTTACTGATTGTGATGTCCTTGATGTTGGCAAGAAGGCAGACCTTATCCTTATCGATATGAACAAGCCCTGCATGCAGCCTGAAAACAACATCGTAAGAAATCTCGTTTACAGCGGTGATAACTCGATCGTTAAGATGACCATGATCAACGGAAAAGTACTTTATGAGGACGGCAAGTATCTGACTTTGGACCTCGCTGAAGTTATCTCAGAGTGCAATAAGTTTAGGAAGGATCTTGCCTGAGCGGTTCATGAAACTCATTTTCGATCACATTGGAAAATATAAAGCTGCTTCGATCTTAAGCCCTGTGTTTAAGCTTCTTGAAGCATGCTTTGAATTGACGGTTCCTCTGATAGTCGCCGCCATGATCGACCAGGGTATCAATCAGGGAGACATGGGATATGTTAAGTCGCATATCTTTATCCTTGTGCTGTTTGCCGTGGTCGGATTCATCAGCGCGATAACGGCCCAGTATTTCGCAGCTTATTCTGCCTGCGGCATTTCTTCCGGCATCAGGAAGAGCATGCACGACAAGCTTCAGACCCTTTCGGTATCTGACTTTGAGAAGGTTGGAGCTTCTTCGACAATTACGCTCCTGACATCTGACGTCAACCAGATCCAGACGGGCATCAACCTGTTCTTGAGGCTCCTTTTGAGATCGCCTTTCATCGTGATCGGTGCATGCATAATGGCTGCAGTGGTAAAGCCTTCGATCGCCCTGATCTTTGCCGGCTGTACATTGCTCCTTGCTGTTGTCATTGCACTCAACATGAAGTTCTCCATAGTAAGCCACAAGGTTTCCAGAGAAGGCTTGGACAGCCTTGTTAAGAAGACGTCCAACGGCATTGCGGGCGAAAGAGTCATCAGAGGATTTAATAAGACACAAAGCGACTACGAAAAGTTTGAGACCAAGAGCAAACAGCTGAACAGGTCACAGATAAAGGCCGCAGACTTCGCTTCATGGCTTAATCCCGTTACCTATGCAGTCGTAAATCTTGCGATATGCCTTCTGATCTACAGAGGTGCGATCCATTTTAATGCGGGAACTCTTACAGACGGTCAGGTGGTTGCACTCTATAACTACATGTCCCAGATACTGATAGAGCTCGTTAAGCTTGCAAACCTGATCGTATCTGTATCCAGGGCTTATGCGTGCCTTAAGAGGGCGGAAGGTCTCATGAACATCAAGAGCACGGCAAATAACGGTAAAAATGTGCTCCCCTCATCAGAAGCTCTGCCGATCTCACTGAAGAATGTCTCTTTCACATATCAGGGCAATCAGGAAGAATCCGTTAAGGATTTCAGCATTGATATCAGGCCCGGCGAGACCGTAGGAATAATCGGAAGTACGGGCTGCGGCAAATCGACCGTGGCAGCTCTCATTTCGGGCATCTATAACTGCTCTGAAGGCGAGATCCTGATCGGCGGCATCAACATCAAAGACATCGCTCTTTCAAGCCTTTCATCTTCAGTCGGGATCAGCCTTCAGAAGACAAGGCTCTTCAAAGGATCCCTTAAGGACAACATTACTTTAGGCAGGGGATCTTTGTCTGACGAGGCTGTTATTGAGGCATGCACAAATTCCTGCAGCGATGACGTGATCAAGTCCAAGAAAGAGGGCTTGGATTACATGATCTCTGACGGCGGTGCAGGCCTTTCGGGCGGTCAGAGACAGAGGATCGGAATAGCAAGGGCTCTGGTCGGCAAGCCCGGTATCGTCATCCTTGACGATTCGACTTCGGCATTGGACTGGGGAACGGAGAAGAGGCTTTTGGGAAACCTCGGCAATCTCCCTCAGAAGCCTACGGTGATCCTTATCTCACAGAAGGTAAGGACCTGCATGAACTGCGACAGAATCGTCCTGATGGACGACGGAAAGATCGAAGCCGTAGCGCCTCATGAAGAACTCCTTAAGATCTCCGAGAACTACAGATACATGAATTCACTTCAGATGCAGGGAGGCGCAGAATGAGCATAAAGGTCTTAAAGCGTCTGTTTGCTTATCTTAAGGGAGCGTCCGTATTGGCGGTATTGTCAGTTCTGATCGGCGCGCTTTATGGTGCTGCTACCGTAGCGGTTCCTTATTTTGCGGGAAAAGCTATCGATAACTTGGGAAACATCAGTGTTCTCATTAGATATATCCTGACGATCGTCTGCCTTCTGGTCCTGGCGGCCATTCTTCAGTTTGCCCTGATCAGGATGAACAACAGGATATCTTTCTCCATCGGCCTTAATCTGCGCAACGCTACGTATGCAAAGATGCACAGGGTAAAGATGTCTTATATCGACAAGACTTCCGCAGGCAAGCTCCAGAGCTTCATAATAAGCGATGTTGAGACCGTTTCTGACGGAATGCTCCTGTTCCTTAACCAGTTCGCGTCAGGCCTTGCCACGATAATCATCACGCTCGTCGTAATGTTCCTGATCAACTGGAAGATCTCCTTGATCGTTGTCGTATTTACGCCCGTATCCATCGCGGTATCCTACCTGATCGCTAAAGGCGCATACAAGTCGTTTTCGAAGCAGGCTGAGATAAGAGGCAGACAGACATCTTTCGTAGGCGAATCAGTCAACAATTTCAGGGAATGCAAGGTCTATAACGTTACTGACGTAAGGATCTCCGGCTTTGATGAGATAAACAGCGAATACAGAGAGACTTCCACAAAAGCGACGTTCCTTTCTTCGATCAGCAATCCGTCTTCGAGATTCGTAAATGCCCTGATCTATGCAGGCGTCGTATTTACCGGATGTCTGGCGGGCATCGGCGGGACGATCACGGTAGGCGCGCTTTCTACGCTTCTTGCATATGCAAACCAGTTTATGAAGCCTTTTAACGACCTTTCGGCTGTGTATACGGAACTGTCTGACAGCTTTGCCTGTCTTGCGCGTATCTTCGATTTCCTTGACAGCCCCGAGATCCCTGATGAGAAGGTTTCAGATGCGCTTCCCGAAAAGAACAGGCAGTTCGACATCGAATTTAAGAATGTCTGCTTCTCTTATGTTGAAGGAAGGCCCGTATTAAAGGACATTTCCTTCAAGGTCGAAAAGGGCGAATCCTTCGCCATCGCAGGTCCCACCGGATGCGGCAAGACGACTCTCATCAATCTTCTCATGCGCTACTATGAACCCGATTCGGGCGACATCCTGATAAACGGCAAGTCGATCAGGGATATCCCGAGATCGGAACTTAGGCATTACATCGGAATGGTTACTCAGGATACCTGGCTTTCGGATGACACAGTCATGGACAACATAAGGTTCTCGGGCGATCACATTACCGAAGAACAGGCTAAAGACGCCTGCAAAAAGACGGGGTGTGATTCTTTTATCAGAAAATTGCCAAAGCGGTATAATGAGTTGATCGACAATGAGAGGGATGACATATCCGCAGGTCAGAAGCAGCTCTTAACGATCGCCAGGGCAATGGCTTCAGATCCTTCGATAATGATCCTTGACGAGGCTACGTCATCCGTTGACGTTGTTACCGAAGTCCGTATTCAGAAAGCCGTCAGGGAGCTTCTGAACGGCAGGACGAGCATTATAATCGCGCACAGGCTCTCTACGATCACGAACTGTGACAAGATCGTCGTAATAGACGGCGGAACGGTGTCTGAGATCGGATCGCATGAAGAGCTCATCGCGAACGGCGGATTCTACAGCAGGCTCTATGCCTCGTACATATCCGGGTAAGGAGAATAAATGGGCAATAAGAAGTTTGAAGATTTTGCCAGATATATCAAAGGCAAAAAAGCCGCTGTCATCGGAGTCGGAATCTCTAATACTCCGTTGATCAGATGGCTTGTTTCGCTTGACTGCAAGGTTACGGCATGTGACAAGAATACTTCTGATGATCCGGTTCTTAAAAAGAACATCGAGGCTTTGTCTGACATAGAAGACAAGATCGAATGGTCGCTGGGAGATAGATATCTCTCACATCTTAATGATGATTTTTACGATATCGTATTCAAGACCCCGAAAATGAGATTCGAGACTCCGGAACTTGCTGCTCTTAAGGCTAAGGGTTCTGTTCTTACCACTGAAATGGAGCTGTTCATGAATCTTTGTCCTGCTCCTATCTTTGCGATTACCGGTTCTGACGGCAAGACCACTACGACTACGCTTACTTCAGAGATACTTAAGCATGCGGGCTATAAGGTATGGCTCGGCGGTAATATCGGAACTCCGCTCCTTGACAGGATCGCCGAGATCGGACCTGACGACATGGTCGTTCTTGAGCTTTCATCATTCCAGCTTCTTGGCATGAAGACACCTGCTGATGTTGCGGTAATTACGAACATTACTCCGAATCATCTTGATTTTCATAAAGACTACGATGAGTATATCCAGGCGAAAGTCAATGTTTTCAGAAATCAGGGACCTTTCGGAAAAGTCGTTCTCAACGCAGGCTGCGATCTTACATATGACATGAAGGACGTGGCAAGAGCAAGGGTGGATCTTTTCTCTGCCGACAAAGCAAACGTCATGAGAACTGATTCTCCCAATTACCGCAGAGCATATACGGAGAACGGCAGGCTTATCTATGAGGATAAGGGCGTCAAGACCGATATTTGCGGAACCGATGAGATATTCATTCCAGGTTCCCACAACGTTGAGAACTTCCTTGCCGCTGCCTGTGCGGTAATCGATTACGTGAAGCCCGAGGACATTGCCTATGTTGCAAAGAACTTCAGGGGCGTACCTCACAGGATCGAATTCATCAGGGAATTGGACGGCGTAAGGTGGTATAACTCTTCGATCGATACGTCACCCAACAGATCCCTCAATACGATGAACGCTTTGGCTTCAAGAAAAGAAAAGGGCGTCCTTATCTGCGGCGGTGCGGACAAAAAGTGCATATATACCAAGCTTGGCGATGCGATCCTTAATGTCTGCGACAGGATAATCATTTACGGTTCCAATGCGGACCTTGTGACTGATATCATTGCCAAGGAAGCACAGGGACGTAAGTATGAGATCTATAAGATCCCTGATGATCCGGCTGATATCTACGAGTTCCCGGAGACAAGGGATAACGTCGTAAACGCTTACATGGAAGCGATCAACAAGGCAAGAGAATGGGCCAAGCCCGGTGAGATTGTCATTATGAGTTCGATAGGAACGTCTTACGACCATTTCAGGCATTTCGAGCACAGGGGCGACATGTTCAGAGACCTTGTTAACGGGCTTAAATAACCCAAAAAGCCTGAAAAGGTTGACCTTTTCGAACGATTTGTGATAAAGTATCGAAAATTGAATAGCTAAATGCGATGAAGAGGAATAGTACTTCATCATTGCAACCCTACAGAGAGCCTGCGGTTGGTGCGAGCAGGAGGGAAGCAGAGGAAGGAACTCACCCCGGAGCATTCGGTTGAAAGCCTTGAGGCAATTAGACTTGAACGGATCTGTCCCACGTTACAGGGACACTGATATCGGATCTTATCCTGTATCTTGTGAGTGCACAGCTTTGCTGTGAAATAGAGTGGTACCGCGAACGCCCCTTCGTCTCTATATAACGAGACGAGGGGCTTTTTTGTACAAGGAGGTACAGCGGTATGAACAGTTCTAAGTATGAGGCAAACCCTACGGTTCCCATGCCGGACCGCAAGTGGCCGTCAAGAGTTATAACCAAAGCGCCGATCTGGTGCTCTGTGGATCTGAGAGACGGAAACCAGGCGTTGGAAGTCCCCATGACTTTAGACCAGAAGGTTGAGTTCTTCACGTACCTGTGTGAGATAGGCTTCAAGGAGATCGAGATCGGTTTTCCTGCGGCTTCTGAGACGGATTACAATTTCTGCCGCCACCTGATCGATAACGGTCTGATACCTGACGGCGTCGCCATCCAGGTGCTGACGCAGTCGAGACCCCACATCATCGAGAAGACGATGGAAGCCGTAAAAGGCTGCAAGAAAGCCATTATCCATCTGTATAACTCAACAAGCACCCTGCAAAGAGACGTGGTCTTCGGGTTTTCTCCCGAGGACTGCATCGATCTGGCTGAAGTAGGCGCAAGACTCATCCTGGAGTACATCTCAAAGGATGAGAGCGGTACTGAATTCACTCTCGAATATTCACCTGAAAGCTTTTCTTCCACGGAGCCCGAGTTTGCCGTACGCATCTGTGATGCGGTATGTGATATCTGGAAGCCCACAAAGGAACATAAGGTCATAATCAATCTGCCTGAGACCGTTGAATATCAGACCGCAAACGTTTTCGCAGACCAGGTTGAATATTTCTGCACTCATACCAAGTGGAGAAACGAGATAATCGTTTCTCTGCATACACATAACGACAGGGGAACTGCCGTTGCAACGTCTGAATTCGGCCTGATGGCGGGAGCTGACAGGGTAGAGGGAACTCTCTTCGGCAACGGTGAGAGGACCGGAAACGTTGACATCGTTACGCTCGCGATCAACATGCTGATGCTGGGCGTTGACCCCGATCTCGATTTCTCGGACATGAACAGTGTCATAGATGTCTATGAAGACTGCACCGGCATGAAGGTCGAGCCGAGGCACCCTTGGGCCGGAAAGTTGGTATTTACAGCATTCTCCGGTTCTCATCAGGATGCCATCAACAAGGGAAGAAAGAAGATGGAGGAGCGCCATTCCACTGTTTGGGCGGTTCCTTATCTGCCCATCGATCCTGCGGACGTCGGACGCCAGTACGAACCTATCATTAGGATCAATTCTCAGTCGGGAAGAGGCGGAATTTCTTATGTCATGGAAAAGCACTTCGGAATCCATCTGCCGAGAAGCTTCCAGCGCAGCTTCCTGCCTGTTGTTAAGGCTGCCGCAGAGGAGAACGGCTCTGAGAATGAGTTAACTCCCCAGCAGATATTCGACCTGTTTGATGACAAGTATATCAACGTTTTGGAGCCTTTTGGCCTGAAGACCTTCTCCGAGACACAGGATTCAGAGCAGATCTCCACAGTTGAAGCAGTTATTACGGACAACGGGGAACAGGTTAAGATCAAAGGAACCGGTAATGGTCTTCTTGACGCATTTGTTACTGCGTTTAAGTCGCATACGGGCATAGACTTCGAGATCAAGGACTATTCCGAGCACGCCATGAAGAGCGGTTCAGACTCCGCGGCTATCACGTACATAGAGATCTTGAGCAAGCAGGATGGCAAAACATACATCGGAGCGGGCGTTTCAAGCTCCGTGACCAAGTCATCCGTAAGGGCCGTAGTTTGCGCATACAACAGAATGATTAATGTGATAAGATAGCTCTATTACTTTTTTGGAGTATGAGTTATTTATGTGGGATTATATTGTAGCTATTGTTTTCGGAGTTATTGAGGGAATTACCGAATGGCTTCCTGTCAGCTCCACGGGACATATGATTATCTTAAATGAGTTCATGAAGCTCAGCGAATCGGTTTCGCCTGAGTTTTATGACCTGTATCTCGTAGTCATCCAGCTTGGAGCGATCATTGCCGTCATGCTATTGTTCTGGTGGGAGATATGGCCTTTCGGCATCAAGCGCAA
>SVJC01000040.1 GCA_015069215.1 Oscillospiraceae bacterium
TCCGTCTCCGACATATGCGAGCTTGAGGCCCTTCAAAGCGCCCTTGTGCTCCTTGATGGTGAGGAGGTCGGCGAGCATCTGTGTCGGATGCTGGTCATCGGTAAGACCGTTGATTACGGGGATCTTTCCGTACTTGGCAAGATCTACAACGTCCTGATGCTTGAAGGTCCTGATCATGATGCCGTCGATCATGCCGGAAAGAACGTTAGCCGTATCGTAGATGGTCTCGCCCCTGCCGATCTGGATGTCGTTGTTGGAAAGGAAGAGAGCCATGCCGCCCAGCTGGTACATACCGACCTCGAAAGAGACCCTTGTTCTCGTGGAAGACTTCGTGAAGATCATTCCCAGAGTCTTGCCGTCGAGATAGTGGTGCTTGATGCCTTTCTTGGTCTTATCCTTCATATCAGCAGCGATGTTAAGGAGGTAATCGAGCTCCTCAATGCCGACGTCTTCGTGAAAATCTATATAATGCTTCATTTCTGATTCTCCTTAATCTAGATCGCTTTCTTCTTCAGTTTCCTTGGGTGCGGGAAGCGCGGGCTGTTTCTCTTCGGGCTTTGCTTCCTTTTTCTCTTCCGGCGCGGATTCCGTTAAGGCTGCCGGCGCGGGTTTCTCTTTGCGTCCGATGTTCTTGAATGCCTGAAGGATCGGATTCTTCTTAGCGCCCATTCTCGTTGAAAGCAGTGAATCGAGAGCCTTAACGAACTGGTTGGCCTGAGACTTGGTAAGAATGAGCGAGGGAGCGATCCTGATGACCGATCTGCCGATCGAGCTTACTAGGAAACCGTTCCTGAAAAGCTCTTCCTTGAGGCCTCCTGCGATGATGGTCTCATCGAATTCGATTCCGATCAGAAGGCCCATGCCGCGTACGCTCTTGATGCAGTTGTACCTGCTCTTGAGCTTATTAAGCTTCTCGAAAAGGAAAGCGCTGACGAGATTTACGTTATCCAGGAGATTTGCTTCGCCGAAGTATTCCATTACAGCGATTCCTGCTGCGCAAGCCAGGGGGTTGCCGCCGAACGTCGATCCGTGATCTCCGACCTTGAAGCCTGTGGCGACTTCATCGGTGCAGAGCATCGCACCTATCGGAACGCCGCCGCCGAGGCCCTTTGCGAGGGTCATGATGTCAGGCGTGATCCCGTAGTTCTGATAGCAGAACATCTTTCCGGTACGTCCGATGCCTGTCTGGACTTCATCGATGATGAGAAGGACGTTCTTTTCGGTGCAGAGCTTCCTTACTTCCTTGATGTATTCAACATCTGCGGGACGTACGCCGCTCTCGCCCTGGATGAGTTCTAACATGACGGCTGCGGTCTTGGATGTGACGGCTGCCTTCATTGCTTCAATGTCGTTGAAGGGAACGTATTTGAATCCCGGAACGACAGGCTCGAACGGCTTAAAGAATTTCTCCTGGCCCGTTGCGGTCATGGAGCCGTAAGTCCTTCCGTGAAAGCTCATCTCAGCAGTGATTATCTCGGTCTTGTCCTGTTCCTTGTAATGGAAATAACCGCGTGCGATCTTGATGGCAGCCTCGTTTGCCTCAGCGCCGGAATTGCAAAAGAATGCCTTGTCTGCAAAGCTTGCGCGGCAGAGCCTGTAAGCCAGTTCAGACCTCTGGGGAATGTAATAGTAGTTGCAGCAGTGGATGAGATCCCTTGCCTGCTTTGTGATGGCTCCGACAAGCTTGGGATTGCCGTGGCCCAGAGAGTTGACGGCGATGCCGCCGATCATGTCTAAGTATTTTGTTCCTTCAGTATCATAAAGGTAGCTGCCCTTGCCTTTTACGAAGGCTACCGGGAGAGGTGCGAAGACCTGCAGACAGTAGTTTTTATCGAAATCACTTATAAGGGCAAGATCATTTTCTATACTCATAATTCTCTTGTTTCTCCTTGATTATCATTGTGCCGATGCCGTTCTTTGTAAATGTTTCCAGGATGATGGAATGAGGTATCCTTCCATCTATTATGTGCGCGCGGCCGACACCTCGCAATACTGTCCCGAGGCAGCCTTCGATCTTCGGGATCATACCTCCGCTGATGATTCCCTTTTCGATGCAGTTCGCAACGTCCTGCTCATCCAATACGGGAATGATGTGTTCTTTGCCTTCTGCCGTTGTCTCGAGAACGCCGCCTACATCCGTGAGGATGATGAGCTTGGAAGCGCCAAGCGCGACTGCGACCTCGGAGGCTACAGTGTCTGCGTTGATGTTGTAGCTCTCGCCGTTCTTGCCAACGCCGATGGGAGCGATGACGGGAATGTATTCGTCATTTGCGAGCATCGAAATGACTTTGGTGTTGATCTTCGTGATCTTTCCAACGTAACCGATGTCGATGGGGTTGCCCTCGGAATCCTCGGTCATCTTCTCGGCTTCGATCAGGTTGCCGTCGATTCCGCTGATACCGATAGCCTTTGCGCCCTTGCTGCAGAGAACAGAAACGATCTCCTTGTTGGTCTTTCCGATGAGTACCATCTGGGCAAGTCCCATGGTCTCTTCATCGGTGTATCTCAAACCGTTTACGAAATGGGATTCCTTGCCGACCTTGTTGAGCATGCCGGAAATGTCGGGGCCGCCGCCGTGAACGATGACGGGGTTGATGCCGATGAGCTTGAGAAGAGTGATGTCATCCATGACAGACTGCTTGAGTTCATCGTTGACCATTGCGTTTCCGCCGTACTTGATGACAAATGTCTGACCACGCATCTTCTTGATGTAAGGAAGTGCCTCGATCAGGATCGAAGCCCTGTCTACATTGTTCTGCATGTCACCCGTGATCACGGGACTGTCTTTCTGACCTGCCATGTTCATACCCCCCTGACTATCGTCTTGAGTCCTGTCTCTTCAGGCAAGCCGAACATTACGTTTGCGGCTTGTACTGCCTGGAGGGCTGCGCCCTTGCCCAGGTTGTCCTGAGCGGAGAAGAGCTTGATCATTCCCGTATCTGCATCATATACGCCGTTAACGTCGATGTAGTTGGAGTAGGAAACTGCCTTTACATCGGGCAGAACACCTGCGGGAAGGACCCTTACGAATGTCTCATTTTTATAAAATTCATTATATATTTCATTGATCTTTGCCGATGTTACATCTTCGAGGCTCTTTGAAGGCTTTACGTAGATGGTGGCGAGCATGCCTCTCTTGAAAGGCGCGAGGTGAGGAGTGAAGGTGACCTTGATGTCGCCGGAATTCTTGCCTGCGAGGAAAGAGCACTGCTCGGCGATCTCGGTCGTGTGTCTGTGTCCTACTGCACCGTAAGGCTTGAAAGCCTCGTCGAGTTCGCAGTATGCATAAGCAAGATCAGCTTTTCTGCCTGCGCCGCTGACGCCTGATACCGCGTCGATGATGATCGAATCCTCATCGATGAGGTGGTTCTTGAGGAAAGGAGCCAGGGCGATAAGTGAGCATGTAGGATAGCATCCCGGATTAGCCGTAAGCTTTGTGGTCTTGAGCTGGTCCCTGTAGAACTCGGGCAGACCGTAGACAGCGTCCGCAAGGAGTTCCGGATGAGGGTGATCGAGCTTGTAGGACTTTTCGTATGTGGCAAGGTCCTTGTATCTGAAGTCGCCGCTGTGGTCGATGACCTTGCAGCCTGCGTCAAGAAGGACGGGAACCGTCTGGGAAGAAACGCCGTGGGGAAGGGCGGTGATGACAAGATCACTGTCCTTTGCGACTTCCTCGGGCTTCAAGTCTTCTATCGTAATGTCAACGATGCTCCTGAACTCGGGATATACGTCAGAATACTTCTGACCTGCAAAGCTCCTGCCGATAAGGTGGTTGAGCTCGAAAACAGGGTGTGATGCAAAGCCCCTTACGAGTTCTGCTCCTACGTATCCCGTGGAACCGATGATGCTTACTTTTATCTTATTTAATGAATCCATAATAATTCCCATCCTCAATGATTGAATTTATGCAATATAATGCATAAAAATACAAAAGTCAATACTCATCGTGCGTTTTCGGGACCGGATCTTATATTTCTATAAAGGATATTTTTTATCCGCGTAATATAAATGTAAATCTATAAAAGGATATTCAAAACGGTTCTGTGTCAAATCGCACAAAGCCCAGAACGCCAATAAAAGGTGCAGTTGCCACAAATTGTGGCAGAATTTTGGATAAAGCATACAAAACTATCAACTCTTTTTGAACAAAATAACAGAAAGCGAAAAAAATAAAGACAAAAGCTCAAAAATTATTTTGGCAAAAGTGCCATATAGTAATGAAAATCAGGCTTTGTTAGTATTTGCCTATGAAAAGACCCGCCATGCAGGCAGGCATTTTGGAGGTATGTAGTTATGGCAAGTTTATCTTTCCAGCATGTTTACAAGAAATACGACGGCGGTGTCGTCGCAGTTTCCGATTTCAACCTTGACGTAGCCGATAAGGAATTCGTCATCCTCGTAGGCCCTTCAGGCTGCGGTAAGTCCACGACGCTCCGTATGCTTGCCGGTCTCGAAGACATTTCTGAGGGTGAGATCTACATCGATGACCGTTGCGTCAACGACGTTCTCCCTAAGGACAGAGACATCGCGATGGTTTTCCAGAACTACGCTCTGTATCCTCATATGTCAGTTCGTGACAACATGGCATTCGCTCTCAAGCTCAGAAGAATGAGCAAGGATGAGATCAACCGCCGCGTTACAGAAGCTGCTAAGATCCTCGAGATCGAGCACCTCCTCGACAGAAAGCCGAAGGCTCTCTCCGGTGGTCAGAGACAGAGAGTTGCTCTTGGACGTGCTATCGTCCGTGACCCTAAGGTCTTCCTCATGGACGAGCCTCTCTCCAACCTCGACGCTAAGCTCCGTGTACAGATGCGTGTCGAGATCACAAAGCTCCACCACAGACTTAAGACAACATTCGTTTACGTTACACACGACCAGACCGAGGCTATGACCATGGGTACCAGAATCGTAGTCATGAAGGATGGTTTCATCCAGCAGGTTGACTCTCCTACGGAGCTCTATGACAACCCGGTCAACACATTCGTTGCAGGATTCATCGGAATGCCTCCTATGAACTTCATCAACGCTGTTATCAACGTTGAGGGTTCCGACGTATTCATCTCCTTCGAGAACGTTACGATCAAGCTTCCTGAGAGATATGCTGTTGAGGAAGTTATGGAACGCGACGGACAGGAAGTCATCTTCGGTGTCAGACCTGAGGCTCTCACAGACGATATCACATACGTTACAGATCACCCTGAGTCAGCATTCACAGCAGACGTCGACGTCGTCGAAATGCTCGGTGCAGAGACATATCTCTACGTTACAGTTAACGGATCACTGCCTCTTACATGCCGCGTTGACCCTACAACTTCACAGTCTGCAGTTGGTCAGGTTGTCGACCTCGCAGTCGATGCAAACCGTATCCACATCTTCGACAAGGATACAGAGCAGAGCATCATTTCCTAATCTTAGGGAATTACAAACCGACTTATACGGGCGCTTCTCCGGAGGCGCCCGTTTTATATGCTTGCACGTCCGAAAGAAAAATAATATTATTTAGAATAGTGTTTAATAGGCTACTATGCGGACATATCGGCTGAGGTGAAAAAATGGAAGAAATAAAAAAGTGCATGCGGCAGGTAAAGACAATCATTCCTTCTGGTTGCGGTGTTATGGACACTACCGGAAAGATTCTCGCAGCGACTGACGAGACAGGTGAGGACCAGACAGATCCTTCCTTCCGCGCCGTAATGTCATCTGACAATCTGTTTGCTTCCACTGCGGACCGCACCTATCTCAAGGTGTTCATCGGCGAGCAGCTTAAGTACATCATCTATATTGAAAACACTGACCAGGATGCCAAGATCAACCTTCAGCTGATCGCTGAATGGCTGAAGACTTTGGTCAAGGAGAAGGGCACGGACGCAGAGAAGGCCATCTTCATCAGGAACGTCCTGCTCGATAACGAGATCCGCAACGAGATCCCCATGATCGCCAGAAGCTATAAGATCGACTGCAAGGACCCCAGGCTCGTACTGGTCGTAAGGACTACGGCTGAGCAGAGCGCTGAGGCTTTCGAGATCTTACAGAATCTCTACAGCGATTCCGAAATAGCAACCGTCATCTCAATGGACGATACGACAGCGATCGTCATCGTTGATGCTTCCGAGGCATTGAGGGATGAGGAAGGCGCAGACGGCTTCATCGATGAGACCGGAGCTTCGATCCTCGCAGGCCTTAATTCCGAAGGCTGCAACGCAAAGGTTGCCGTCGGCTCCATCGTCGGATCCTTCATGGATATCAGCAAGTCCTATTCAGACGCAATGACAGCCCTCAAGGTCAGCAAGATCTTTGACGGCGACGCTGATATCTCCAGATATGACAAGCTCGGTCTGGGCCGTCTTATCTATCAGCTCCCCAAGCCCCTCTGCGAGATGTTCATCAGGGAAGTATTCCCGAACGACGCTTTCAGGCAGCTTGATGAAGAGACAAGAACGACGATCGACACGTTCTTCGCCAACGACCTCAACGGAAGCGAGACGTCAAGAGAACTTTTCGTACACAGAAACACGCTCGTATACAGACTCGAAAAGGTTAAGACCAAGACAGGCCTTGATCTGCGTAAGTTTGACGATGCTGTTCTTTTCAAGATGGCAACGATGGTCAGGACCTACGTTGACTATCTTAACGATACAAACGACAACAAGATAAGGTAACAGGCACCAAGTGATCGATTTTATTAACGTAGAGAAGACCTACAAATCAGGGGTCGATGCTCTCAGGGGCGTAAGTTTCACGATCGAGGACGGCGAGTTCGTTTTCGTTATCGGAAAATCAGGATCAGGTAAATCCACTCTTCTCAAGTGCATTACCTGTGAGGAAAAGCCGACAAGCGGCAAAGTAACAATAGACAATTTCGATATCTCACACATGCCGCGCGCGCTGATCCCCGTACTGCGCCGCAAGATCGGCATGATATATCAGGACTTCAGACTCATCGAGAGTAAGACCGTAGCAGAGAACGTCGCATTCGCAGGCGAGATCATCGGCGTCCCGAAAAAGAGCCTTGATAACACCGTAATGTTCTGTCTCTCATCAGTCGGATTAAGAGAGAAGGCAAACGCTTATCCGCAGGAATTGTCAGGTGGTGAGCAGCAGCGTGTCGCCATTGCGCGCGCCCTGGTAAACAACCCCAGCCTCATAGTCGCAGACGAGCCTACGGGAAACCTTGATCCTGAGACGAGCGAAGCCATCATGGCAATGCTCCTCGAGATCAACAGGAACGGTACGAGCGGAAACAAGACGACAGTCATCATCTGCACCCACGACAAGACGATGGTAGACAGGATGAAGAAGCGCGTCATCGAGATCGAGAACGGCAAGCTCGTAAGAGACGAAAAAGAGAGCGGATACGGCGAATCACTTAACACGGAGCCCAAGCAGGCGATCGAATCCACATCCCGCACATCGCTCTATTCAGGTGCAAGTTCAGACCTCGTTGCCTTCGGTGATGACGAGGATGCCGCTTACGGCGACAACTTTGACGATGAGGAATTCAATCCCGATCAGACAAAGGTCCAGTCACCGCTCATGTTCAACGATGACCTGACCAAGCACGAGCAGCTCTTCGGAAAGGCCCAGGTAAATGAGCTCCCGACAGAGACAAAAGCAGAGGATCTGCCTGTTGAAGAGGTCGTTACCTTTAAGGACGATGAACCCGCGGCTCCCGCTGCACCTGCAGCTCCCATAGTAACTTCCACGCCTGCAGCCCGGGAGGACGGACCTGAGATCATTGAGATCAATGTAAGCCCGGAGGCTGTAACCGCTGCCGAAAACAGCAACATCACTTTTGGTGAAGACCCTGTTGTGCCTGAAACTGTCCAGGCTCCCGCGGCGCCTGCGGCTGTTCCGGCTGAAGAACCCGCTTCCAAAGCAAAGGACAAGAAAAAGCTTAAGGAAGAGAAGCGCAGACAGAAGTTAGACAAGCAGAAAAAGATCAGACGTACCGGACTCGGATCCGGCAACGATATAGATTTGTACCCGGAGGACTGAGATTCGTGAGCGGAAGAGCTTTTCTCAATTCAGTGCGTGAAGGCATCCGCGGAATCGTAAGACATCCGCTGGTAACCATTGCATCAATAACGACAATTACCCTGATGCTCATCATCATGAGTATCTTCCTGATGTTCTCCGTAAACGCCAGGGGCATCATGAACAAGCTGAAACAGAAACCGCCGATAGAGATCTACATGAAGCTCAACTGCACGGAAGAAGAGCTCAACACCGCGGCGGCCAGGATAAAGGCAAACCCTGCAGTCCTCGACTACACAGTTTCCACACCCGAACAGAACTACAACAGCTTTAAGGCTAACCTCGGCGATTCATCTTCGATCCTCGATGATTTCGATTACAACATGTATCTGCCGTTTACTTTCTCCGTAAGGATCTCTGATCCTGCGCTCGCAAACGATGTCTGCGCAGAGTTTGAGACTTTTGAGGGAGTCAACAAGGTCCAGCAGGAAAGCAAGGTCATGGAGTTCCTCACCAAGGCAAGCGACATCGTAAACATTGCGACCATTGCTTCATTTGCCGTTCTCCTCATCATTTCGATGTTCATCATCTCAAACATGGTAAGGATATCCGTTTATTCAAGAGCTTCAGAGATCGAGATCATGAAGTTCATCGGTGCCACCAACAACTACATCAGACTGCCTTACATCATCGAAGGCGCGATCGTAGGCCTTATAAGCGCTCTCATTTCTTGGGGCCTTACAATGACCATATACCATCAGATCTACATAAGGACAATGAACGCGGTAAACTCATCGAGCTTCTATGCGATAGTTCCCGCAGGAGCCCTTATGTGGCATGAACTGTTCCTGTTACTTCTTCTCGGTGCTCTCATCGGAGCTCTGGGAAGCGGCATTTCCGTACGCAAGTACGTAAAGGTCTAAGAGGTATTAATATGAGGTACAAAGAAGAACTTGAAGCGATCGCAAAACGCGAAGCTTATCTGAGAAGAAAATACCTGATGCCTTTCTTTTCAGTGCTCATCCTGGTTACGATCCTGATCGCGGGTTCAGCCATCAGGAGCGTTGCCGCAACTGCAGCTTCTCCCGACATGGCTAACGTAAAGCTTTCGAACGTTACCAAGAAGGATATCGAGGAAGCCAAGAAGAAGCGTGACGAGACCAAGAAAAAGGCCAAGTCCGCAGCGCAGAAGATCTATGAGCTCAAGAACAAGAAGAAGCAGGTCAACTATGAGCTCATGGCTCTGAACGATGCCAATGACGAGCAGCGTGCGCAGTATGCAGAGATCGCTGCATCTCTCCAGGCAGCTCTCGAAGCAAGAGTCAAGGCCCTCGATGACTATATCAACGCAGAAGAAAATCTCGTTAAGCGTACCGAGGAATTCCAGAACAGGGTTTCCGTCATGTTCCAGTTCCAGAACAAGTCTATGTTCGAGGTGCTTCTCGAATCTGACAGCCTTGCGGGATTCTTTACGAACATGGAGATCATGACATTGATCGCCGATGCTGATGCGCAGGCAGTCGATCAGATGAAGATCGCCGTTGATGACGCCAAGCTCCAGAAACAACTTGCGCTCAAGGAAGCTGAAGACCTCCAGGACATTGCCGCTGAGAAGCAGAAGCAGCTCGACGAACTCGCAGCCCTCATCGGAAAGACCGAGCAGACACTCAAGGACGTCAAGACAAAGCTTTCAGACTGGGAAAAGAAGGAAGACCAGCTTAATAAGGAGTCAGAGAGTCTTAACGATAAGATCAAGAAGCTCCAGAAGCAGTATGCAAAGCAGAACATGTATAAGGGACCTGCGAACGGCAAGTTCAGATGGCCCGTCAACTGGCCCAACATCACTTCACCTTTCGGCTGGCGTATCCACCCCGTATATAACACAAAGAAATTCCATTCAGGAATCGACATCGGCGGAAGCTACGGCTCACCGATCATGGCAGCAGGCGCAGGCGTAGTCATCTTTACGGCAAAGCCTGTCCAGGGACAGAACACCGGCGGTTCAGGTTACGGCAACTACTGCATCATCGACCACGGCGGCGGATACACTACCCTCTATGGTCACTGCAGAAGCGTCTATGTAAAGACTGGCCAGAAGGTAAAGTCCGGTCAGAGGATCGCCGAGATGGGAAGCACCGGTACTTCCACAGGTTCGCACCTGCACTTCGAAGTCCGCAAGAGCGGCTCACCCGTCAACCCTGAAAGATACCTGCCCTGACAGAAGGACAGACGGTCTCAATGGAAAACTTTTACGATGCGCTCGCCGTGTACTATGACACCATGCAGTCTGACATGGATCCTGCCGCCTGGGCTGATTTCATTTCGATGCTCATCGGGCGCCATTCAAAGATCAGGACGGAAAGCATAACCGACTTAGGCTGCGGCACGGGAAGTGTCACGATCGCCCTGGCAGACAAAGGTTATTCCATGACAGGTCTTGATTCCGCAGAGGAGATGCTCTCACAGGCAACCTCAAAGGACGGATCCGAAAAAGTCCTCTGGTCAGCTCAGGACATTACTGATTTCGACATCGGAGGCAGGACTGACTGCTTCATCTCCACGCTTGATACGGTCGACCACATAATGGATGACCGTGCGCTCGAAAAGCTTTTCGCAAGGGTGGGGGAGTGCCTTGAAGAAGGCGGGGTATTCATTTTTGATGCGATCACGATGCATCACCTCGAGGATACCTTATCAGACAATGTCTTTTATGAGGATTACGATGACTTCACGCTTCTCTGGCTGAACTCGTTCGATCCCGAGACAAAGGTCAACACGGCGGAACTCACGCTCTTTGCTCTGACGGATGAAGGCCTTTACGAAAGATTTGACGGAGAGCTCGTCGAGAAGTATTATCCTTCAGAGTTCTTTAGCGGCATAGCCGCCAAGGCGGGACTTGAGCTCCTCGGAACATACGGAGAATTAACAGACGCAGAGCCGTCTGAAGATGAGGAACGCATATTCTATGTGTTCGGAAAGAAAGGAAACTGATGGCAGACAATCCTTATTATGTCAGCGGCATGCCGGAAGACGTTTCGGCTGATCACATCGTCAGGGCAGAAGCCCTGGGCGGCCTGGTAAAGTGCTCCGCGATAAGGACTACCGCTGCCTGCGAGACCGCAAGGATCCTTCATGAGACGACTCCTGCCGCTACCGCCGCACTGGGGCGCTTTATCACGGGATCCCTTCTCATTTCCGAATCCATGAAGAGGCCCACTGATACCCAGACCACCATAATCAGGGCAGACGGCCCGATCGGAGGCATGACATGCGTCACCGATTTCGGTTTCAAGTGCCGTGCATATCCTATAGAAAATAATATACCTACCGAATACCATAAGCCGGGCAAGATCAATGTAGGCGCGGCAGTAGGCAATGGAACGCTTACCGTTGTAAGGGATCTCGGCCTTAAGGATCCTTATGTGGGTTCTGTAGAGCTGATAAGCGGCGAGATCGCAGAAGATTTCGCATGCTATCTTTTGAAGTCCGAGCAGGTTCCTTCGATCGTGGCACTCGGCGTTCTCATGGAAGGCGGAAAGGTCACCCATGCCGGCGGCTTCATGGCACAGCTCCTTCCGGGAGCAGGCGAGGATGAGATCTCATATCTCGAGCAGAGGGCGGCAGGCTTCCCTGAAGTATCCTTCCTTTTGTCAGAGGGATTCTCTCCGGCACAGATAATCGATCTTTTCATGGGCGATCCCGATCTGAAGTATCTGGATGCTGCCGATGTGGCATTTGAGTGCACCTGCAGCAGGGAAAGAATGAGCGCGGGCCTTGCCGCATTATCCAAAGCTGATCTCGAAGATCTCATGAAAGACGGCAAACCCGTCGAGACATGCTGCAGGTTCTGCAACAAAAAATATGTCTTCGGGATCGAAGAGATAGCTGAATTCCTCGAAAATCGGTAAAAAGCCCTTTTTCGATCATAAAATTTTACAAAATAACAAAAAAAACCTTGAAAAAATGAAATGCAGAGAGTAAAATCTTTTTCGCACGCTCTGTGGAGACCCATAACTGCGCGCAAAAAAGGCTTAGATAACGGAGATTGCCGCGGGCGGCGCCAAAGCTGCGCACCGGATCGCGGGTAACTTCGAAGGAGCCGATGGCAGAGCAAAGATCATCTGCCGGTCTCATGCCTCGAAGGCAGGACGAAAAGGGTATTGCAGACACTTGCCCAGAGTCCCAAAGTGCTGTCGTATGACGGTAACTGGTTAACTGGGTTTTTGAATGGAGTACGAGGAAACGCCCGACAAGGTTGAGATAAAAAATACAGCTTTTATAAGGAGGCCACAGCAATGGCAACAAAGAAGATCATGATCAGAATCAGACTCAAGGCTTACGACCATAAGATCCTTGACGACAGCGCAAAGCTCATCGTTGACGTTCTCACACGTGACAACGCCAGCTTCGCAGGCCCGATCCCGCTCCCTACTGAGAAGGAGATCGTAACGATTCTGCGTTCACCCCACGTAAACAAGGATTCCCGTGAGCAGTTCGAGCAGAGAACACACAAGAGGATCATCGATGTTTACACACCGTCTTCCCAGGTCATGGAAGATTTAGGAAAGCTTGACATGCCCGCAGGCGTCGCTATTGAGATCAAGCAGAAATAAGCGACAGCGGGTCTGAATACCGGAACGCATAGTAATGCCAAGCCGTGCGCGCCGGGGTCATGTTCGCCAAAAAGGATTCAAGTCCGGCGAACCAATAACCTGAAGAGGAGGAAAAGAAATTTATGACGAAATTCATCATTGGCAGAAAGTCAGGAATGACGCAGCTGTTCGACGAGAACGGTAACGTTATACCCGCGACCGTTATCGAGTGCGAGCCTATGTACGTACTCCAGAACAAGACGGTCGAGACTGACGGTTACAAGGCTTGCAAGGTAGGTACAGGTTCAATCCGTTCCAAGCTTGTCAATAAGCCTGATGCAGGACAGTTCAAGAAGGCTGACGTGGAGGTCAAGAGGATCATCCGCGAGTTCACACCCGATGAGGAGTACAGCCTTGGCCAGGAGATCAAAGTCTCCGATATGTTTGCTGTAGGCGACAAGGTCGACGTAAGCGGCACATCCAAGGGTAAGGGCTTCCAGGGCAACATCAAGAGACACGGACAGAAGGGTGGTCCTTCCGGTCACGGCTCAATGTATCACAGAAGAGTCGGTTCCATGGGCGCTACATCTACACCGGGCCGCGTTGTTCCCGGAAAGAAGATGCCTGGACACATGGGCGCAGTTAACTGCACAGTCCAGAATCTTAGTGTCGTAATGGTAGACGGTGAGAGGGGAATCCTCGTAATCAGAGGTGCAATTCCCGGACCCAAGGGCGGAATCGTTACGGTTAAGAACACCGTAAAGGCCGCTGAATAAGACGGAGGAACATAATAATGGCTAAAGTTGATATTAAAGATCTTAGCGGTGCCGTTAAGGGTTCCATCGAGCTCTCCGATGAGATTTTCGGAATCGAGCCCAACGCTGATGCAATGTCACTCGTTGTCAGGAACCAGCTCGCTAATCGCCGCCAGGGCACACAGAAGACAAAGACAAGAAGTGAAGTTTCCGGAGGCGGTAAGAGACCTTACAGACAGAAGGGTACAGGCCGCGCTCGTCACGGTTCAACACGTTCCGCACAGTATGTAGGCGGCGGAATTATCTTTGGACCCAACCCCAGAACCTACACATATACGGTTCCCAAGAAGGTCAGAAGACTTGCTCTCAAGTCCGCACTTTCTTCCAAGGTTGCTGATTCCAAGCTCATCGTTCTTGAGAATCTTGACCTTGATTCCATCAAGACATCCGTAGTCGCTAAGGCTCTCACAGCTATCGGTGCAGGTGAGTCTTCACTCATCGTTCTCGAGGGTGAGAATAAGAACGCTGTTCTTTCCGCAAGGAACATCAAAGACGTCAAGACAGCTTACGTTAACACGATCAACGTCTTCGACATCCTCAAGTATGACAGCTTCGTAGCTACTAAGGCAGCAGTTGAAAAGATTGAGGAGGTGTACAAATGAACACACCCTATGATGTAATTCTCAAGCCGGTCATCACAGAGAAGACCATGACAATTGCAGCAGGCGGAAAGTATACGTTCATCGTTGCTCCCGAAGCAGGCAAGACCGAGATCGCAGATGCAGTTGAGAAGCTCTTCGGCGTTAAGGTTACAGGCGTCAATGTCGCCAACTATGACGGCAAGACAAAGAGACTCCGCAACAAGCCCGGTAAGACAGCTTCTTTCAAGAAGGCTGTTGTCACAATCGACACAGAGGGCGCAGATGAGTCTTACACCGGTAAGGGCGGCAAGGCTGTCAAGACCGGCAAGAAGTACAAGACTTCCATCGAAGAATTCGGATTCGGTCAGTAATAAGGAGTGAATAAAAATGGCAGTAAAAACATTTAATCCTACTTCTCCTGCAGTTAGAGGGATGACCGTAGCGGACTACTCCGTCATCACAAAGAAAACTCCCGAGAAGAGCCTTCTTACAACAAAGAAGAAGACAGGCGGCCGCAACTCTTATGGCCGTATCACCGTCCGTCACATCGGCGGCGGCAACCGCACAAAGCTCAGAAACATTGACTGGAAGCGCGACAGAGTCGGTATTGAAGCTACAGTCACCGCTATCGAATATGATCCGAACAGAACAGCTTACCTCGCTCTCATCCAGTATGTTGACGGCGTTAAGTCCTACATCCTCGCACCTGAGGGTCTCACAGTAGGAAGCAAGGTTTGCAGCGGTCCCGATGCTGATATCCTTGCAGGTAACGTTCTTCCTATCTCCAAGATCCCCGTTGGTACGGTTATCTGCTGCGTAGAGATGAATCCCGGCAAGGGCGCTCAGCTCGTAAGAACAGCAGGTGCTTCCGCACAGCTCATGGCTAAGGAGAATGGTTTCGCACAGATCAGACTTCCTTCCGGCGAAGTTCGTATGATCCCTGAAGTTTGCCGCGCAATGATCGGTTCCATCGGCAACGCTGAGCACGAGAACGTCAAGCTCGGTAAGGCTGGTAAGACAAGACATGCCGGCGTCAGGCCTTCAGTAAGAGGTGTCGTAATGAACCCTAATGACCACCCTCACGGAGGTGGTGAAGGTAAGTCACCTATCGGTCTCCCGGGCCCTGTTACACCTTGGGGTGTTCCTACTCTCGGTAAGAAGACCAGAAACAAGAAGAAGCAGTCCAACAAGTACATTGTTAAGGCTAGAAAGGCTTAAGGAGGCATAGTTCAAATGAGTAGATCTACTAAAAAGGGCTATTACGTTCAGGAAGCTCTCATGAAGAAGGTTAAGGCGCAGAACGATGCCAACGAGAAGCAGACCATCCAGACATGGTCCAGGTCTTCAACAATTTTCCCTGAATTCGTTGGTCACACGATTGCTGTCTATGACGGACACAAGTTCATTCCTGTATATGTTACAGAGGACATGGTCGGTCACAAGCTCGGCGAATTTGCTCCTACACGCAAGTTCGGCGGCCACACCAGCAATGAGAAGACAGCTGGTTAAGGAGGATTAAGTCTGTGGAAAAGATTATTTTAAGCAGAGAAAACATCGAGAAGAACCGCGATAAGATACTCGAAGCCTACAGCGCTCCTTCAAGACGCAACAATAGGCTCCCCGTCCCTACAAAGAAGCAGAAGAAGCTTCTCGGCATGGGCAGGGATCAGGGTCTCGCTACAGCTAAGTACATCAGGATCGCTCCCCGTAAGGTAAGAGTCGTTTCCGATCTCATCAAGGGTCAGTCCCTCGACGATGCTTATGCGATTCTCACATACACACCCAAGATCGCTTCACCTGTGATCGCTAAGGTCCTTAAGTCTGCAGAGTCCAACGCAGTTAACAACTTCGGTCTCGACAGAAACAAGCTTTATGTTGCCGACGCGATCGCTAATCCGGGCCCTGTGCTCAAGAGATACATCCCTCGCGCAAGAGGTTCCGCTAGTTCGATCAAGAAGAGAACAAGCCACATCACGATTGTTCTCAAGGAAAGGGTATAAGGAGGTTACGCATGGGTCAGAAAGTTAACCCTAATGGATTAAGAATCGGCGTTATCGGCGACTGGAGCTCTCACTGGTACAGCGAAAAGCAGCAGTTCGCAGACTGCCTCATCGAAGACCAGAAGATTCGTGAGTTCGTAATGAAGGCTATCGATCCTATCGCAAGAAAGAATTCAAAGAAGCCTGTTGATGAAGCTCGCAGCAACGTTGCTTTCGTAAGCAAGGTCATCGTAGACCGTAAGGGCGCAGACAACATCAAGGTCACGATCAAGACCGCTCGTCCTTCACTCGTTGGCGGCGACAAGGGATCCGGCAGGATCGAGCTCAAGGAAGCTCTCGACAAGGAGTTCAACAAGAATCTTCCTAAGGATCAGAGAAGGAACTTCACAGTTGACGTCGAAGTTATCAAGACAAACGACACAGATGCACTTCTCGTAGCTCAGAGCATCGCTAGCCAGCTCGAGAACCGTGCAAGCTTCAGAAGAGCAATGAAGAGAGCAATGCAGCTTGCTATGAAGCAGCCTGATGTTCTCGGTATCAAGACAAAGTGCTCCGGCCGTCTTGGCGGTGCCGAGATCGCAAGGTCTGAGACATATCACGAGGGTACCATCCCGCTTCAGACTCTTCGTGCAGACATCGACTACGGTTTTGCAGAGGCTGACACACAGTACGGCAGAATCGGTGTCAAGGTATGGATTTACAAGGGTGAGAAGTTCGCACGCAAGTCAAATCCCAGCAATGGCGAAGGAGGAAAAGCGTAAATGTTACTTCCTAAGAGAACAAAATACAGAAAGCAGCAGAGAGGCCGCATGAAGGGAAAGGCTTCCCGCGGAAACTTCGTAGCTTACGGTGATTACGGCCTTCAGGCTACAGAACCCTGCTGGATCAAGTCAAATCAGATCGAAGCTGCGCGTGTCGCCATCAACAGATACATCAAGAGAGGCGGTAAGGTCTGGATCAAGATCTTCCCCGACAAGCCGGTATCAAAGAAGCCTGCACAGGTCCGAATGGGTTCAGGTAAGGCTGCTAACGAGTACTGGTGCGCAGTAGTAAGACCGGGAAGAGTTCTTTTCGAGATCGCCGGTGTTACTGAGGAGCAGGCAAGAGAAGCAATGAGACTCGCAGGCAACAAGCTTCCCTGCGGAACAAAGTTCATAGCAAAAGAGAAGGAGGTAAGCGCAAATGAAGGTTGAGGAAATTCGCAAGATGTCTTCCGAAGAGCTTAACAAAGAGCTTGCTTCCCTCAAGGAAGAGCTTTTCAAGCTCAGATTCCAGCACGCTACGAACCAGCTTGAGAATCCCGCACAGATCGCTTCTGTTAAGCGTGATATCGCAAGAGTCATGACAATCAAGCGCGAGATGGAACTCGCAGCTAAAAAGTAAGGGGGCTGGCTTAAATGGCTGAAAGAAACTTAAGAAAAACCAGAGTCGGTATCGTTACTTCCGACAAGATGGATAAGACGATCACAGTTTCCGTCGTAGAGCACGTTAAGCACCCTCTGTACGGAAAGATCATGAAGAGAACCTACAAGCTCAAGGCGCACGATGAGAACAACGATGCGCACATCGGCGATAAGGTTCAGGTTATGGAAACCCGTCCTATCTCCAAGGACAAGCGTTGGAGACTGGTCGAGGTTATCGAGAAGGCTAAGTAAAGCAGACTAAGGAGGATATATCAAATGATTCAGGTTGAATCCAGACTGAGATCTGCCGACAATACAGGAGCTCGTGAACTCGCTTGCATCAAGGTTTTAGGCGGTTCATGGCGTAAGTACGCCAACATCGGCGACGTTATCGTATGCTCCGTTAAGAGCGCTGCTCCGGGCGGCATGGTCAAGAAGGGCGACGTCGTTAAGGCTGTCGTTGTACGTTCCAAGCACGGCGTAAGACGCGCTGACGGATCTTATATCAAGTTTGACGAGAACGCGGCTGTCATCATCAAGGAAGACAAGAATCCCCGCGGAACCCGTATTTTTGGACCCATCGCGAGAGAGCTCAGAGACAAGGATTACATGAAGATCCTTTCCCTCGCACCGGAAGTTCTGTAAGGAGGGCGGCTAAATGGCAAACATTATTCATGTAAAGAAGGGCGACCAGGTAGTAGTCATCTCCGGCAAGGATAAGGGCGCAGAAGGCAAAGTTATCGCGGTCGACAACAAGAAGGGCAGAGTTTATGTTGAGGGCGTCAACATGGTCAAGAAGCACCAGAAGGCCAGAACTCAGACAGCTCCTGCAGGAATCATTGAGCGTGAAGGCTCCATCGATGCTTCTAACGTAATGCTCAAGGATCCCAAGACCGGCAAACCCACCAGAGTCGGATACAAGATCAATGAGGATGGCTCCAAGTCCAGAATCGCTAAGAGATCCGGTGAGGTTATCGACACGGTTTCAAAGGCCAAGAAGGGAGAGTAATTTCAGATGTCCAGATTAAAAGAAAAATACACATCAGAAGTGGTTCCTGCTCTTCAGGAGAAGTTTAAGTACAGCTCCTCAATGCAGATCCCGAAGGTTGACAAGATCGTGCTCAACATGGGCGTCGGCGAAGTCAAGGATAACCCTAAGGCTCTTGAAGCTGCTATGCGCGACATGGGTCTCATCGCAGGCCAGAAGCCTGTAGC
>SVJC01000041.1 GCA_015069215.1 Oscillospiraceae bacterium
AAGATCCCAGATATTTCGGATTAAAGCCCCTCATCGATGAGGGCGGGATCTTCGGGATCGAATACATCTATAACGAACTTTCGGCTTCATCCGGAAAAGATCCTTTGGATTATGAGGCGTTCGCCGCCAATCCGTGTGATTTCGAGGTTGTCGCAACTGACGCCGCTACGGGCAAGGCGGTCTATTTCCAGAAGTCGGACATTCAAAAGGACGACTACAGGGTCATCATGTGCTCTGCATGTCTTCCGGCCGTCACCAGGCCCGTTCAGTTCAGGGGCAGGTACTATTTCGACGGCGGCGTTGCCGATTCGATCCCGTGTGACAGGGCTTTCGAAAAGGGGTGCGACAAGATAGTCGTCATCACGTCAAAGCCCAGGGATTTCGTTAAGGAACCTGAGAGCTTCAAGGCAGCATACACCAAGATCCTCAAGGACTGGCCTGAGACTATAAAGGCAGTCGACAACAGGCACCTGTCTTACCGCGAATGCCAGAGGAAGATGTTCGGCTACGAGGCAAGGGGGACCGCATTCCTTTTCTGCATGAGCAGGCCCATCAAGTCTTCTACATACAATATTAACAAGAACACGGCGCTCGAGATGTACGAACTCGGAAGAAGAGACTACGTAAGGGCTTCAGCCGACCTGCAGAAATTTCTCAAAGGATAATTATATTTCATCCCATTTGTGATAACATTGGATGTATACGAAAAGGCATTTTTGATACATCGGGAGAGTTTACTATGGGACTTAATTTCCGCAAATCCATCACACTTTTCAAAGGCGTCAAGCTCAATCTCAGCAAGGGCGGTCCTTCGCTTTCATTCGGAAGATCGGGTCTTCGCCAGTCCATCAACCTCAAGGGAGAGGGACGCACGACGATCGGCATTCCGGGCACGGGCGTTTACTACACGAAGAACACGAACGTTAAGAAGCTCGTAAAGCAGGGCAAGGAAAAGATACAGGAACTTACCGATAAGAAGAAGGGCAAGAGTCCTGAGCAGGCAGCTCTCCCCGCAGCAGCCGCAACTAAAGGCTCTAAGAATGCAAAGACAACTAAGACAGCAGCTGCAAAGGCTGCTCCCGCAGTCAATCCCGATCTCGAGCAGAACCAGCAGCTCGTAGCTGAATTCGAGGAGAGGATCGCGGCGGTCAAGTCCGTACATAAGCAGAGCGACGGATACATCGACTGGGAAGTCATAAAGAAGGGCGCCGGCAACAACAAGGATCTCGTTCCTTTCGCCGAGAGCGTTCTCGCAGGCAATATCGATTCATATTTCAAGGTCATCGCGGAAGCAGGTCCGTTCGACGATCTTCTTGAATTCGGAAGCGGATTCGAAGTCGGCACGGACGATCCTTCTATGCTCGAGATCGAGTTCAAGGTCATGAGCAGCGAGGTCATCCCGCAGAATAAGCTGTCTCTCAAGGCGAACGGCGACCTTATCGAAAAGCCTTTCACAAAGAGTGAATACTATGAGCTCGTTCAGGATTACGTCGCAAGCACGATCCTCCGTGTCGCACGTGATTCATTCGCACTCCTGCCGATACAGAAGGTCATCATCCACGCAGTCGACTGCCAGCTCAACACGGCTACGGGCAACGAGGATGAGATCACCATCGTTTCCGTAAAGATCAAGCGCGATGCTCTCATGACCATCAACTTCGAAAGGATCGATCCTTCCGACTGCCTCGCAGGCTTTGAGATCAACGAGAAGTTCAGGAAGACTGCGGGATTTGCGCCTGTTGACAGGCTTCTGCCGGATTGATGCGAGACAGTTTTCGCTCCGGCAATTGAGATTTGTCCGCGCACGTAATAAAATAAATTTTAGTATTGTGTTGCGGCTTGTGAGAATTGATACCTGGCAAAGAGGTGACTGATGGGAAGACGCAAGAGGATCGCGATACTTGTCGGTCAGGCCGACGAGTACTATCAGGCCGAGTTTATTTGCGGTTTTGAAAAGCAGGCCTTCGCATACGATTGGGACGTCCTCATCTTTTCCACATATCAGAAATACCAGAGCAGCTCACAGCGCGAGCAGGGCGAGACTTCCATCTATTCATTAGTGCCTTATGAGGATCTGGACGGCATAGTCCTGATGCTCGATACACTCCAGACACCGGGTCTGTCCGATGCCGTTGAGGAGGCCGCGCATAAGAGGGCAAAGTGCCCCGTCATCTGCATTGACAAAAAGAGCAAGTATTTCTATTCGGCATTCCCGGATCACTATGCCGGCGTCAAGTATCTCGTAAATCACCTCATCGAGAAGCACGGTTACAAGGATATCGCGTTCCTGACCGGCAAGGCATGGCATCCTTATTCCAAGGAAAGACTGCAGGCGTTCAAGGATGCGATGGAGGAACACGGACTCGAGATAAAGAGCAACCGCATGTTCTACGGCGATTTCTGGTATACGAGCGGCGAGAGCCTGGGCGAACGTCTTGCGAGAAACCCCGGAGATTTCCCCGAAGCCATAGCCTGTGCAAACGACTGCATGGCAATAGGTGTCTGCAAGGCACTCACCGACAGCGGCATCAGAGTACCCGAGGATATTGCAGTTACAGGCTACGATTCAACCGAAGAAGGGCGTCTGTCTCCGGTGCCCATCACTTCCGTAAAGCTTCCTGCGCCGGGCTTCGGCAAGTACGCTGCCGAAATGCTCTTTAAGATGAGCGAGGGCGAAAAGCCCGAGCCGTTCTCTTACCCGGTGGACTTTTTCCACGGGAGCAGCTGCGGGTGTGAGTTCAAGATAGAAAAGAACCAGCTTGCATTAAGGCAAGTGTGGGATACCAACACTTCGAGCAACAGCGTTTTCTCGAACTTCAACCATTTGGATGACGACCTTCTTGCCCAGAAAAACCTTTACGGCATAATCAGCACGCTCTTTACTTATGTCTATCAGTTAAGGGAATTCGAAAGCTTCAACATCTGCATCAATGAAGACTGGGACCACTACGGTGCGGCCGGTGCAGAAGGCACTGCCGATGTCCCTTCCGATGCACAGATCAGCCTTGAATTTCTCTCGGATCCGGCCAGGTTTTTCTCGCCTAAGATCGCGAACGTAATGACTTGCAGGCCCGAAAAGCTCAACAAGGACAGGATCGGATTAGATCACTTTTTCGACAGGGATAAGCTCGTTCCGAGACTTGAAGAGGACAGGCCCTATCCTGAAGCGTTTATCTTCACGCCTCTGCATTTCGACAACATGTGCTTCGGCTATGCGGTGGTATCTTACATAGAACCGTCATCCTACGGCGACAGCTACAGGCTCTGGCTCAGGAGCCTGATGCGCGGTCTTGAGACAACGAGGAGACTTAAAGAGCTCGAAGAGAAGAACGAGGCTTTGGAGTCCAGCCTGATAAGAGATCCGGTCACGGGACTTTACAATTTCAGAGGATTCACCCAGCAGATCGACGGAATGCTCATTAAGTTCAAAGGTCTCGGCAATCCCGATGTCTTCGTGCTTGCTGCTGACATAAGGAACCTGTCCGAGATCAACGACAAGGACGGAAGATCAGCCGGTGACAAGGCGATAATCAGGCTCGGAAAGCTCATCGCGGAGCACTTCCCCGATGGGAATGTCTACTCTTTGGGCAACGGCGAGATCATCGTTATCGATGCCGTAGGCGAAGACGGCAGGAAGAGGATCGAAGATGCGATCGCCGGGATCAGACATGAGCTTGGCAAGTTCAGCAACAGCTATAATTATTCGGTTCCGGTGGATATCTACTATGGTATCGCGAAAGGCAGAGCCGAAGACCGCAATGAACTCGAAAGGATCGCGAGCATTGCGCTTACGAACAAGAATGCTTATAAGCTCCGTATCCGCAGCCTTTCCGGAGAGGAATCAAAAGATGACAGCGAGCACCAGGCAGATCTGGTCAACGATATCCTTGACCATAACAGGATAAAGTATCATTTCCAGCCGATCGTCGATGCGCATACCGGCGAGATCTTTGCTTACGAGGCACTGATGAGAGCAGATTCCACCCCGTATATCCAGCCGCCTGTCATTCTCAAGTATGCAGAGGCCTTGGGAAGATTATACGATGTTGAAGCTGCGACCTTTAACAACGTCCTCGATATCATCGACACCAGGAAGGATGAGTTCCGCGAAGGCGCAAAGGTCTTCATCAACAGCATTCCCGGCCAGCGTATCAAGGGCAAGGACGTAGATCACCTTGTCGATGTAACAGGGCGTCACAAAGACATGGTCGTCGTCGAGTTTACCGAGGAGACCGAGCTCAGCGATGACGATTTCGCGAGCCTCAAGGAGTTCTTCGGGTCATTGGGCATCGAGCTCGCGATCGACGACTACGGCACAGGCTATTCAAATGTCAGCAACCTCTTAAGGTACATGCCGCACTATATCAAGATAGACCGCTCGCTCATCTCGGAGATCCATATGTCGCCTCACAAGCAGCGCTTTGTAAAAGACATCATCGGCTTTGCCCACGAGAACGAGATCATAGCTCTGGCAGAGGGCGTTGAGACGCAGGAAGAGCTTGCCACACTGATCTTCCTCGGCATTGACCTGATACAGGGTTACTACACCGCAAGACCTTCCGAGAACATCATCAAGGAGATCGACCCGGCGATCAAGGGCGACATCCTGAGGTATGCGCGCCTTGAAGCGGAGGATCGCAACAAGAACATCTATGTTGCGGGCAGGGAGTCGCGCATCCAGCTCCAGAATCTCATCGGCAGCGGATGCAAAGGAATCAGGATCACAAACGGCAAAGTCACATACAGGGACGTTACTATTACCGGTGTTCCGGGAGTATCTTCCGAGATCGGCCTGACCATTGAAGACGGATATTCGGGACGCATAATGCTCGAGAATGCATGTTTTTCTGGCAGGAAAAAGAAGGCCGCGATCATCATCGGCGAAGGGTGCGACGTCACTCTTGCGCTCAAGGGTGAGAACAACCTCGAGAGCGGCGGTATCGTCGTGCCTGAGAGCTCGACGCTCACATTTGAAGGTGAAGGCAATCTCAACATCAACATAACCGGAACAGAGGGCTTCGGCATAGGTAACGACAACGATTCCAAGGCCGGCACATTGATATTCGACCAGGACGGAACGATAGAGATAATCTTCGGCGTTACCAAAGGTGTTGCGATCGGCGCGGGCAAGGGCGTATCGATAGACATCAGGAGAGGAAGATATTTCATCCGTATGCAGGGAACTGAAGGGACCGCGTTCGGAACCCTTACGGGCGACGTCAAGATGTCCGTCGTTAACTGCGCCATAGACCTGAATGCCAACGTCATGACGGCTGCCGGCATCGGATCGCTCTACGGCAGTCCGGATATCAGGATCGAGCACATCTCTTATATTTCGTCATTTAACGGCAATGACATAGCCGTAATGGGTACGGTAAAGGGTGAAAGTTCTGTCATCAATCTTTACAGCGCGAATCTGCAGAGCAAGTTCAACTCTTCAAGAGGCGTAATGTTCGGCGCGCTTAATTGTGCGCCTTCCGAGACAGTCCTTGATTATGCGACCATCAGGCTTGAGTGTGAGGGCAAGGAAGTGTCGTTCTTCCGCGGAACGGATAAGAATACGAAGCTCACCCTTACCAACAGCCATCTTGACGGCAAGCTGGTATCGGGAATGGAGGTTGCATCCAGGCTTGATGACATGGATCTCAATGTCGCCAAGACCGGCGTCAATATCCACATAAACGGCGAGCCGCGCTACAACGGAACGTTCTGATCAGATATCCAGATCCAGGAAGATCGGGCAGTGGTCCGAACCCATTACGTCACCCATCATGTTGGATTCCTTAACGTTCGGATTAAGGCCTTTTGTCGTGAAGAAGTAGTCGATCCTCCAGCCAACGTTCCTTGCCCTTGCTGCTGTCTTGTAAGACCACCAGGTGTAGCACTCGGGCTTGTCGGGATAGAGCATCCTGAAAGTATCGGTGAGCCCTGCTTCCGCGAACTTGTCCATGTAAACGCGCTCCTCGGGAAGGAAGCCCGAGATCTTTGAATTCGCTTTCGGATTGGACAGGTCGATCTCCTTGTGCGCGGTGTTGACGTCGCCGCAGCAGATGACCTCGCGCCCCTTTGATTCAAGGTCTCTCACGCGGTCAAGGAAGCAGTCGTAGAACCTCAGCTTGAACTTGACGTAGTCGTCTCCTCTTCCGCCGTTCGGGAAGTAGATGTTGAACAGTACGAACTTGCCGAAATCAGCGCAGATGGTGCGTCCTTCGTGATCGAACTCGTCGGTTCCGAGGCCGAATGTGACGTTCTCAGGTTCGATCCTGGAATAAAGAGCAGTACCTGAATAACCCTTTTTCTCGGCCGAATAAAACCAGCTCTTGTAGCCGTCGAGTTCCGTTATCTCGGGACCTAACTGGTCTATCTGTGCCTTGGTCTCCTGTATGCCGATGATGTCGGCGTCCATTGCCTTTACGGCATCTGCAAAACCTTTTCCGGCCACGGCCCTGATGCCGTTGACGTTCCAGCTGACTATTCTCATATCATGCCTCGTGAATTATAATTTATTGGAGATATTTTACATTAAAAGGAGCGGCGGACCAACATTGGCAAGGATACTTGTGACAGCTTCCGGAGGGACGGTCTCATCGTCTGTCAGTGACGGCCTGGTAAAGCTTGAGAGCAGGTCTCCCGTCCTTTCTTATCTTGCCCGTCTTGATGACGGGTTCGAGTTCATCTCTCCTGCCAACTATTCTTCCGAAAACGCACGCCCCGAGGATTACAGGGACGTATTGAAGGCCATTTCGGAGGCCTGTGAAAAGAGCCTTCCGGACGGCATCATCATTCTTCACGGAACGGATACGATGGCTTATTTTGCCCAGATAGCTGTAAGGGTCTTGTCCCGTTTTGCGATACCGTTCGTCATCACCGGATCCAAGATACCGCCTGATTCAGAGGGCACTGACGCCTTCAAGAACATTGATTTCGCAGTCAGGCAGGTGAAAGAGGGCAACAGCGGCATCGTTTTTACCACGCACGAGGGAGTTCCCGCGATAGTACCCGCCGATAAGGTCACTTCACCTGACATCTATGGCGATTACGGAGTCTGGCCTGACAGTGCGGATATCGACTTTTCGGGGGAAAGATACAAAAGGGCGGCTGAGGCTTTCCTGGCATCAGAAACGCTCCACAGGATCCAGGTGATCCCGGCGGCGCCCACTCCGGGGATCCTTGATGAAGGATTCGATACGGTCCTTATCACGTGCCACCACTCGGGGACCGCGGACGTTAAGCTCGTCCCGAAGGTCAGGAAATGGCGCGCGAAGGGCATCAGGTGCTTCATGGCGCCCGTTCCCCGCAATTCAAACATCTACGAGAGCCGCGCGATGCTCGAGGCAGCGGGTGCGGAAGCTCTTCCGGGAATGCCTCCCGAGGGAGCCTGGGCGGAGGCCCTGGTCACATGATCGAAGGGCTTTCCGGAATGAACAGGCCGAAGATCCTGACAACGCCCCCTTCTGTCGAAGGCAGTTTCGGCGGCAGCCAGATGTGGGCACCCACGCCCCTGATGCAGAACTGCGGCTGCGGGATAATCGCAGGCCTGGACGCGGTAATGAGGATCGCGGGCGAGGGCGAGATCTCCAAAGACGATTACCTGAAGCGCTTTGATGAGGCATCCCGTTTCATAAGGCCGATCCTGCTTCCCGGAAGGCATGACAAGCCGAAGATGATCTTCGGAAATGAGTTTTTGGGGAGCTTCGGAGTAAGCACCGGAAGGTTCAGGAGAGGAATAAAGAAGCTCGCGGCATCCAGGAACATCCGCATAAAGGTGAAGAGTTTCGTTTTCGGATACGAGGAAAAGGCGAAGATGTACTTGGAGCAGGGAGTACCCCTGATAGCCTTGATAGCAGCGCCTTTTAACAATGTTACACTGCTCAATGCCAATGATGTTCCGTTCAAGGTGGGGTTCCACTGGGTGACCTGTACCGGGATTGATGACAAGTACCTCGAGGTGTCATCCTGGGGAGGAAAATACAAGATCCCGCTCTCGGATCTGGACAAGGCTACCGCGGCGGTAAAATTCTTCGCGGTGCTCCCGGCGCCCGAATTGGAAGAAAAGGCCTGAATGTGGTATAAATTTATTTTAGTAAATATGGCGGAGGACATGATCCAATGAATGAGGAAATTGCTGAGAAGATTAAGAAGATGCTCGTAGAGAGACTTCGCATACCGGAAGACGAGCTCGAGTACGATTCAGAGCTTTTCGGAGAGGACATCGGACTTGATTCGATCGATTCCATTGAGATCATCGTAGGACTTGAGGATCTGTTCGGAGTCGACATGTCCGGTTCCGGCAAGGAAAACTTCCAGTCGATAAGAACACTTACCCAGTACGTAGAAGAACATAAAGAGGACTGATATGTCTGACGGCATCAAAAGATGCGTGGTTACGGGATTAGGTCTCGTATGTGCGCTTGGAGACGATGCCGCTTCATGTGCGGCATCTGCTTTTTCAGGAAAGAGCGGTATCAAAGACGTTGAGTCTTTCGGTACCGCTAACTGCTATTCTCACAAGGGTGCTGAAGTCTCCCTTACGGATGAACAGCTCAGCAGCGGCAAGTACGACAGAACGACCCTGCTCTGCATAAAGGCCGCAGGAGAAGCGCTCTCCGATTCAGGTCTCGATCTCGAAAAGGAAGACCGTAAGAAGATAGGCGTCATCCTGGGCACCTGCATCGGCGGAGCCGCGAGCATCGACAAGTACTATCAGGACAGCTATGAAGGAAGACCGACGGATAAAGAAGACATCCTGAGGATGCCTGCTTCCGCGATCGCCAACAACGTCGCAGCACATTTCGGTCTGGACGGCATCACCGCAAACATCGTGAACGCCTGCGCTGCAGGCACGATGAGCCTTGCAGGCGCATGTGACATGATCAGATGCGGCAAGGCTGACATTTTCGTTGCCGGCGGATGCGACAGCTTCTCATCACTTGCATACGCAGGCTTCCATGCGCTTCACGCATTGTCTGAAGAAGCCTGCTCGCCGTTCAATCATAGTAACGGCATCACGATCGGAGAAGGCTCAGGCGTTCTCATAATCGAAAGCTATGAACATGCAGTCGCAAGAGGCGCAAAGATCTACTGCGACGTTCTTGGTGCAGGCGTAAGCTCTGACGCTTACCACATCACTGCGCCGAGGCCGGACGGCGAAGGCCAGATGAGCGCCATTACCCGTGCAGCAAAGAATTCCGGCGTTGATTTTTCCGAGATCGATTACATAAACGCACACGGAACGGGCACGTCTAAAAACGATGAGGCCGAATTCCTTTCGCTCAAAACGCTTTTCGGAAACAGGCCCGACTTGGCGGTAAGCTCGACAAAGTCCATGAACGGACACTGCCTCGGAGCAGCAGGATCCATCGAGGCCGTGCTGACCATCGAGGCTATGAACAGGGGCGAAGTTCCTCCCACGATCGGATACAGCGAAGAGGATATCGAGGCCCTAAAGGAGAAATCCGGCGGCATCGGTTTCGTTGCAAACGAGAAGATCTCTAAGGACCTCAAGGTCTGTATGTCCAACTCTTTCGCTTTCGGCGGCAACAACGCGAGCATCGTTTTCTCGAAAGGGCCGCATGACGTCAGGTGTGACAGAAACGAAGATCCGATCTACATCACGGGACTTGGCGAAGTAACAGGCACAAAGGCTGAAGGCGCCGCCGATTACAGGGCGGACATCAGCCCCGAAATATTCAAGCAGCACGAGGTAAAGACCGCGTTCCTGCGTAAGCTCGACAGGTTCAGCGAGCTCCAGCTCTTGAGCGGTATCCTGGCTTTGGAAGATGCGAATATCAAGGTCGACGACACCAACGCAAACGACATCGGAATCGTTATCGGAACGTCTGACGGACCGATTACTGAGATAGTAAATTTCCAGAAGCTCGTCATCGAGAAGGGCATCGAAAACGGCAGCGCTTTCATGTTCCCCAACACCGTTTATAATGCGGCAGGCGGATATCTCTCGATCTTCACGGGCATAAAGGGCTTCAACATAACCGTCGCAAACGGTTTCCAGGCGGGCCTTCAGAGCGTGATGTACGCATGCGAGGCGATCCGCAGGGGAGACGAGGAGATAATGCTCGCGAGCGGAACGGACGAGCTCACAGACATCGAAGCTGACCTCTACAAGAACGCGGGTTATATAGGCAACGGCAAGGACAGCGGCGTTATTCTGGGCGAAGGATCAGTCACGCTGATCCTTGAGTCTTCAAAGGCGGCAGAAGCCCACGGAAGCAGAAAGTATGCACAGGTCGCAGGCTACGGCACCGCAAGGCATTCGGTATCTTACGACAAGGTCGAAGGAACCGGAGAAGCACTTGTCCGCGCGATCGAAGAAGCGGTCGCGGATGCAGGTATCAAGGCAGATGACATTTCCGTTCTTTACGGTTTTGCAAATGGCATAAAGCCTTTGGACGATATCCTTAACGGCGCTGTTTCCGAGATCTGGAAGAACGGCATCGAGGTAAGAAACGTCAGGGAAGAAACAGGCGAAGCAAGGGCGGCATCAGCCTCGCTTTCACTTGCGAAGGCTGCGCGCGAAATGGAGACAAATGCCGGAGATTACTCGATCGCAGTATCCTTCGGAGCAGGCGGTATCTATTCCGCGATAGTCCTCAAGAGAGCATAACGGAGGATCACCATGGGTAAGACGGCTTTAGTTACCGGCGCTTCACGCGGAATCGGCAAGGCGATCGCTTTGAGACTTGCAAAGGACGGCTACAGCATAGCTGTTAACTATAACAGCAATCAGGAAGCGGCCGAGAAGACCGCCGCCGAGATCAGGTCGCTCGGTGTTGAAGCAAAGATCTACAAGGCTGACACGTCCATGATCGATGAGGTCAAAGCCATGTTCCGCGAGTTCCGGAAGGACTTCGGAGGTCTTGATGTTCTCGTAAATAATGCCGGCGTCGTAGATGATGCTTATCTTCTCATGGTAGGCCAGGAGTCTCTCGAAAAGAGCCTTGCGATCAATATCCGGGGTTACATCAACTGCGCACAGCAGGCGGCTCTGCGCATGGCGGGAGCAGGAACGGGCATTATCATCAACGTCTCATCCGTAAGCTCGATAATCGCAGTCGAAGGCCAGACGGTATACAGCGCGACAAAGGGCGCTGTAAATTCCATGACTGCCACGATGGCGAAAGAACTCGCACCGCGCGGAATCCGCGTAAATGCAGTCGCTCCGGGCTTTGTCGGAACCGACATGCTCAAGTCTATCCCGGGAGATCTCGTTGATAAGTACATCGACTCGATCCCGATGAAGAAGTTCGGAACCGCGGAAGACGTTGCAAACGTAGTCGCAAGTCTTTGCTCAGACAGTTTCTCTTACATGACCGGCCAGGTCCTGGTATTGGACGGCGGTCTGTCTCTCTAATTCAAAAGCAGGATGGAATAAGGAATGAAATTACTGGTATTAAACGGGAGTCCCAAGTGTGACAGAAGCAACACGATCAGGGTCGCGAATGCTTTTACGGAGGGCTTCCCCGAAGAAACCGAGGTCAAGAAGATCGACCTCTACAAGAAGAACATCATGCCCTGCAGAGGGTGCTTTTCGTGCTGGAAGAGCGAGGAAGGCAAGTGTGTCATCAGGGACGACATGGATGAGATAATCGCTGCCATAAGGGAAGCGGACATCATCATCCAGAGCTATCCGCTCTATTTCTACGGCATGCCTTCGCAGATGAAGGCAATGACCGACAGGTGCCTCCAGCTCGTCATGCCTTACATGGGCGACAAGAGCGAGAACGAAACGACGTTCAACGAGCTCCGTGATCCTTCGATGTGGGAAAAGAAGCTGGTACTCATCAGCTCCTGCGGCTACGTTGAGACCGAGCCCGTCTATCCGGCACTAATTGCACAGTACGACCTGATCTGCGGCAAGGGCAACTACACCGCGATATTCTGCCCCGAGGGCGAGATCTTCGTCACCGGAAAGGCAAAGCGTCAGCAGGATATGTATCTTGAGAGCATCAGGGCGGCAGGCGCAGAGTATGCGGCAAACTTTTCTTTGTCAGACGAGACGCTGCGCAAGATCGCGATCCCCATGCTTTCTCCCCTTAGTTTCAGTACGATCACGAAGGCTCATTGGAAAGACGGCCACTGGACAGAAAGAGATCTTGAACAGTAAGGAAAACAAACATGGAAAACAACAATCAGCCGCTGTATTACACGACTCCCGGGCACATTCCTTATGATCCGAGATATCTTGAAACTGCAAACGCACTCCTCAGGAGCGCGATCATAGCATGCGTTCTTGCATGGCTCCCGGTCTGCAACATCATCGCGATCTTCAAAGGCATCAGCAACAGAAAGAAGGTCCTCGATTACCTTGCTCAGGGCGGACTTCACACTACCAGGATCAAGCTCTGCTGATCTTACTGCTCACTTCCACTGCAATGAGACGCTGACATGGAATTGAAGACCAAGAGCAAGAGACCTTCGATGGACTGTTCGATAGATGTTTTCTACGAACAGACGGAAGGATTTTCCAAGCATCTCAACGATAAGGAAAACTACAAGATGGTGCTTGTCTCATCAGGTTCATTCGTCGTTGAAGAAGACGGCGAATATAAGATGATCTCTGCTCCCGCCGGCATCGTGTTAAACGAAAAAGCGGATTTCAGACTGGTTTCAGAGAGCAACGTCAAGTGCGACACGATCTGTTTCAAGCCCACGTTCATCAGGGAAGAATTCACTTTTGAAGCCATTGATTCAGGCAAATACGAAAAGTTCTTCAGCGCGGTAAAAGACGACAAGAACATGAGCTGGGACGAAAAGTTCGGAGCTGCCGTTAACGGCGGGAACAGGTTTGATGACAGTTTTTACGGATCGCTCTGTCAGGACTATCTTTTGCTGGCGCAGTTCATTTCCCATGAAAGAAACATCAGGTACTGGACTTTGCTTACCATGGAGTATCAGGTATTTAACAGGTTTTTCAAGAGTGTTAAATACGATCTCGAACACCAGCCTGACAATTTCTGGATATTGAGGACGCGTTACTTTATCAATTCGATCCTTTTTACCGCTACCGCCGACTTTTACAGACCCTTCAGGCAGTATGAGCTTTTCAAAGACAGGTTTGTTGCGAAAGTCGCCATGTATCTTTCCGAAAATTTAGCTGACGACATTACGATAGCCGGCCTGACCAGGCGTTTCTCAGTCAACAAGAACCAGCTGAACGATGCGTTCTACAAGGAAACGTCGATGTCGTGCCTGGCTTATCTTGAGGATATGCGCATGACACTTGCCAGGAGATACCTGCAGACTTCGGATCTTACTGTCAGTGAGATAAGCAACCTGTGCGGATACAGGGATCAGAACTACTTTTCGAAAGTATTCAAAAAACATACGGGCATGTCTGCGACCGAATACCAGAAGCAGATGAAAGGCATGTGCTGATGTTACACGATTTCGTGCCGATTTTTCTAACCTGAAGGCGCTTTGTCAAAGTAAGATTTCGTTAGAAAAATGATCGGAGGACCGGGGACATGAAGAAGATGATCAAGCCTTTTGCAGCCATTCTTACCGCAGTGATGACACTTGGTCTGCTTGGAGCGTGCGCTTACAAGCCGCAGACCAAGACTGAGAACGAGAGAGTAAACGTAACTGACGGCCTGCTGCCACAGGTTATTGAAAGGAAAGCCTCCTACATCCGGAAGACTAAGAACGGCGAATGGGAATTGGAAAAGGCAGAGGTCCTCAAGTGGGAGCTTTCGCAGGCTGACATTCCCGATGCCGTACGCATAATCAGCAGCGATGATGCCAAGGCTCTCTATCCCGCTCTTGATGACTCTTTCAAGGGTCAGAAGGCAACTGTCTATCTGCGTTTCAACGATGACATCAGCAGCGTTTCCGCGACAGTAAGCAAAGGCACTGACGGTTCTTCGACAATGGATGTGAAGATGAGCGGAACCGCTGACGTTGTTTTCTCGAGCGGCGGCGGTAAGATGAAGATCGACGGCGTCAAGATCCTTGGAGCAGTAATAAATGCTGACGGTTCGACTGATCTCAAGATCGACATCGGTCAGGGCGAGGCCGTTTTAAAGGCTCCCGCTAAGGTAAAGAATGCCGGCCTGAAAGACTTCATGGCCGCACAGTCGGATACGTTTATCACCAATGAATCCTTCAAGGATCTTACTAAATTTGAAGTTACTTCCTCTTGCGTGAAAAGAGGAACCTGGGATAAGAAGATCGCCAACGAGGGTGGCAAGACCTCGCCCGATCTCAAGTGGGACAAGGTTGACGGCGCTTCAAAGTACGTGGTCATCATGATCGACGGAAACTGGCTCCACATGGATGTTTTCACGACAGAAACTTCGCTGGCGGAAGGCGCCTACAACAGGAGAGGCGGCGAAGGAGCGGAGTTTGTCGGACCTTACCCGCCGCTCGGATCCACCCATACTTATTCGGTCTTTGTTTTCGCGCTGAAGGGTGAGCCCGGTAAGAACGCTTTCTTCTTTGATGCCGGCGGAAACAACATCAGCGATATCTATAACGGCCTCGATACGGATAAATCAGGCGGCAAAGGCAACGTGATCGCTTACGGCCGACTCGACGGAAACTACACCAACAAGTGACATTGGGCGCTCCTTCGTGGGCGCTTTGTTTTGTGCCTGAAAAGTGCTGATTTTGGGTGTTTGAATGCAAATTCGCAATTTTACTCGCCATTTTCAGCTCAATTGGTGAACAAATTTGCGAATTTGGCCTTTTTGAGCACTAATTCTCAAAAACGCTCACCATTCTGTGCATAATTGGTGAGCAAAATTGCGAAAAGTGCTGACTTCAGGTCGGAACCGGCCGTATTGCGTAGAAAAACAGGCGGGCGAAGGTCCATGAATGCAAAAATAATCATTTTTCCCTTATAAATTTGACATTTCGGGCTTACACATATATACTTTGACAATCAAACTATTGGTTTGTCAAAGTATTTGTATGGAAGGGAAGCAAATGACCGGAAAAATAATCGGTTTAGGTTCATATCTGCCTGAGAAGGTCCTGACCAATGATGACCTCTCGAAAATGGTAGAGACAAATGACGAGTGGATCACCGAAAGAACGGGTATCAAGGAGAGACGCATCTCGGACCCGTTTACGGACAAGCCCTCACAGATGGTTGTCAAAGCGGCACGCCGGGCTGTTGAGGACTCCGGGATAGATCCCAAGGACATTGATCTCATAATCACGGCAACAACGACGTCGGATCTCATGTTTCCGACGCTTTCCTGCGTTATCCACAAGGAACTCGGAGTAAGCGAAGAGTGCGGAACGTTCGACGTTAATTCCGCATGTCCCGGCTGGATCGCTGCTTTTAACGCGGCACAGGGCTTCATCGAGGGCGGTAACGCAAAGCTTGCGCTCGTTGCGGGCGTTGAGTGTACATCCAACTTCGTAAACTGGGAAGACAGAGGCCAGTGCATCCTTTTCGGTGACGGCGCAGGCGCAGCGATCCTCAAGGCTGAGGAAGGCAAGCCGAACCAGTTCATCATGAGATCCTCGGGAAAGAGGATGGACTGCCTGCACTGCGATAATGCAATGCAGCCCGCCAGAAAAGATGAGGAAGGTTTTGACGATCTTACCAAGTTCAACATGGACGGCAGGGAAGTCTTCAAGTTTGCGGTAACCGAGGTCCCGAAGATCATAAGGGATCTTGCCGCGAAATATGATTTCGCGCTCGAGGATATCGATTGGTTCGTTTTGCACCAGGCAAACGCAAGGATAATCGAGGCAACAGCGAAGAAGCTCAAGGTGAGCCTCGACAAGTTCCCGATGAACATAATGAGAACAGGAAACACATCTTCTGCGAGCATTCCGGTGCTCCTCAAAGAGATGAAGGACAACGGGCAGCTCAAAAGGGGCATGAAGCTTGTCATCGCGAGCTTCGGAGGCGGCCTCACCTGGGATGCCAACTATATTGAATATTGATCTTTGAAAAGGAGAATCTAATATGACCAGAATCACGGATCTTATCGGAATCAAATATCCCATCTTCCAGGGCGGTATGGCCTGGGTCGCTGACTGGCACATCGCAGCAGCGGTAAGCAACGCAGGCGGACTCGGTATCATCGGTGTCGGCGGCGCTGACGAGAACTGGCTCAGAGAGCAGATCAAGCTCTGCCGCGAGGCAACTGACAAGCCGTTCGGCGTAAACCTCATGCTCATGAATCCCAGGGCACCCGAGATCGCAAAGGTCATCGCAGAGGAGAAGGTAAAGGTTGTTACCACAGGTGCAGGTTCACCTGAGAAATACATGGAGATGTGGAAGGAAGCCGGCATCATCGTCGTACCCGTTACGGCTGGCGTTGCTCTTGCAAAGAGAATGGAGCAGTGCGGTGCTGACGCGGTCATCGCTGAGGGCACGGAGTCCGGCGGACACATCGGTGAAGCTACGACAATGACACTTGTTCCCCAGGTAGTTGACGCGGTATCCATCCCCGTTATCGCAGCAGGCGGAATCGCTGACGGCAGAGGTGTTGCAGCGGCTTTCATGCTCGGTGCCGAGGGCGTACAGTGCGGAACGGTTTTCTGCGCATGCGACGAGGTCAACGTTCACCAGAACTACAAGGATATGGTCATCAAGGCAAAGGATAACTCCACAAGAGTTACCGGAAGATCCTACGGCCACCCCGTAAGACAGATAAGAAACGCTCTTTCCAACAAGTATCTTGAGATGGAGCAGAGCGGCGTAACCTTCGAAGATCTTGAGGGACTTACGGTAGGAAGTCTCCGCAAGGCCGTCGTCGAGGGCGACACAAAGCAGGGAACGTTCATGGCAGGCCAGATCGCAGGCCTCATCAAGGAAGTCAGACCTGCAAAGGTCATCATCGAATCAATGTTCGAAGAGGCTGACAAGCTCCTCGGAAGAAAGTTGGAAGCATAATGAAGATCGCATTCTGCTATCCCGGACAGGGAGTACAGACAATCGGTATGGCACAGGGTTTTGTCGAGACAAGCCCTGAGGCTGCCGCGATGCTCGTAAAGGCATCCGATGCCGCAGATATCGACATGGCAAAGCTCCTTTTCGAGGAGAATGAAGATATCAACATCACTGAATTCACGCAGCCTGCTCTTGTTACTGCATGCTGCATAATAACTGACGCTCTCATCAAGGCAGGAGTTAAGCCTGAGGTTACCGCAGGCCTTTCACTCGGTGAATACTGCAGCCTTTATGTTGCAGGCGCTTTGAGCTTTGAGGACGCGGTAAGGCTTACGAGGATCAGGGGAAGGCTCATGTCCACCGCAGTTCCCGCAGGTGAAGGCTCCATGGCTGCAGTCATCGGCCTTAAAAAGGAGCAGGTTGAAAGCGTCACCGACACGATCGAAAACGTTTGGCCCGCAAACTTCAACTGCCCCGGACAGATCGTCATCACGGGCAAGAAGGAAGCAATTGCGGAGGCAATGCCCAAGTGCACCGAAGCAGGCGCGCTCAAGGTCGTGGAACTCAACGTATCGGGTCCTTTCCATTCGCCGCTCCTCAAGAGTGCAGGCGAAAAGCTCGGCAAAGAGCTTGAGAATGTTGAGCTTGGCGATCTCAAGATCCCTTACATCGCAAATGTAAACGCTTCTGTCGTTACTGATAAGGCGCAGATCAAAGGCCTTCTCGAATCACAGGTATCAAGCCCCGTCATGTGGGAGCAGACACTCTATGAGCTCGAGAAGATGGGCGTCGACACGATAGTTGAAGTCGGCCCCGGAAAAACGATCGCGGGCTTTGTCAGAAAGACGGTTCCGTCGATAAAAGTTATCGGTGTATCAACACCTGAAGACATAGAAAAATTACTCGAGAAAATCGGCTGATACAGGAGGATAAACCATGTCAGAGAATACAGGAAAAACAGCAATCGTCACAGGCGCTTCCAGAGGAATCGGAAAGGCCATCGCACTTAAGCTTGCAAAGAGCGGATATAACATCGCGATAGTTGATGCATGCCCTCTCGAAAACAGCAAGGCAGCAGAGGACGAGGTAAAGGCATTAGGCGTTGAGGCAAAAGCATATCAGTGCAACGTTGCAGACTTTGCTGCAGTTGAAGAGACCGTAAAGCAGATCAACGAAGATTTCGGCGGCATCTACATCCTCGTCAACAACGCCGGAATCACAAGAGACGGTCTCCTCATCAAGATGAGCGAGGAGAATTTCGATGCAGTCATCAACGTCAACCTCAAGGGTACGTTCAACTTCATCAAGCACGTTACACCGATCATGATGAAGAAGAGGGAAGGAAGAGTCGT
>SVJC01000042.1 GCA_015069215.1 Oscillospiraceae bacterium
CGATGATGTCGGTGATGATGCCGTCGTGTGAGGATTCCTTGTTGTTGCCGTATTTGGGGGCGTTCAGGATCAGGAGCCTGATGGAGTTGAGGACGAGGAGGATAAGGCCTGCCAGGATAATGATGGCGATGATGATCGAGATTACGCGTACCCAGGGCTCGTCACCGATTATTTCTTCGGGTTTGATCTCGACCCTGTCTTCCGGGTGGTCGCCGCCGGCGTTCCTAAAGATCATCGCGAAGAAATCCATTATCGCTATGATCACCGGGATCAGCATGCGGATGAGGGCCTGCAGTCCGGCGAGGACGATCCTGGTTAAGAATCCGATCGGGACTAACTTGAGGATGAGGAGTGTGAGGACGAAGATGCCGACTAGGGCGGCGGCAGTCTTGTAGTTTTGTTTTCGAAGCTGCTCAGGCGGCATCGACGAACCTCTGATCGAGTGGTAATACTTGTTGTCAAAGACCGCGATCTGGCGCATTACGAGGTAGAGCACGGCGCAGAGGATCGTGTTGCCGATGAGGTCGGTGAGGATCGAGGCGCGGTTCATTACGGCGTAGAAGATGCCGGCGATCGGGAAGATGCATGCGGGGATGGCCGCGACCTGGGAGTCGCTGGGATTGATCCTCGGGTTGAGGCGGTAGCTGAAGGATGAGACCGTGAAAAAGAAAACGATGATCCCAAGATAGACCCTGTTAGAGAGATTGGCCGCGAAAGGCGAGAAGGGGATGAAACCTGCTGCGAGGAAGAACAGCACGGATGAACCGATGTGCAGAAGGAAGCACTTCAGGAGCTTCGGCCATTTTCTGCGGATCAGCGTGTGGATGACCGGGAGGATCAAGGTGAGGAGCTGCTCGTACATCGTGATGGTGACGTACTCGTTGAAGCCGCGGACGAGCATAAGGCAGGAGATTATGGACAGCGAAATTATGAGCATCATTAAGATCTCGGAGAAGAGGCTTTCGCGCATGATACGGGTTTCTTCATTCATTGCCTGCCACCTCCCATCTCAAGTAAGAATCCGCGAGCGAAGACTCGAGGCCGACCTCGGGGGACGTGCTGTTGCAGGGCATTATCCAGAAAAGTGAAGGCCTGAGAGTCTTGAAATCGGAGAGCAGAGCGCGGAACTCGTCGCTGAAATTGGGCGATATTATCAGGATGAAATCTGCCTGATCGGCGGAGTGCATGTATTTTTCGAGGACCTCGGCGAAAGGCACCACGGGTTGCTTGAGATCGATCCCCGCGAGCATGATGCCGCGCTTGGTGACGGCGGCAGAGCCAGGATTGGACTCGGAGACGACGGACTGGCCGGAATGGATGTCGCGGCCGTTGGTGAAGACCGATGCGGGGATGTTTGATTTCGCGAGCTCAAGAAGATAAGTGTAGGCGAGGTTTATCGCCGATTCGAGGAGCTGCGGCGAGTTCTTGGGATTATAAGGCTCCAGGTTCACGAAAATGTTTACCTTCTGGGTGCACGTTGAAGCGTTCTGGTTGACCATCAGGTCGCCGACCCTGGCGCTCGCCTTCCAGTTGATGCTCTTCATCGGGTCGTTTGGTCCGTATTCCCTGATGCCCGCGAGTGAGAAGGGATCCGTCAGGAGCGTTCTCCTGCACTGGAGCTCGCTTAAGGTGACTGACATGAGGATCTCCGTGATACCCGTTCTTACGACCTTCGGGAGCACGACGAGGCTTGCGGCGTTATCAAATTCCTTCGTGAACCGCTCGAAAAGGAGCATGTCGGAGGTGGTGATGCCGACTCTCGGGAAAACATAGAAGCCGCGTTTGGTGCACTTTACCTTGATGCGGCGCGTGTGCTTTGAGAACGCCTTCATCGTGAGCATGTCTTCACGGTAAGTGAAGTCGGACGTTGCGATCTTCTCAGTGTCGTAGAACTTTAATTCCAGAGGCGTTGCGAACTTGAGGATGATGAACGGGAGCGGGAGGCGCTTCTTGTTTTCGACGACTTCGATCAGCTCGATGTCCTCGCCGTTTTCGGCTATGTTCTTGGAGAAATCGACTTTGAGACGGAGGTTATCGAGCGCGTGCAGACGATAGTAGATGATCTCTACTACAAAAACCGCAAAGAGAATTCCGACGAGAACGATAACTTCCATTTAATTCTTATTTTGTGAAATCTTCGGTGGGGCAGGGTACTTCTTCAAGGATCTTGTTGATGATCTCTTCGGCAATGTCGCGCTTCGAAAGAAACTTCACGTCCTTTGAGACGGCCCTGTGGAGCCTTACGGTCAGACGGTGCGCAAGGACCGGAACGGCAAGCTCCTTGAAGTCATCAGGGATGCAGTTTGTCCTGTCGCGTACGAAAGCCCTGGCCTTGGCTGCGGCAACGAATGCAAGGAGCGCACGCGGGCTCGCTCCGACAGCGATGTCAGCTGACTCTCTTGTCGCTTCAACTATCTTTGCAGCGTAGTCGTAGAGAAGGTCAGACACGAAAATGTTCTTTACCTCCTCCTGCATCTTGGCGAGCTCTTCTTTTGTCGTGACTGCAGCTAAAGTGTCGAGCGGGTCATCCTTGGCGAACCTCTTGAGGATGGCTATGCTCTCACTGTGCGAGGGATAGTCCATCTTGATCATCATGAGGAAACGGTCGAGCTGCGCTTCCGGGAGCGGGAATGTGCCCTGCGATTCGACGGGGTTCTGCGTTGCGATTACGAGGAACGGGAGATCCAGCTTTCTGGTGTCGCCATCAACGGTGACCTGCTTTTCCTCCATGCACTCGAGAAGGCTCGACTGCGTCCTTGCCGTGGCTCTGTTGATCTCGTCAGCGAGAAGGATGTTCGTGAAAAGAGGGCCCTTCCTGAACACGAAAGCGTTTGCCTCGCGGTCAAAGAAATTGATGCCCGTAAGGTCCGACGGCAGAAGGTCGATCGTGAACTGGACACGCTTGAAATCCAGATCGAGTGATGCCGCAAGTGCCTTGGCGGTCTTGGTCTTTCCGGTTCCCGGAACGTCTTCCAAGAGAACGTGTCCGCCGACCAGGAGCGAGATCAGGAGAAGTTCGATCTGGTCGTCCTTTCCGACGATGACCTTGTTGACGTTTTCGAGTATCTTTTCAGAGTATGAATTCATATGGAGCATCCTTCCCGACACTTCATCCGCCGCTTGCGCGCTGCCGCGCCCGCGAAAAAGTGTTCTTATTAGCTGTATCAATTATACATTTTCGCGCACGTATCCGTATGGGGGGGGGGAACTCATTATGTAAGGCGGTCAGATTCCACGCTGCCTCCTTCGTTTTGAATGAAACGCAGGAGGGAAGATGGAATGAGCGCATTTTTTTGCTCTGATTCTCTGTTGCCTCCTCTGTTTCGAGTAAAAGAGAGGAGCTGACAGAGAATGAGTGTCGAAAAGGGGGCAGATTCTCTGTTACCTTCTCTGTTTTGATTGAAACAGCTACCTTAACAGAGAATTTTGGCCGAATTAACTGTTTGGGTATCTGTTTGGAAGAAAACAGCTACCGAAACAGCTAATCTAATGCAGACCAAACAAAAAGGCCCGGCCCCGGAGGGCCAGGCCGCTGTCGAAATCGCAATTAAGATCAGCGCTTTTCCTTGAATTCGCAGTACTTGTACTTTTCGGCCTTATCGCGGTAGAGGATCACGCCTTCAACGTGGCCGTTCTCGTCGTCCGAGACGGTGTAGGAGTCGTCGTAGAGCTTTATCCACTTGCCGTTATACCAGCCCTTGTACTGGTAGTTCTTCATGATGACATAGACAATCTTTCCGTTGTACTTTTTGCCGTAGACGGCCTTCACCTTGGACCATCCCTTGGGAATGGAGGACGGCTTTTTGGCGGGCTTGAGTGTGGCGGTGGGCTTGCCGGCCGCGGTCGTTCCGGAGGTGGATTCCTCTGACATCGTGACTTCTTCGGAAACAGTAGGTTCTTCAGTGGTAGTCGTTTCCTCAGAAGTGGTAGTGGTCTCTTCTTCGGTAGCCGTCTCGGAAGCGGTCGTTGTTTCTTCTTCCGTGGTGGTCATTTCAGAAGTGGCGGAAGTCGGCTTTAACGTGCCGCCGAAAAGATTGCATGACGCTAATGAAAATAGCATAGAGGAAGCCATTAAGATGGCCAAAATGCGTTTGTTCATTGTATTTCACCCTTTCTGGTCTTTATGAACTATTCTGATTTGGATGAGGCGTCGTGATCGTTTCCCCAGCTGCAGAGGTTCTCGAGCGGGAGGGGCTTTGCGTAGTAGTATCCCTGGAAGCTTTCGACGTTGAACTGCTGGAGGATGTCCCTCATTTCGGACGTCTCGATGCCTTCCACGCAGACCTTTGCGCCGAAGAGCGATGCGAGGCCTGAGAAGTACCTGATGAGTTCCCTGTCCTGGGAATTCTGTTCGATGTGCGATACGAATCCCTTGTCGATCTTGATGATGTCCAGAGGGAGCTCCTTGACGATGCCGACGGAGGAGAAGCCCGTGCCGAAATCGTCGAGCGCGATCAGGACGCCTCTTGACTTGAGGCTTGTCGTGACGTTCTTGAGGAGCTTGATGTCGAGGAGCCTGCAGCGCTCGGTGACCTCGAAACAGAGGTTCTCCGGCGGGTATCCGAGCTCGGTCAGGATCCTGAGTACCATGTCTACGAAATCAGGCTTTTGCAGCTGCGTGTATGAGAGATTGATGTTGATCACGAAATCGGGGAACTTACGGCGGATCTTTTTCGCCGCATAGATCGCTTCCCTAATGATCCATTCGCCCAGTTCGGGGAAGAGAGGATCGGATTCGAGCAGCGGGATGAACTGATCCGGCGGGACCATTCCGTATTTGTCGTTCTTCCATCTGAGCAGGGCCTCGGCCGAGATGAGCTGCTCGGTCTTGGCGTCCACAACGGGCTGATAGAGGAGGTAGAAGCCTCTGTAGCCGTGCATTATCGAAGCGCGGATCGCGTGGAGCTTCTCGAGCCTGTGGACGTTGCTCTCGTTGAGGTCATCGTGGAAGACGACGAGGTCACCCTGATGTCGTCCCTTGGACTCGCTGTATGCAAAGTTCAGGCAGGCATAGACAGTCTGCGAGTCGGAGTCAAAGCGCTCAAGCTTGATGGCGCCGCCGTTGACTTCGATCAGGATCTTCTTGCCGTCGACTTCAAACGATTCCCTGAAATAGTTGCGGAATTTGTTGTATCTTTCCCGGATGTCATCCTCGGACAGGCTGTTGCTTATTATGGCGAACTTGGTTCCGTCGATCCTGTAGCAGCTGCCGGTGTTTCCGGTCGTGTCGAAGACCTTTCTCGCATAGAGCTGGAGAACGCGGTTGCCGAAATGGTAGCCGTAGACTTCATTTATCTCGGAGAATTTGGTGATGCCCACGATGATAACATAAGCGGCAACGTTTCTCTTTAAGATGCCTTCGAGATCGTCGAAGAAGCCGTACTGGTTACGCAGGCCCGTCAGCGTGTCGATGTGGCCCTGGGTCGTGTGGTTGCGGATCGTGCCGACAAAGTAATCGGGCTCGCCCCGGGCATCCCTTAAGACGATGCCCTTGCAGGTGCATACGTCATACATGCCGTCAGGTCTTCTGACGCGGTACTGCATGTCGTGTCCGGATGCGTTTCCGGAGAAGATCTCATCAATGCCCTTGTGGTAAGCTTCCCTGTCTTCGGGGTGGATGAAGTTCTCCCAGATGTCGCCTGCGCCGTACATGTATTCGGAGGGCATTCCGTATGCATCGACAGCGTTCTTGGACCACTTGGAGAAATCGTATTTCATGTCGCAGAGGTATACGTAAGTGCCTTCTGAAACTACGTCGTACGACTTGTAAAGGGCGTCCAGGAGCTTCCTTCTTTCGTCGGTGATCGTCTTCTGAGCGGATTTCTCCTTCATGGAACGGCTCTCTCCCAAAAGCTTGATCTCCTTGAGGCGCTTCTTGTCTTCGTACATGCGGTCGTCAGCACGCTTGAAGATCTCCGTGACCGACGTGTCGGTCATGAGTTGGTATTCTGCCAGACCGAGGGCTACTACCGGGCCGGAACCCATGCGGATGTTGTCCTCGACCTGTTTTCTGAAAATGGTTATGAGATTATCGCGCTCGACGTAATCGAGGCCCCTTAAGATAACGACGAACTCATCGCCGCCGATCCTGAATACAGGGCTGTGCGAGAAAAGACGGCAGATCATCTTGCAGGAAGCCTTGATATATTCGTCTCCTGCGGTATGTCCCTGGGTGTCGTTGATCAACTTCAGGTCGTTGAGATCGCAGATCGCGATGCAGAAAGGGTCCGCCTTGTGGGTGTCGATCTCGGACTGAAGGTTCTTCTCAAATTCATTGTATGCGGTCTTGTTCCTGGTGCTCGTGAGGATGTCTTTTCTGGCGATCTCATTTGCCAGGGTGAGCGCCTGGATGTGCTCCTGCTCTCTCTTGACGTACTCATCACGGTTCTCGATGCAGATGATGAAGTGGGATCTGCCGGCAGACCAGCTTACCGTCATCCTCGTGTACTGGGGTTCGCCGTTGCCTATCGCCATACGGTAATCCTGGACCAGCTGGGAACTTGTCTCGAGCTGCGAGATCAGATTGTCCTTGTCGAGAAAACGCTTGATCCTCTCCCTGTCTTCAGGGTAGATGATCTTGTCGACGTTCTTTTCGGCCGTGGCGAAAAAATCTTCGCCCTCTTCCTGGATCTCGAGTTCGCCATAGATCTTTTTCGTGGCGAATTCCGTGTATTGCAGGGTATTGACGTCGACGTAATAGATCAGGTCGTACCGGGCAGCCAGGGTCACCGCGATGTGCGTATACGTGGTGCTCTTGGTCATGCTCTCAGACAGCCTTGCTCTCTCTTTGATCTCGTCGTCTATGTTCTCGATGCAGACAATGATGTGCTTCTTGTCGCTCGCCATGATCTCGGTGTGCCTGATGTTGGTGACCTTTTCGCCAATGACGAGACGCCATTCATCCGAAAATGAGTTCCTGTGCTTGAGGTTTGCGAGCATCGTGTCCTTGTAATGGTACTTGTTGGCCTTTGCCTGGTCATCGGGATGAACGAATTTGCGGATGCTCCTTCTGCTGTCGGCGAAAAAGTCCTTGCCGGTAGCGGGGACATCGAGCTTTTTGTAGTCATCGGTAGAGGAGATCTCGACGTAAGTGTTCGTCTCGAGATCGATGTAGTAGAGGGTGTCATACTGGCCTGCAAGGCTCGCGGTGATCTGGTTATAGATCTCCTTCTGGCGGGCTGTCTCTTTTTCTTCCTCTCTGCGGTGGTGCTCCTGATCGATGTTGGTGACGCCAAGGATGAAATAATCCGAGTTTTCATCCAATCCCCTGATCAGCCTCAAAGCGTGCCAAATGGGCTCGCCGTCGATCACGAGACGGTATTCGATGTTCAGGGTGCCGCCCTTCTCGATCGCGCTGAGGAGGTTCTCCTTCTGAATGTCCTCAATGAAAATGTGCTGGTCTTCTTCATAGACGACCTGTTTGCAGTCACGGATTATGTTCTTGAAAAAATCGTCGCCGCCCGGTTCGAGCTTCAGCGAATGGAAGTCCGGATTGACCGAATACCAGCAGTATTTATTGGTGACCGCATTGACATAGTAGACGCTTGTATAGTCCATCAACAACGATTCGGATATTTTCTTGAAGATATCGTCCTGCCTGGTCATGTGTACCTCTTATGCAACGCAGTCAAACCCGTACATTTTCATTATAGTATATTATAAGTTAAAATACTTTAACATTAGTGTTAATAAGGAAAACCTAAACGTGAATGGACAGACAAAAAGCCCGCCATGGAAACCATAGCGGGCCTGATGCTTTTTACTTCACTTTTCGTGGCGGTCAGTCCTTTTTAAAACGCTTTATGTGTTCCTTGATCGCGTCAAAAGTCTCATCGCTGATGTAGTGCTCTATGCGGCATGCGTCTTCAGTTGCGATCTTCTCGTCAACGCCTAAGTCTATGAAAAGCTTGGCGAGCACCGTGTGGCGCTCGTAGATCCTCTTTGCGTGGATCTCGCCGGCCTTTGTGAGCTTTAAGAACCCGTCGGCATCGTTCTTAACAAGGCCTTCTTCTCTTAAGAGTCCCAGCGCGCGGCTGACGGACGGTTTTGAGAATCCCATGTATTCGCCGACGTCGATTGCGCGGACCTCGCTGGATTTCTGTGAAAGGACATAAATGGTCTCGAGATACATCTCGCCGGATTCCTGTAAAGCCATGTGAAAACTCCTTTTGATTGGATAGCCATAGCGTACCATATTTTCGGCTTTTGACAATCAGAAACGCAAGAGATTTTTATAATTAATTCGGGCACTTGACGAGTTAGCACATGCTAATTATAATTGCTGTGGTTAGTTAGCGCTAACCAATATTTTTACGCTTGAGGTTAGCCAAAACTAACCTAGCGGAACAAAGGGGGAACAGCATGATGCCTTTGTGTTATGCAGAGCAGGATCAGCCCCAGATCATAAAGAAGATCGGGGGGAGTCCCGAAGTGAAGCAGCATCTTGCAGACATGGGCTTCACGGTCGGAGGCGAAGTCAGCGTGGTAAGCGCCATCGGCGAGAACCTGATAGTCAAGGTCAAGGAAAGCCGCGTTGCAGTCAGCCGGGAATTAGCAAGGAAAATAATGATCTAGGAGGAATGAAAAGTGAGGACATTGAGACAGGTAAAGGTGGGAGAGACCGTAAAGGTCACAAAGCTCACCGGTGAGGGTGCGGTAAAGCGCAGGATCATGGACATGGGTATCACAAAGGGTGTTGAGATCTACGTCCGCAAAGTGGCTCCGCTCGGAGACCCGGTCGAGGTCACGGTCAGAGGCTACGAGCTCTCGCTCCGTAAAGCAGATGCTGAAATGGTTGAAGTCGAGTGAGTGTGCCCCCTCGCTTAGTCCTCCGCGCTTCGCTTGTGCGGAAGACGCTCGGAGACACAGCTCACTCTCACGCGAAAAAGCGGAGATGTTTTGAAATTAATAATGGAGGAACAATTAATACAATGGCAAGTACAGAGATCAAGATAGCGTTAGCGGGTAACCCGAACAGCGGTAAGACCACGCTCTTTAACGCTCTGACAGGCTCAAACCAGTTCGTAGGCAACTGGCCCGGAGTTACTGTCGAAAAGAAAGAAGGTAAACTCAAGAAACACGACGGCGTAACGGTAACGGACCTTCCCGGTATCTACTCGCTGTCGCCTTATACATTGGAGGAAGTCGTCGCACGTAATTATCTCATCGATGAGAACCCCGACGTAATCCTCAACATCGTTGACGGTACGAACCTCGAGCGTAACCTCTATCTCACGACACAGCTCACCGAACTGGGTATCCCGGTCGTCATGGCTGTCAACATGATCGACATCGTCAACAAGAACGGTGACAAGATCAATCTCGATGCGCTTTCAGAGCAGATGGGCTGCAAGGCAGTCGCGATCTCAGCTCTCAAGGGCACGGGCATCATGGAGGCTGCAGAGGAAGCTATCAAGGCTGCAAAGAGCACCAAGACGATCCCGCCCCACACGTTCTCAGGCCCCGTCGAGCACGCTCTGGCTCACATCGAGGAGTTCGCTCTCCACGACATGAACGAGGACAAGCAGAGATGGTATGCAATCAAGATCTTCGAGCGTGACGAGAAGGTCATCGCGAAGCTCGGTCTTTCAAAAGAGAAGATCGATCACCTCGAAAAGGACATCGCTGCAGCCGAGAAGGAACTCGATGACGACGCGGAGTCCATCATCACAAACGAGAGATATGTTTATATCGCTTCGATCATCAAGAGCTGCTACAAGAAGAAGTCGGCAGGCAAGGCTTCCAAATCAGACAAGATCGACAGGATCGTAACCAACAGGTTCCTTGCACTCCCGATCTTTGCGCTCATCATGTGGGCCGTTTACTACATCGCAATGTCAGCTTTCGGCGCAAATGCAACCGACTTCACCAACGATCAGATTTTCGGTGACGGCTGGTATCTTTTCGGTATCGGACGTGCCGCATACGATGCACAGGTTGATGAATGGGCCGGCAAGAACGTTTTCACAGAAGAGGTTAAGGCTGTCATCGAAGCAGCTGCAGAAAAGGACGTCACAGGTGCAGAGAACCTCAAGGGTGACTTTGAAGAAGCTGATTTCGGCGCTTTCGAAGAAGACTTCGGATTCTACGCTGATGAGTTCGAAGAGAAAGGATTCGACCTCGCAGGTGCGCTCACCGCATCAGGAGCTCTCGATGAAGAAGGCGAATTCACTTCTCCCGACATGGCAGAAGTAGAAGGCGCGATCTTTGTTCCGAGCATCCCTGACCTTGTAAGTTCAGGACTTGAGAAGGCAGGCGCAAATGATTTCGTCAAGGGCCTCGTAGTCGACGGTATCGTCGGAGGCGTAGGCGCCGTTCTCGGATTCGTTCCCCAGATGCTCGTTCTCTTCTTCCTGCTTGCGTTCCTTGAGTCATGCGGATACATGGCAAGAGTCGCATTCGTTCTCGACCGTATCTTCAGAAGATTCGGTCTTTCGGGAAAGTCTTTCATCCCGATGCTCGTAGCTTCAGGATGCGGCGTTCCGGGCGTCATGGCATCACGTACGATCGAGAGTGACCGTGACCGCAAGATGACCATCATGACAACAACATTCATCCCCTGCGGAGCAAAGCTCCCCATCATCGCCCTCATCACTGCAGCTCTTTTCAGACACTCTGCATTTGACGGCGCCTGGGTTGCACCCGCATGCTACTTCATCGGTGTAGCCGCAGTAATCATCTCAGGCATCCTTCTCAAGAAGACCAAGATGTTCGCAGGCGATCCCGCTCCGTTCGTAATGGAGCTCCCCGCATACCACTGGCCTACACTCGGCAACCTCTTAAGATCAATGTGGGAGCGCGGCTGGTCCTTCATCAAGAAGGCAGGAACGATCATCCTCCTGTCATCGATCATAATCTGGTTCGGTTCAGTTTTCGGAAATACGGAAGCAGGGTTCGGCTTTGATCCTGACATGGAGCTTGAGGCTTCAGTCCTCGGAATCATCGGCGGTGCGATCAAGTGGATCTTTGCTCCCATCGGATTTGCAAACATCAAGGCTACCATTGCAACCATCATGGGCCTTGTCGCAAAGGAAGAAGTCGTCGGCGTATTCGGCGTCCTGGACTTCGAAGGACTCAACGCTCTGGCAGGCTTCTCATTCCTTATCTTCAACCTCCTCTGCGCACCCTGCTTCGCAGCCATCGGTGCCATCAAGCGTGAGATGAACTCGGCAAAGTGGACATGGTTCGCGATCGGATATCAGTGCGTATTCGCATATGCTATCTCCCTCATCGTATATCAGTTCGGACTTCTCTTCACCGGAGCAGTCAACGTGGTAGGACTTGTTTTCGCGATCGCAGTACTCGCATTCCTCATCTTCCTCCTGGTAAGACCCGCGAAGAAGTACACAGGCGCGATCAAGGCAGATGTAAAGGTTAATTAAGAGGCAACAATATGCTGGAATGGATTTACTCGAACATGGCAAACATCCTGATAATCGCAGCGGTTTTAGGCATAGTTACGCTAGCGGTGATCAGCATGATCCGCGATAAGAAAGCGGGAAAGAGTTCCTGCGGCTGTGGATGCGCAAACTGCGCCATGGCGGGTAAATGCCATTCCGGCAAAGTTACAAAGAAAGCATAGTACCTCCTTTATACATTCCATACCTTTAAAAAGGGTTGCTCTAAGCCGGCAACCCTTTTGTCTAGGTAAGGAAGAACGCAATGGTATTATGGAAATGGAGGTGGAAACATGTTAAAGACGGTAATCTTAGGTCTCATGATACCTTTCATAGGCACGTCTGCGGGTGCGGCCTGCGTTTTCTTCCTGAAGGATGATCTGAAGGACGGGATCAAGCGCGCCCTGACGGGTTTTGCGGCAGGCGTCATGGTCGCGGCCTCAATCTGGAGTCTCATCGTACCTGCCATCGAGCAGTCTTCTGACAAGGGGAGACTTGCGTTTCTGCCTGCATTCATCGGCTTCTGGGCGGGCATACTTTTCCTGCTCCTGCTTGACCATGTGATCCCGCACCTTCACGCGAGCATCAATCAGGTCGAAGGTCCCAAGAGCAAGCTTACACGCACCGCGATGCTCGTTCTGGCGGTAACGCTCCACAACATTCCTGAAGGCATGGCGGTAGGCGTTGTGTATGCGGGCCTCGTGAACGGCTCGGGCAACATAACCGCAGGAGCAGCCCTGGCATTGGCTCTGGGTATCGCGATACAGAATTTCCCCGAGGGCGCGATCATATCGATGCCTTTGTATTCAGAAGGAAAGAGCAAGCCCAAGTCATTTGTGCTCGGCGTGCTCTCCGGCGCGGTCGAGCCCGTATTCGGAGGGCTCACGGTCCTCATCGCGGGCCTCGTCATTCCCGCGATGCCTTACCTTTTGACCTTTGCCGCGGGCGCGATGCTCTATGTCGTTGTTGAGGAACTGATCCCCGAAATGTCGCAGGGCAAGCATTCAAACATTGGCGTAGTATCTTTCGCGGTGGGCTTTTCGATCATGATGGCCCTGGACGTCGCGCTGGGCTAAGGTCTTGAATCGGGCACATAGCCCGTGTTCACGAAAAGGAACACGATAATGATCGATCTCGTGTTCCAAAACGTGAATCTGACGTGATATTCACAAAACGGAACACGGATTTGGCAAAAAACGTGTTCCTAAACGTAAACATAATGCAGGGGTACGATCACTGATTGGAATTGATCATCGTGCCAAAGACCACGGCGTTAAGTTTTGCGGAAAGATAGCGTATGTCCAAAGTCACGTCGTCTGAACTGTAAGTGAAGAAGACATCCTGATCCAAAAGCAGGCCTGATCCGGCATAAGTTCCGCATTTAAGCGTGACGTCCCGCACATAGTTGTTGAAGTTCATTAGGCCGCAGTGCTCGTGAAACTTGCATGTATCCAGTTCCGGGATCAATAAGACAAAATCAGGATAAGCAGGTTTGCTCATGCCATTGAACCAGACCTCAGGCTCATATTTAAAGGGTATTCCCGCTTCCGTGTAGAAGATCGCGATCTCGCGTTCAGCGGCGGAGCGATAATTGTTTCCGTTGAAAGCGTAAGCATTTGACTTCAAGTAGTTTTTGTTGGCATCTTCCTTAAGGTTGATAAAGAAATTACTGTCTAACACGGTTTTTTCGAAGCCTGTGTTTAGTGTCCGGGTAATCTTTGGAACCTCATATTCGGGGACCGGCTTTAAGAAATTGTGTTTCCAGATAGCCTCGCAGATATTAAGCTTTTCTTCCAGCTCGTTGCGGAGGAGCATGATCTTGTAATACTTTTCACCGGACGGGGAATTTAAATTGAATCTGTGATCGCCAACGACTAAGCGCGTTACCGTCTTGCCCTTTGATTGCTGTTCATGCATGCTGACGGGCGGCAGCATTTCCAGCTGCCGGCGGCAGTAGTTGATCTTAAGAGCCAGATACTCTTGCGGAATGTATGTGCCAAAGTATTTCATAAGTTGATTTTATAAGCCCGGGCCGCGGAAACAACCGACAAAAACCGACAATTTCAGACAATGCCGCTGCCGTGAAATGCGTTAAAAACAGGCTTTGGGATGATTAAAAGAAAAATTAATAATCACTATGTGTTAACGGAATATTGTGTTCACGAAAAGGAACACGATAATGATCGATCTCGTGTTCCAAAACGTGAATCTGACGTGATATTCACAAAACGGAACACGGATTTTGCAAAAAACGTGTTCCAATTCGTGAACAGCGGGGATCCGCCCCAAAAAAGAGCACTTAATTATTGACTAAAAGGAATACCGCGCTATAATACATATGAACAGTTGCTCATATGTTTATATATTGAAGGGAGACAGGATATATGTTAAAGAACTACACAAAAGAAGGCCAGAAGCTCCCGCTCTTCGGCATCGGACCGTACCTCATCGCCGGCATCGGCCTGATTACGGCAGTCTCGATAGTCTTATTCAGTTATGTATTTAAGATAGGGATCCTGGACGGCATCTGGACCAGGATCTTCAGGACAGCGGGCATTCTCCTGATGGTATCAGGCGCAGCCGTCTGGTTCATCGGCGCGGTCAAGTCCGGCATGGACGAGAGCATCACCGAAAACAAGCTCAAGACGACCGGCATCTACGCCTGGACAAGAAACCCCATGTACAGCGGCTGGTGGTTCCTGGTCACGGGAATAAGCCTCATGTGGCACAACATATTCATGATCGCAATCTTCTTCGTGAACTGGGCGTTCCTCACGGTAGTGTTGATAAACACCGAGGAAAAGTGGCTCGCAGGGCTCTACGGCCAGGAGTATTTAGATTACAAAAAGCGCGTAAACAGGTGCATTCCCTTGAAGAGGTAGACCGCGGCCACCAGACACACCTTTTGCAAATCCTCCCGACAGTGACAAAATTTTGGCATAACTGACTCGTATGATAAGGCCGTGGAGGGAGAATCATGTCATACAGGATCCTGATAGTCGAAGACATGCCGGAGCTTCTGGACAACGTCTGCGCATTTTTCCGTGGGGAAGGCAAGGACCTTCTGGAAGTGGTCAGCTGCTCTGTCGGTGACGAGGCACTGAGCAAAGTCACCAATGAAGACTTCGATCTCATGATCCTTTTATACTGAATGCCTGCCCCGGTGAGATCACCGGGGCTTTTCTATGCGACAATCCGGCCCGGTTCATTTATACTGACAAAGAGAGCACGGATTGTCGGGTCTCTTGAAAATGCCCCTGATATACTGACATCGTAAACGGCAAGGAGATGACGAAATGGACTGGATAGAAGGATTTCAGGCATCCATAGATTTTATGGAAAAGCATCTGACAGAGGAGGCGGACATCGGGGAGATCGCCGCAAAGGCCGCTCTGTCGCCCTTCTACTACCAAAGGATCTTCGGCGCGCTTTGCGGCATGACCGTAGGCGAGTACATCCGTTCGCGCAGGATGACGCTCGCGGCGCAGGAACTGGCAGGCTCGGAGGCAAAGGTGATCGACATAGCCATGAAGTACGGCTACGATTCACCGGACAGCTTTACAAAGGCCTTCTGCCGCTTCCACGGTATCACGCCCTCAGAGGCCAGAGAGTCCGGAGCAGTCTTAAAGTCCCTTGCACCGCTTCATATCAAAGTCACACTGGAGGGTGGAAACATGTTGGATTACCGTATCGTGGAAAAAGCGCCGTTCACCGTGATCGGCATCAGGAGAGAGTTTAATTCGGAGACAAGCTACCAGGACATACCCAAGTTCTGGGGCGAATGGGCCAAGGACATGAAAGGCCTTGAAGGCACGTTCGGCCTTTGCGTGGACAACAAGGACACGCACGGAAAGATCTTTGACTACTGGATCGCAGACCTTTACCAGCCCATTAAAGACATCCCGGAGGGCTTGGAGACCTACCGGATTCCCGGCGGCCTTTGGGCAGTGTTTACCTGCAGGGGCCCGCTCCCGGAGAGTCTTCAGTCCGTCAACACACAGGTCTGGACCGAGTGGCTCCCGTCACTTAAGGGCTATGAGCTCGCAGGCAGCTACAACCTGGAGGTCTACACACCGCCCTGCGAAGACCCCAACGACAACGTCGCGTACATCTGGGTCCCGCTGAAGAAAGCGTAAGGATCTAAGAGCGTAAGGAACAATGACGGATCAGCCGTAAGCCATAAAGGCCGGCCGGTCCGTTTTATACGCCCTGTCCACCCGGTGCAAACAAAGATTTATCACTCATTTTTTACAATTGATTAACACAAGCCCTGATAAACAAGGTAAAATAGAAGATAACCTTTAAATTTGGGGTGCACCATGAACGGCGAGAACTCTAAAAAGCCAATTACTTTCGAAGAGATCGCGCTAGCGCTCGCGAAAGATTACGACAGTATATTTGTTATTCACTCGAACGATGACAGTTATGTCGAGTATATTGTCGAGGGCGAGAATAAGACGCTCGTACAGAGAAGTGCGGGTGACGATTTCTACGGAGCCGTCGTAAAGAATGCACGCATCCAGGTATATCCCGAAGATCAGGAACATTTCCTGGCCGCGTTCAAAAAGGAGACCGTGACAGAGGTCCTGAAGAACGGCAGGTCTTTCACGGTCAAATACAGACTGATGTTGGACGGAGTTCCAAGATTCCATTACCTAAAGACCATCAAGGGCGCGGAAGACAAGATCATAATTGGCGTCAGGAACATTGACGCGCAGAGAAGAAGAGAGCTCGCGAACGAAGAGAAGATGCTGACATACAGCCGTATCGCGGGAGCACTGGCCAGCCGTTACGAAGTAATCTATTACATCAACATCAATACGGACGAATATACGGTATACAGCGCCAGTGACGTTTACGCGCAGCTCGGAACTGCCAAGAGCGGCACTGATTTCTTTGCCGACATGGCCAGTGACGTTCCGAAGATCATCTACGGGGAAGATGTTGACTATCTTTTGAAAGAGCTTGAGAAAAAGACTCTCATAAAGCATCTTGAGAGGACCGGCCTTGTATCGATGAAGTACAGGCAAAAGTTAGGCGACGACATCAAGTTCGTAACGATGAACATCGTCCGTCCGAAGAACGACCCCGATCACATCGTCATGGGTGTCGTTAACGTCGATGAACAGACGAAGCGCGAGCAGACTCTCAGGGAAGAGAGCGAGCTCTTCAACAACGTCGCGATGGCTTTGGCTTCAAGATATGAAGTCATCTACCGCGTAAACCTGATCACCAACGAATACTACGAATTCAGCTCAAGCGATAAGTACACGAAGCTTGAAGTCGGCAACAGGGGAGCAGATTTCTTTGCTGACTCGCAGACCAACATGAGGAAGGACATCTACGAGGAAGACTATCCCATGATGAGCCAGGCGATGGTCAAGGAGAACATCCTGTTGCAGCTGGATAAGTTCAACAACAAGCTGTTCCTGAATTACAGGCTCATGCTTGACGGCGAACCGCAGTACGTGTCTTTGGTAATAATGAGGATCAACGACGGTGACGATTTCATCATCGTTGCAGTCGAAAACATAGACAAAGCCAAGAAGCGCGAGCTTGAATTCGAGGCAAAGATCGGCTCTGCCATTGACATGGCAAACAAGGACGCACTGACCAATGTCAAGAACAAGCACGCATATGTTAATACCGAGATCCAGATAGACAATGATATCGCGATAAAGACCGAAGGACTTGAGTTTGCGATCGTGGTCTGCGACATCAACGGACTCAAGCAGATCAACGATACCGAGGGCCACAGCGCGGGCGACAAGTACATCAAGGATGCGTGCGCGATAATCTGCGAGGTCTTCGATCACAGCCCGGTATTCAGGATCGGCGGCGATGAGTTTGCCATCGTCCTGAGAGGCTCGGATTACGAGAACAGATACGACCTTTTGAAGAGATTCTATAACATCCAGGTGGATCACAAGCAGCAGAATCTGGTTACGATCGCATACGGCATGGCAGAGTACATGCCTGATATCGACTTAAGGGTCCAGGATGTCTTTGAGCGCGCAGACAATCTGATGTATGCGAACAAGAAGAGGTTCAAGGAACAGCCCATAAACGAAGAAGCACAGACTGCCATGACCTATTCGTTCATCACGTTCTACGAGCTTTACGAGCAGCTGTTGTCCGCACTGAACGATTTCGAAAAGGCCGACGTAAAGCGCATCACCGAGCTCCTTACCAAGATCGGTCTCATGTTCAGGCTCAGCAAGGGCGTTACCACGGTCTACAAAAACCATAAGGAAGAAAAGGAAGGCAAAGGCGAGGCCTTCATAGCTTTTGACACGCATAAGGGCGGCAGGGAGATATTGAGCCTGAGGGCCGTCACGTCGGTAATGACCATCACTACATCGACCGTTTACATGACGGAAGATGAAGAGCCTTTGAGTTCTGAAGAGATGGGCAAGCTCGAACTCGTAATGAGGACGATAATAAGCTTCGTCAGCCGCAACAAGATGAGAGACGTAGTTTACGAGCTTGCGTACTTCGATGAGAACGGCTATCCGAACCTGAGGAACCTTAACCGCGAGCTGGTAAGGATCGTCCAGAACGGTACATTCTCCGACAAGGTCGC
>SVJC01000043.1 GCA_015069215.1 Oscillospiraceae bacterium
GGGTGCTGACAACAAGTGGTATGGCGAAGACGGAAAGGCTTCCGATACCAAGGTCGGCATTAAGGTTACTGCAGGTTCAACAGGTGTTACCATCACGGGTCTCCCTGTCCAGAAGTACGACATCACCGAGGATACCGACAATACGGCATCTGACGGATTTGAGCTTGATACCGGAGCTTCAACGACAACCAGGACCGGTGTTACGGTAACGGCCACCACACCCGGCGAAGCTACGTTGATCAACTCTTACAAGAAAAAGACAGTTGTTCAGGATAAGGGCAACATTGCGTTCTCCAAGACTTTCACAGGCGACATCCTTGAGAACGAAGCAGCTGCTTCAGGCATCTATTTCGTAATCGAAAGAACAGATACGACAGATGCAGCCAAGTATCTCAAGCTTGACGGAACATTTACCGCCGACAAGACGGAAGCCCAGATCAAGCTCGCTTCTCTCATCCATTCTTCAGGAAGCCTGAAGTGGAGCGCCGAGATCCGTGACATTCCTGTCGGAAAGTATAAGGTTACGGAGTACAATGCGAAGGCAAAGATCGAAGGAACCGATATTGAACTTGTTCTTGTCGCAGGCTCTTCCGCTACGACGCAGACATGCACCGTTGCAAAGTCTGCTACGGGAAAACTCGATCTGACCAACAACTATAAGGTTTCTGATTACGATGTTAAGATCTCCAAGCAGGACGTCGCCAGGAAGGAACTTCCGAAGGCTACGCTCACGCTGACGAGCCTTAACGGATACGATATGTCAGGTGTCGTAGTCAAGCAGGGCAGCAAGACCATCAAAGTCACGCTCTCGGCTGACAAGAAGTCCATCTCCTTCGTAACGGGTACAACACCTTCGACCGTTACAGGACTTAAGTACGGACTTTATGAGCTCAAGGAAACCGTAACTCCTGAGGCATACCTCACTGCTGATGCGATCAGGTTTACGATCGAACGTAACGGAAAGATCACGGATGATAAGGGTATTGAAATTACAGGTTCACCTATCGTCATGATCGACAGGGCAGATCCGAACTATAAGAAACCTTCATCTGTTCCCGCCACCGGCGTTGGAACAAGCCCGGCCAATGTTATCGGCTCCATCGTTCTTGCCATAGGCGCGGCTTGCTGTGCGGGTCTCGTGATCTATCTGGTCAGGAAAAAGAGATACTTGTAATACAAGCATTATCCGGTAACGATAAACCGCCCTCTGCAAACCCCGGAGGGCGGTTTTCATTTGCTTATCTGTTTAGGAATTGATCTGTCCCTGTCACTGCGGAATGGCGGCGGAATTCCTTTTGAAACGGTGATTCACGAAAGATTCACGAAAACACGCATTTTCGTGACGCAATCCGTGAATCAGAGGCCGGATTCACGAAAAACGACACGTTTTGAGGACATTCCGTGACGAAAATCGTGAATCAAGGGGAAGATGATGAAAATGAAGAGGGAAGAGACCCGCCGGATCTAAGTAACGGAATAGCCTGAAACGGGTAAAACTGCATAATAAAAGCTCCGGTAACCGGAGCTTTTGGTTGCTTAAATTCTTTAACGGATCAGGCGGGCTTCGTCTTGGATGTAAGGGAAGCGAGTACGTAGTTGCCGTTGATGGTCTTGTACCAGCCGTTGTTGGTCTTTGCACGTACGTCGATGCCGTCGCCCTTCTCAAGAGTCTTGACGATCTTGTAGTTTGTGCCCGGACCGGATCTTACGTTCATCTTATTCTTTGCGTAGACCTTTGCCCTGTAATCGGTCGTCTTGATCTTCTTGGGATTCATTGTCGGAGTGGCTTTCTTGACTACCTTCTTCTTGGTGGTCGTTGTTTCCTCTTCCGTTGTTGTCGTTGCCTCGGTCGTTGTAGCCTCGGTCGTTGTTTCCTCAGTTGTTGTCTCTTCAGTCGTCGTCTCTTCTTCAGTAGTTGTTGTCGCTTCCGTTGTTGATTCGGCTGTCGTGATGGATGTTGTTGCCTGTGTTGTCAGACTTACAACGGGTTGCTTTTTGCCGCCGCAGCCTGTCAGGAGAGTAGTTATTAACAATGAAGCCGTAGCAACGGAAAGAATCTTGGTTCTGTCGATCTTGAAGCTCTTCATTTTTATATCACCTTTCTGTTAGTTTCCCGGCATACCAAAACGGGCAGAATGCCGGACTTTCACATTTATATTACGCTTGTATCATTTATGGCACGTGTCAACAATGAGTCAAATTCGTTGCAAATATACGGAAAAACTGTGGTATTTTGGGTTTTTCAAAGCATCAGAAACAGATACGGGTGCCTGAAGCACCCGGTAGTGAAAAAGTGATTTGAAGCTTCGGAGATCAGAAATTTCCGTCGTTTAAGTCGTCAAATTCTTCGGCGATCCTGGTGACGAATCCGTGTGATATTTGCATCCTGCCTTCAACGGTTTTCTCGTCCATGAGGACCTCAACGCGGTCTGTAACCGAATCGGAATCAACATTTGCTTCGATCGCGGATTCAAGCTTCTCGGTGCCCAGCTGTTCTTCTATGAAGCACTCGAGGAAACGCATGTCATAAAACGCATCGCAGTATTTTGCCGCAAGGATCGCCAATGCTTCCTGCAGATCTTCCTTGCTGATGTCTTTCTGATTGGCAGGGTCAAGAAAATAGGCCAGTCTCCGGTCCCACTCGTAAGATGAGGGCAGTTCTTCCCATTTCATGGCGGTAACCTCCTTGAATGCGTGTCCGGTTTAGTCTGACAGGTAACATTATACTTTATTTCAGGATTCTGTTTTCGCGTTTTCGAGGACATTTAGAGGCATATGACCGCTAAAACGCGAGTTTTTTAATATATATTTAAAAAAATGGTTGACGGATTTGACAATCGGTAGTAAAATTTTTGATTGCTATAAGTAGAACTATGCCTTGACATAGGGTATGCCGTTTTTACGGCGAGAGACCTGATTTCCCCTAAGGCACTTACTAAGGCTGTTTGCTTAAGCTAATAACCTCATTACCGGGAGGATGGTCTTTTAATGGCAACTAAGCAAGGTATGTGCAAGAACTGCGGTTCCCTTGTTGTTTTCGATGACAGAGACGACACTTGCGAGTGTGTATTCTGTAACTGCGTTTTCCCCGCAGAAGAGGCTGTAAGGCTTCTCGAAAATCCTGAAGGACACGAGTTCAAAAACGAGAAATTTGAGGCTAAGGAGGGCGGAAAGCACTATTATTCCAACCCCGTAATGCCTGATATGGTACAGAAAGCCGTTCAGCGTGAGAAAGTCTCAACCAAGGGTGATGACTTAAAGCTCAAGCCGAGCGAATTTGAGGTCTCGCCCAACGACGTAAAGGCTCCGAAGAAGATTGTCATCGCATTCGCAGCCGGCGTAGTGGGAATTATACTCATTACTTTACTGATCTCCTATCCGCTCTATCTGTCCAGAACGAAGCTCAGACAGGCGATCGAAGCTGACATCAAGACAGTTTTTGATGGCGTAGCGGCAGAGCAGAAAGAGCAGGATTCTTTCGAAAGACAGTACATCATTTACGGACTTACATGCCAGAACATTAAGCTGGTATTGTCGGCAGACATCGATAAGTCAACTGCAAACAGTTACTACGCAAAGTACTGTGAGCTCCGTACCGCAAAGAGAGATGGCAACAACACGGGTGCAGTCAGGATGGAGATCTTTACTCCCGATACCATCTACCATGTAACAGCTGAAGGTGTAACGGAAGACGTGCAGGAGACCGTGGTGATCACGGAGTCGACGGCTGCTTCAGAGACAACGAAATAAGATTTCGCGAGGTGATTTTTATGACAGATTTTGATAAGGCCCTGGCGGCCGCCAAGAAACTCGCAGACAAGAACGGCAGCATGATCACGGAGGCTGATCTTGAGTCGCTTACAGACAGCTATAAGCTCGAACCCGATGAGATGATCACTCTCCGTGCAGAACTTGATAACTCCGGCGTTAAGATCAACGATCCGGATCTCGACAATGACGATACGGGCGACGATGAAGGCGGCGAAGACGTCAACGTCGTAGATGACTCGGTCAAGATGTACCTCAAGGAGATCGGTAAGATCGAGCTCCTCAACGCCGAGCAGGAGCGTGACATCGCCCAGAGAATGGCAGACGGCGACGAGGAAGCAAAGGAGATGCTCATCAACTCCAACCTGAGACTCGTTGTCTCCATCGCAAAGAAGTACATGAACAGAGGACTTTCTCTCCTCGATCTCATCCAGGAGGGCAACATCGGTCTCATCAAGGCAGTCGACAAGTTTGACTACACAAAGGGATTCAAGTTCTCCACATACGCAACATGGTGGATCCGTCAGGCGATCACCAGAGCCATCGCTGACCAGGCGCGTACGATCCGTATCCCTGTTCACATGGTAGAGACCATCAACAAGCTCACAAGAGTACAGAGACAGCTTGTCCAGGACCTCGGAAGAGAGCCTACGACTGAAGAGCTTGCAAAGGAAATGGGCATGGATGCCGCAAAGATCCGCGAGATCCAGAAGATCTCACAGGATCCCATCTCCATCGACAAGCCTGTCGGTGAGGAAGAAGACAGCCACCTCGTTGACTTCATTTCAAACGATGAACTCGCTGCTCCTGAAGAGGAAGTAGCAAGGATCCTCCTCAAGGAAGATCTCATAAAGGCACTTAACTCGCTCACAGAGCGTGAGCGCAAGGTAATCGAGCTGCGTTTCGGTCTCAAGGACGGCATCCCGATGACACTTGAGCAGGTTGGTAAGAAGCTCGGCGTTACTCGTGAGCGTATCAGACAGATCGAAGCGAAGGCGATCAGAAAGCTTTCACGCGCTTCTTCATCCAAGAAGCTGGAAGGATACACCGACTAAGATTTATTCAGCATGGCGTCTTTTGGCGTCATGCATGGAGTGCTGATGCCTGACCGCAGGAGATATTCGTTTTTCAAGGGACTTTTTCCGGGAGACGTTTTGAATTTTTCAAAGCGCTCTCACTATGTCAGGGAAATCATGCTCGAACGCGTCTATCCCACCAGGGTCATACTTCCTATGAAGATGCATTACGGCGTTCCCGCAGTCCCCTGTGTCCGCATAGGTGACACGGTCCTTGCAGGTCAGTGTGTCGGTATCCCCGAAAAGGGCTCTTTCTCAGTTCCCGTACATACGGGCATTTCAGGCACGGTAACGGATATAATACCCATCACGCTCCCGAACGGCATCAGCACGCGCGCGGTCGTCATCAAGAACGACAACAAGCGTGCAAGGCTTGATTCGCTCAAACCCAGGTCAGTCATGAAGCTGTCTGCCACCGAGGCGATCAACATCATAACGGATGCGGGCGTCTGCGGCATGGGCGGCGAGGGCATCCCGACCGGCGCGAAGCTCAGGAGAGCCAAGAAAGAGGGCGTCAAAGACTTTCTGGTCAACTGCCTTCAGAGCGAGCCCTATTCGACATCCGACCTTACGGCAATAACCGAATATTCCGATTATGTCGTCAACGGCTCGGCTGCCTGTTCCAGGGCGATCGGCGCGCAAAGATGCTTTTTCCTCATCTCAGAGCAGAGAAAAGAACAGCGCGAAGCACTCGAAAACTCCATCGAACGCCTTAAGGACAAGTTCAAGGACCTTACATTCGACATCAAGCTCTTCAGGGAAAGATTCCCTCAGGGCTATTACAGGCTTGTGGCAAAAGCCCTTTACGGCAAGCAGCTTGCCGCGCAGGATACACTGGAGCGCTCCTGCGGAGCAGTCCTTTTCAATTGCTCGACGATGCTCGCCTGCTGGGAAGCCCTGTCAGACAACATTCCCATGATGAGCCGCATCGTTTCCATAACAGGAGACACGTCAGGCATCCATAACATGCTCGTCCCGATCGGAACGCCTGTATCCGAGCTCATCAGCAGCATCGGGGATTTCAGGGCGAGCGGAGGCCGTATTATCTGGGGCAACTGTCTTACCGGGATCGAGATACAGGATCCTGAAAATACGCCGATAATCAAGCTTACGTCGGCAGTTTCCATAATCAGAAGGCAGGTCGTTCCGAAGACCCCGTGCATTCACTGCGGTCTTTGTTCCGAGTGCTGTCCGATGGGACTGTCGCCCAACACCATTTATGAAATGCTCAATCAGGGTCTTACGCAGAAGGCTTCGGAAGAGGGCGCGAGAGACTGTATCGCATGCGGTTCTTGTTCTTACATCTGCCCGGCGGGCATTGATCTCACGGCCAGGATAGCGGTATTCGCAGGAGAGGGAAGAGTCATCGAAGTCAACTCGCTCCTTTACAACAGCGGTCATACTGCAACTGAAGGAGAACTCATCTACGATAACAACGAGGCAGGCGCAGGCTCGCTACTTGAAGATTACGGCGGCCGCATCGAAGAAGACGGCAGAGACGAAGCAGGCAGGATCGTACTGCCTTTCGACGGAGGCAAGAAGGTATGAGCAGGGAAGAGACCGTAAGGCTTGCGCCGTTCATACATACCGAGAAAAACGCGCCGTACATCTATCTGACGCTGATAGCGGCAATGGTTCCCTGCGCGATCTACGGAGCGTTCTACTACGGACTTAGGGCGATAATACTCATGTTGTTCTGCATGCTCACATTTACCCTGTCAGACGTTATTTTCGAGCGTCTTGCGGGAAGAGGCGGCAAGGGTGATTATTTCGATCTGAGCTCCGCGGCATCAGGCCTCATGCTGGCTCTTACACTGCCGCCTGACACATCGCTTGTCACGGCTCTGACGGGCGTGCTTTTCGGATCGATAGTAACAAAGCAGATATTCGGAGGCCCGGGATCCAATCTGGTCAATCCCGCTGCCGCAGGAAGGCTTTTCATAAGCCTCGTAATGCCTTCTTCCGTCGTGGGTTATGCCGAAGGCGGATCGGAAGGATGGTTCATGTTAAGGACCCTCATTTTCGGAACGAAGGCAGGCGAGTTCCACGATTACACGAACTGCAGTTTCCCGGAGCTCATCACGGGCAACTTCCCGGGAAGCATCGGTGCAGCCTGCGCGACCTGCGTTTTACTTGGAGGATTCTTCCTCATCTCGAGAGGCTCGATCAGAACATATGCCCCGATCGCATATCTCGTAACGCTTACAGTGTTCTTCCCGCTGGCCAACGTTCTCAAAAAGGGAACAGGCTTCGGCTATGAAGGATATGTCGCTTTCATGCTTTCATCGGGCGTCATCTTCGTTGCAGTCTACATGCTGGGCGACCTGACGACGATGCCTTCCAGGTTTACGGCGGGATTCTTTGCAGGAATGGTCTGCGCGGTATTGACGCTCGTCATGCGCGCTTTCGTAAGACCGGATACGGCGCTTCTTGCCCCGGTCCTTTCAGTTAACTTCATGTCTTTCGTTATCGATTTCCTCATGAAGACGATATCGCGCAGGAACTTAAGGTCAAGGGAGGTGGATGTCAGATGATGACGCACAGCCAAATCAAGGTCTTCGTTACAGAGGCATTGCTCCTTGCAGTCCTCAGTGCGATCCTGATCTTCGGCGGATTCCTTTGGTCAAACGACAGGGCGGACAGAAGACTCCAGCTCGAATACAAGCAGAAGTTCGGAACGGTCCTTCCCGCGGAATCCTATACTCCGCTTACCGGTAAGGTCCTCTACGATTTCCCTGAGATCAACTCGGTGTACAGGGGATACGACAAGGACGGCGCACCGGTGGGATATGTTTTCGACATGACCGTTGCGCTTCCGTCTGACAAGAATACCAAGATGGATTTCAGGATCGGTATCGACTACGAGACTTCCAGGGTCACGGGCTTCATGTGCGAGGACGCGAAGATCGACAGAAAGCTCAAATACCTTGAATCAACGCTTATGGGCAAGCAGATCCCGATCGCTTTCCGCCGCGCTGACACAACGGTATCTGACGATGAGACCTACGCTCCTGTCGAAGGCTTAAGAGACGGAGTCTATTACGCACAGAGACTTATAGATGACCGAAGCAAGTTTGTCGATTACGTCGAAATGGAGGTAAAGGGCGGAAGGATCACCCGTGTTAACTGGGATGCCTTCAACCTCGACATGACGACGGAAGACAGAAGCTACGCCTCACTTTCGGGCGCTTACGAGATAAGCGGTCTTGACTGGGCCATTCAGTCCTACAACATCTGCCACGCGCTTCTCAAGTTCCAGGATCCTGACCGTCTCGCGATGAAGTCTGACGGAACCACGAGCATAATCGACGGAGTCACATGCAGCATCCAATGCTTCGTAGATCTGTCAAAAGAGTGCATAAACAATTCACGTGCAGGCTACACGAAGGATAAATATCTTTCCGCGCTGAACAGGATCTATGCTGAGACCATGGGTTCGACCGCAGATGCCGACGGCGTACGCAACAAGGCCGGATACATTGCCTTCTCGTTCGAAAAGACCCCTGAGCTCTACACGATCTACGACGAGTCCGGCACTGCAAGAGGATATAGGACCGTAAGGGAGATCGAATCCGACATGAACAAGGGCACTTTCTCCAACAAGCTCACGCCTACGCCTACTCCTCCGCCTGAAGCGACGCCCAATCCGAAGAGCGATCCCCGCAACGCCGACAGAGGCGCTGAAGACGGCTATGCGAGCGGAAGCAACGAGAATGAGCAGACTTTGTCTGAGAGCATCGACGATCTCCCGATGTCCGAAGTTGCGACCTACATATATCCGCCGTCGGATTCATATACCGAGGCGCGTCTTGCGATAAGGGCATTTAACACAGGATACAAGTTCCTCAAGGCATATCTGAACTGGCGGGTGTGATCGATGGGTTTATTCAGCAACAAATACAACACACCGTTCGATAACGAGGATATGCGCCGTGTAAGGCACGTCGGAAAGCCGCGTGCCACGCACATCAAGGCTGCGGGCTACATGACGACAAGGTCCGCGTTGTTCCTCGGCTATACGCTTATCTCGCTTTGCCTGATCTATTCAGTCGGCAAGGTCGCCTTCTGGTGGCCGATCGCCTGTTCCGCAGTGGTACTGCTCTTATGGTCGGTAACGCTGAGATTTTTCATGCGTCCCAAGCTTTCCGCTCTGGCGTTCATCCTGGTGGCACTGCTTTTCGCGGCGGCATCGGAGGCTTCCTACATGATGGGATGGTGTAACGCCGCTTCAGGAGCGCTGTTCATCCCGATGTCGATAGGCATTATGTCACTGTCCAGGTTTAAAGCAGATGACGAAGACGAATTCTCGGCTGCATTCTTCACGGATGAGGTCTTTAAGCCTTACGTTCTTGCAGTCGCGGCTTCCGCTTTCGGATTCTTTGCATCAGGCCTGTTCGAAAAGAGATACATCTTCACGACATTCCTTGCTGCAACTGCTTTCCTGATACTCTTTTCGTGGGGGCTTTCCAGGGTTTCAGGTACCCCCAGGCTCTTTACCTCAAGGAGCCTTACCGAGTTCTGGGACATTCCGGTAGCTGATTTCCAGGAGATCAGAAGATTCGTTTTCGCGAGATCCGCGTTTGCGATATTGATGATCGTTATCGCGGCACTTCTTTTCGCACTGTGGGTGCTGGTCGGAGGCTCTTATGCGAGGATGATCTCTGTTCCTGCAGCAGCCCTTGTCCAGACGGTTATTTCAGTATCCGTGCTGTCGTTCTCGAGAGGCGGCATCAGAAGATCGATCTTCGGTCTCCGCTATTTCGTAAGTGAGACCGCGATCGGTGCGCAGTTCCTCGCGGTATTCTTCCTGTCACGTCAGGAACAAATCCCGTCATTCTTCAGCATCGCGGTGGCGGTCATCCTCGCGATACTTGCGGACACGATGCTTACGGCACTCCTCTCGGTCATAAGAAGGCGCCAGATCTTCGTTACGAAATCCAGATACATAGACGGACTTCCGTTCTATCTGATACTCACATCCCTTATCTGCATGATAGTAGAGACATGTCTTTATAGTCTCACCGGATTGTGATATAATCACTTTCGCGTCAGAAAGCGCACCTGATTGTGTAGCTCAGCTGGATAGAGCGTCCGCCTCCTAAGCGGAAGGCCGGCGGTTCGAATCCGCCCACGATCACCAAGTAAAATCAGGGGTTTCGGGGTTTCCCGGAACCCCTGATTTTTGCTCGAAAAGTGGAGGACACTGGAGGACGCTTTATTTTATTGCGTTTCAAGCCTTTTGAGCTTATCTCTGACATCGTCCGCTTTTCTTCTGTCACTGAATGAATAGTGCCTTTCGTTGGTCTGCATCGAGTGCCCTAAAACGAAGCAACGTTCGTTTCCGTCAACACCCGCTTCTATCAGTCTTGCATTAAAAGCAACCCTGAATGCATGGTTGTTTGAAATCTCTATGCCAAGCGTTTTGCACCTGCGTCTCAAGTAGTACATATAAGATTGTTTTAAGATCGGTTTTCCATTCGGGTGATGGAAGACATATTCGGATTCTCCGGGAAGGTTCTCCGCTATATCCAGGGCCATCTGGCAGTTCTTGGTTATAGGGATCATTCTTCCGCCTTTCGGATGCTCCCTTTCGTTTTTGGTGTAATTGACATCCTTGTAATAAGAAATCTCGTTTAAATCTGTCTTCGGAACAAAGATCTGTTGCCGGTGAACATAGATATAACCATCGTGTATGTCCTCCTTTTTTAATGCTGTCAGCTCGCCAACACGCATTCCGGTTTCCATTGCTACCAACATCACCGGCGCATGGGGGTTACTTTTATCAGCCAGGCAATAATTCCTCAGTTTTTCGATATCCGCTTCGGAAAATGACCTCTCCTCGTTGCTTCTGGCTGAAAGATTGCAAAGTTTTGCATATTCTTCAACCAAAATATACTTGGCAGGATTTAGAGTGCAGATCTGTTTGCGAATCCCGTACTCGAACACGGCCCGGATTATTTGGAGCATCTTCTTCAAGGCTTCTTTCTTATAGTTCCTTGCCAGAAAGTCATGTACAAGCCAATTCCTTAATTCAGTTTCTGTAATCGTGCTTAACGGTTGATTCCTGATTTCCGGGCTTATATACCCGTTATAACGCTCAAACTCTCTGATAGTCGATTCTGAACGCCCCATACATCTCTTGTATTCTTCAAACATTTCAAATACTTCATCGTATGTCATGAAGCGTGCATCCTGCTTCATATAGAATCCAAACAGATATTCGTACAATTCGTCTTCGGTGTTTTTTTCCACCGCCTTTCTCTTACCGTTGACGTAAACGTGTGTCATCCAATGCCCGTCACGACGTTGGTCTTTTCTTTTAACCTGATATATCGCTTGTGCATGGTTTGATAGAACGTATAATCGCTTTGCCCTTTTTTGTGTCACGTCATTTAACCTTGAGGCAATTGCGGAGTTACTGTTAAATAGTAACATCAATTCCTCAGAAGTCATTTCTGCGAATAACCTGACTGAATCATCTGACAAATTTGGTTTTTTCTTTCGTTCAGCCATAAGATCACCTTGTCAACAGACCAACAACCGCATAATCGAAGCCCTGACGGTAATTACACAGATCGCAAATAGCTTTTGTTCCGTGAACGTTGACCAACCGATAACCGCGATGGCGGTAGTTATAAACCAAAGTGTTACAGGGATAGTTACGCTATAGAAGAGCTGAGTAGGCATCGCAATAATTCCCTCAATAAGATCATCTTCAATAATTTTCTTGCGGATTTCGCCCTCTCCACTTGATTGAGTTGAAAGCGCACCATTAGCTAGTACAAGGCCAATTTTACCGTGAGGAGCAAGATGGTGAATCATATGCTGAATCCATGCATAGTTCGCATTTCCTGCCGGCGGAACACCATATTTCCATCTTTTATCATCTAGAAGCTTTTCCTGATTCCAAGGGTGATAGTTAAAAGGTGGATTAGCTAAGATAAAATCTGCTTTCAGTGTCGGATGCAGATCATTAGTGAATGTATCAGCTTGATAAGGTCCAAAATCAGCTTCAATACCACGAATAGCCATATTAATCTTGGCCATCTTCCATGTATCAGGATTTGCCTCTTGTCCGTATACTGCAATGGTGCCTCGCTTGCCAGAATGAGCTTCAATGAACTTTTCACTCTGAACGAACATACCACCGGAACCACAACAGCAGTCGTAAACACGGCAGTTTTCAAAAGGACGCAATATAGAAACGAGTGTTTTTACTACACTAGATGGTGTATAGAATTCACCACCGCTTGTACCTTCAACTGCAGCAAATTGAGCAATACAGTATTCATATGTTCTTCCAAGCAAGTCTTCACTTGCTTCTGTATCACTCATATCAATGTTATTAGTGAATATATCGACGACATCTCCCAATACCTTCTTATCAAGGTCAGGGCTTGCATAATTCTTAGGGAGAACATTTTTTAAATTCGGGTTCTCCTTCTCGATAGCAATCATGGCATTGTCAAGAACTTTACCAATTTCAGGCGAATGAGCTGCTGCCGAAATAACTGACCATCGTGCTTCCACCGGAACGAAGAAAACATTTTCCATAGTATATGCATCGCGATCATCCTCAAATCCGTCGCCTTCATCAACCAGCTCTTGATATCGCTTTTCAAAAGCTGCAGATATATATCTAAGAAAGATAAGACCGATTATTACTTTACGATAATCAGCAGCAGGAATATGTCCCCACAATACACATGCGGCGTCCCAGAGTTGTTTCTCGAAGCCTATATTTGCGTTGGTTTTATCAGCCATTTCATAAGCTCTGTGAGGCGGATATAGCGCTGAATCTGTCTGGCACTATCCATCGATTCATCAGCTAAAATGTCTCTTGATTTCACGCCATCAAAATTGTGGCCCACTGGGCCACAATTATCTTTGGGACGGCCAGGGAGCCTTTTTAGAGCTTCAAGACGCATCTTGTAGGAGAATGCCTTCTCACTTGGAAGGATTACCGAACGCTGAAGATTTGACTCGACCATAAGGATAATGGCTTCATCACGGCTCATTTCACGGACATCTGCCTTTAAAACAGAAAGACCTGCAATCTCGCAGGCCTTCTTTCTTCTGTGTCCGGATACGATTTCGTATCGTCCGTCTTCTTTCGGTCTTAAGGTGATAGGGGTTATGAGTCCCCGTTCCTTGATGCTCTCGACCAACTGGTCCATGTCTTCGTCCATTCTTACCTTGAACGGGTGGTCGGGGAAGTCGTCGATCAGTTCGATAGGGATGTCATAGATCTTCGGAAGTCTGCCTTCCTTGATCTCTTTATCATCCTTGAAGAGCTCATCGTACGCCGTAAGACCGAGATTTAGTTTGGGCTTGTCTCTCAAGACTGAGTACCTCCTTTGCCAGATTTGCGTAGGCATCGGCTACTTTACCCTTCGGATCGTGAGTAAATATGCTTTCGCCTACGTTCGGACATTCGGTCGCACGTACTGAGCGAGGTATCTCTATATTAAATACATTAATATTAATACCCATTGCATCACGTAATGCATCCGAGATGTCTCTTGAATTGTTTGTCCTGGAATCGACCATGGTCAAAAGGACACCGTCTATCTCCAGCCCCGGGTTGATCTGCCTCTTTATCCTCGATATTGAGTGTAAGAGCAGATCCAGACCTTTGACCGAGAGATAAGACGGCTCGCAGGGGATAATGACCGAGTCTGCAGCTACAAGTGAGTTGATGGTCATCATGCCGAGTGACGGCATGCAGTCGATCAGGATAACGTCGAAATGCTGACGGAGCGGCTCGATTGTCCTTTTAAGCACTGATTCTCTGCTCATGCAATTGAACAGAGCGGTCTCAGTACCGGAAAGGCTGATGTTCGAAGGGATAAGATACACGTTCTCGAAACGTCTGATAGCGTCGTTTTTAAGAACGAAGTCTTTGTCTTCTCCGGTCATCTCATATGCCATGAGCTCCGACAGGGTGATATCCAGGCCGTCCGGGTCTATGATCCTGCAAGACCTTGTAAGGCTTCCTTGCGGATCGGCATCGACCAGCAGGACCCGTTTCCCGAGCTTGCCAAGAGCAACTCCCAGGTTGAGCGCAGTGGTTGTTTTCCCGACGCCGCCTTTTTGATTGGCGACGGCAATCACTTTGCATTTGTCATCCAATGCTTTTTCCTCCTTTGCTTAGATTTTTCCGCGAAGCTTTTGGTCCCAACAATAGATACAGTTAGCCCGAAGCTTTGAACGCAGCGGCTTCACGTATGCAATTAATGTCTTTAATTGTCCGACGGGGAGAAGTCGAGCTCGGTGACGCGAATCACCGAGGCCTTCACCTATAAGTAGTGGGAAAAGGCAAAACGGAACCGGTAAGGTCAAATTCGCCCGAAAATCGACAAAAATGACAAGAATCTGATACGAAAGTGACTCTTTATTTTTCCCCGTGAATAATGCGTTTATCCCCGAGTTTGAGATATCAACTTGACAAAAACCAATACTCTGTTCTGAATTCGAATAAATATATTAATGAGATTATTTACAGATTATTTATCATCTATTGATTAATCCCTCTAAATACCGTCCCTATAATAGAAATAAGAACATGAAAGGGGGATCTGATTATGGCATTTGAAGACGCTTTAAAGGATAAGATACTGAAACTGGCGAGCAAGCAGAAGCTTGGGGCCATAATCAAGTATTCCGGCAATTCCAGCGAAGAAATCAGGATGACGGTAGCGATAGCTTTGGGCATGATACCCACTTACGATTCCGGAATGGCTTTGATACCTCTGTTGCGCGACACTTCGCCCATGGTAAGGGCAAGTGCTTGCGAATCGGCAGCTGCGATACATGCCAAGGTTTGTGAGGAGTACGTTAAGAAGCTGGCCTTTACTGAAACGGATCTTAATGTAAAACAAGTTGCCAAGCGGGCATTTGATCAGCTCAAAGACAAGGTTGCATAAAGTCGAACGACACCCTCCTTCATATAACTTCCTACGACAGAGCCCCCTTCCTCTCACAAAATCACCCCAGGGGGCTTTGTTATGGCTTATAAAGGGAGATCGTCGATGCACATATAGTAGACACCGATCCGTTTCGCGTAAGTCTCTACATTAAATGGAACTATATTTATATTATAAGGAGCGCTTACGAGGCTTCTGAGGAATACGGCCAGCGGAACGGCCCAGATAACGGTCACAGACATTTTATTCACCCCTCAGGAACTCTTTGAGCACATCCATGTCGATAAGAAACCTGTTACCGCTTTTTGAATGCTTCAGTTCACCGGAAGCAATCCATCGCCTCAGCATATGCGAATTTATAGGAGTATCAGGATCTTCCTTGCGAAGCTCTTCAATGGCACCGTTGATGGTTCTTATCATATTTTGCGCTCCTTTCCTTGTTTCAAGGATATTTGCAGGAGATTATGAATTCCAATGTGCGATTATCGGAGAAAGTATAAGAACTATGGACAAGCCTGATGTTCTAGCCTTTGAGTGGTATAATTCTTGGTAAGAGTATCGTCAAACGAAGCGATGTGAGGGTTCATATGTCTCAAAACAGGCATGGCTATAGAGATGAAGAGAAGTATTATGCGTCTCGTCATGGACAACACAAACGTTATTATGATCGTTTAGCCGTGAATAACGAAAATGCAAAACAAAGATGGTGTATTAGTGATATTAAGCTTGTTTTAGCTCATGAAGTACCTGACCGGGTTTTATCCGAGAAATTGGGCAGATCAGTTAAGGCTATTCAAGAGATACGACGAATTTATAAAGATAGAAATCTCGAGGAGTAGTAACTGATAATTACTATGACAGAGGGGTTTTCTTTGTCGATTATCTTTTAATTTGTTCTGAATCAAGGAAGGTTTTATGAAAAGGGAAAAGAAGAAACCCAGGATTGTAGCCGTAATCATTATTGTTGCTGTGCTGGTTCTGTTTTTCATCCCTGTTCTTCCCGGTTATTGTTCGGATGGTGGGAGCAAAATAACCACCCCGCTGATACCATTGTATGGTTATATCGAATATCATCAACTTGCCGGACCGATAAAGCCTCACGACTCTGAACAAGATACGGAAGAAGCAAACAAAACACAAACTCCATCATATATAGGCGGGCACGGTATTGTTTTTTTAGGCATGGGGCCGGAGATTGTATTTGATAAGTACGAAGTCTATCCTGACGGACATAGAGTGAAAATAAGCGGATTTGCTATAAATTGGGGATAGTATTATCGCTATCTTGATATAATGTAGGCGATAGTCAACAATATTTTAATACTTTAGACAATTGATGATGACAACATTACTTTATGAAATGTTAAATATTCTGTTCCAATTCACAGTGTTTGTTGTGGGTATATGGTTCACGATATTTATTATTGCGATAATCGAAGCTTTTGTAGCAAAAGTCTTCAAATTGAGGATTCGTTCATTCAAGATATTTAATAGAAGATACACGTGTGTTGATGATAGGATGGTGCTATATAAAGAACGGTTTTCATTCTTTACCACTTGTGAAGTTGGTTCGGCTCCCGGTCATCAGCTAACAAAAAAGAAGGATGCATTGATTACTTGCATCGTTATTTTGATTCCAAGCATCGGGTTTTTAGTTGCAACGGTTCTGTTCATGATGTTCGTATTAAGCAAGAAAGAACCATTGTTCTTTAATCCTTTCTTGGGTTTCATTTCAGGTGTTGGCTTAACATCTGCAATGCTTATTATCATTACCATTTTCCGTTTTCCGATAGGATCAAAGAAACTACATTCATTTACTAACGAAAAGGTCAGCGAATTGCGTTCGGCTCGTACACTTGAAGAAATAGAAATGCCGGTGCTAAATTGTCTTGCTGACTATAAAAAAGATCGACACTCAGAAATTCGTTATCAGACACTGTTCTTTCTAGTTTCTGAAATAAGAAAAGATATTAGTTCTATGGATGAAGTTGTTCGATGGTATGAAGATTATTTACAATCAGAACAAGAACGGAGTTTAAAACTATTAGAGACACTTGCTCAAAAGGCTATGTATAAAGACCTAATTCGGTATTACAGCACTTGGCGGATTGATCAGAAAAAAGCAGCTGAGTACTATAAAATGCTACCTGAAGCAGAACTTCTTGATGATAAAGATGCCAATGGTCGAAGACTGCTAGCATATTATTCGAAAAACATTCTCAATGATTTTTCAAAAGCCATGGAATACTGTCTAGAAGGGTTACACGCATTAGACGATCCCAACACCCCACTAGCTAAACTTGAAATAGATAATGAAAGGCAACTTCTTTTAGATTTAAGAGCAA
>SVJC01000044.1 GCA_015069215.1 Oscillospiraceae bacterium
AAAAGCCGGCATAAAGAACTTCGTCTACATCTGCCTTGACGACGGAGATGTAGACGAAGTTCTTTATGCCGGCTTTTTTGGCTTCGTTCAGGAGATTGAGGTTGCCCTGATAGTCGATGTCGTAGTTGCTGACTGTAGCAGAGCCCTTGGTGAGGCCTACCGTGGTGATGAGCGCGTCTGCACCGTCACATGTGCCCTCAAGGGTCTTGGGATCGGTCACGTCGATCTTTGTGAAAGTAAAGCCGGAAGTGACACCGATATCACGCTGCGCGATATCGAGCGCAACGACCTCATGACCGTTTTTTACCAGTTCTCTGAAAACATCAGCACCAAGGTTGCCGTAGGCACCCGCAAGAACGACTTTCATATGCCCGCCTCCAATTTGTGATTACCGCTAATAAATCAATTATACCGCGAATAACCGGGAAGGGCGGGTACAGGCCTGTATTTATTTCATTCTGACCAGTTCGTATTCACGCGATCCGATGCCGATCTTCTCTGCGTGCTCTAAGGTCTCTGCCCAGGAAACGTTCGGATTGCTGTTGTGCCAATGGTCCCCGTGATCATGGAAATGCGGGCTTGCGATGTTGTCGCCGAGCTGGCTGTTCCTGATCGGTTCTGCTTTTGCGCAGAGATCGACGCAGGCCTGGTCCAAAGCGACCGGGTCAAAGGATGCGAGCATTCCGATGTCGGGGAGGATGGGAGCGTCGTTCTCGCCGTGGCAGTCGCAGTTGGGCGAGACATCCGTGATCAGGCTTATGTGGAAACTTGGCCTGCCGCTGATGACGGCGGCTGTATATTCGGCCATCTTTCTGCCGAGGAGCGATGCTGCTTCCCAGTTGTCGTTTTCGATCGCATCGAAAGCGCATGCGCCGATGCAGCGGCCGCAGCCCTTGCACTTGGCGGGGTCGATCCTTGCCTTGTTGTTCTCATAGATGAAAGCGTCTGAACCGCACTCTTTGGAGCATCTGCGGCAGCCTCTGCACCTGTCGGTTATGACGTGAGGATGGCCGCTCTGGTGTTGCTGCATCTTGCCTGCGCGCGACCCGCACCCCATGCCGATGTTCTTGATCGCGCCGCCGAAACCTGCCTGTTCATGGCCTTTGAAGTGTGTCAGCGAAATGAAGATGTCCGCGTCCATGACGGCTCTTCCGATGTATGCTTCCTTGCAGTATTCGCCGTTCGGCACGGGCACGATGATGTCGTCGGTGCCCCGGAGTCCGTCCGCGATAATTATCTGGCAGCCCGTGGTGACGGTGTTGAAACCGTTGATGTTGGCACAGTCCATGTGTTCGAGCGCATGTTTGCGGCTTCCGGGATAGAGCGTATTGCAGTCGGTGAGGAAGGGCATTCCGCCGTTCTCCTTGACTACGTCAGCAACGGCCTTTGCATAGTTGGGCCTTAAGTATGCGAGGTTTCCCAGCTCACCGAAATGCATCTTGATCGCGACGAACTTGCCGTCGAAATCGATCGTGCCGATGCCCGCGAGCTTAATGAGTTTCTGCAGTTTTACCGTTAGGGAAGTGCCAAGACCGGTCCTGAAATCAGTAAAGTAGACTTTTGATTTTTCCATGGGGATGATCCTCGCTTTCAGGCTTTTTGAAATTCTATCACATACGGAGGTTATCGTGTCCGCGCTTTGTCTTAAATGTCCTCAAAAGTGCTTATCACAAAATATTCATACAATAGTTATACTAATGTCGAACTTGCATGCAAAAATGTATATGTACAAATAACCAAAGGAACCGCACGCGATGGAGACTTCAGCGAAGAAAGAACGGAACGGCAACGGCTTCATGGTAGCGCTCAACAAAGCAGGGCGTTATCTCGTTAAGAACGCGTTATCGTTTACCGTCGCGGTAATGGGTCTGGTACATTTGGGACTCGTGGTCATATTCCTTCTGGCAGGCGTACTGCCTCTGGTGCGGTTCAATTGTTTAAGCGTCATCGTTTACATCTTCTGCTACATCCTGTGCCGTTTCGGCCACATCATGCCGGCTTATTTCAGCATCGTCCTTGAGGTCACAGTCTATACGATCGTATCGACTTACTACGTCGGTCTGCGCTGCGGAACGTACTGCTTCCTGTTTTCGATCGTGCCGATAATCATATATTTCGGATGCAATCTCTATACGGGCAGGAACAGGTTCAACATCGTCCTGATGCTCATATTGAACTTCATCACGTTCATCATCCTGTACACGAGGTTTTCGCAGGAGGAACCGATGTATGAGGTGGCTCCGGGATTCAGGCTCATCCTCGTGCTCTACTCCGCGTTTGCGATGGTCTTTGCGACGATCTTCTACAACGCGATCTATATCTATTCGAGCGAAAACAAGCTCTCGATCCTCGAAAAGAAGAACCGGCAGCTGTCGGCTGACGCACATGAGGATGCACTTACGAGCCTTCTGAACAGAAGAGGCTTCCTGCCGCTCGTAAAGACCCTCATGAGATCTGATGAAGAGACCCATTTCTGCATCGCGTTCTGTGACCTTGATGACTTCAAACGCGTAAACGACTCATATGGCCACGAGGCCGGAGATGAAGTCCTCAAGCACGTCACGACCATGATCAGGGAAGAGCTTCCCGGCTGCGACATATGCAGATGGGGCGGTGAGGAGTTCGTCATCCTCTTGAAGGAATGCGATCTCGCTGCCGCGAAAGCGAAAGTCGAAAGACTCAGAAAGACCATAGAATCCAATCCCACAGTCTTTTTCAGCAAGCAGATCTTCGTAACTACCACGATAGGCCTTGAGGAAAACAAGGACGGTTACAGAGAGCCCGAGGAGATCATCAAGAAAGCCGATGTCCGCATGTATTACGGCAAACAGCACGGAAAGAATGTACTTATATTTGAAGACGCGGAAGAAAAGGCTGAATAAAAGGGATCAATCCACTTCAATATACCTGTGCTTTTCCCATTTGGCGGTAATGAGAGAGAACAGCTTTCCGAACGTCAGATCGTAGATGATATAGCAGACAAAGCAGAGGATGAAGATCACCAGGGAGATTGCGGCCATGAAGACAGTAAGCATCAGGGGATCATCGATCACGATGTTCCTGATATTCAAGATCTCAATGAACCTGAAGTGAAGTATGTAAACATAGAAGGCCGCGCCGGAAAAGAAGTTTATGATCTTGTTTTCGCCAAGCTTCAGATTTCTGAACATAAGGAATGCAAACAGGGCCTGCAGGATCACCAGCGGGTTATTGTAATGGAACATCGGGGTCTGGAACGGCTGCACTTTGAAGACCCAGGCTATAAGATAGCTGAACCCGAGAAGGAGTGCCGTAATGAACACGAAGAAGAACGCGGAAACGCCCTTCTTAAAAATCGCCGGAGTGATCCCGGAAGACTGTTCCGCATTGTATTCGGCGTCCCTTACCGCGCATCCGATAAGATACATGAAAACGAAGTTCACGATGGTATAGCCCTGATCTGCTCCGGACAGGCCGACAGAGGTGATGCCCTTGAGTCTTGTGACATAGACGAGGACCGGATATACGGAGAACAGGACGGACATCCATATGAGAAGGACTTTCCTGTTCTTGCCGCTCAATGAATTCCAGAGCTTGTTGATGAAAGGCGAGAAGACATACAGAGCAGCGTAGATGAAGATGAACCAGTTGTTAGGTGACAGGTAACGGATGAGATTTGAAGCCGGATAATTGCCGCCCGATGCAATGAAATTTCCAAGATAGAAAAGGCCTGCGAAAATGAGCATGTCCAAAAGGAGCTTCAGGGGCTTGGCAAGGTCCGCCTGCTTTTTCTGCGCCATGAAGTAGCCCGTGATGATTATAAAGACGTTGACGGCGCCTATCGCGAGCATCTCGAAAAACATCATGACAAACTGGCATGAGCTGAAGGGCGCTGCCTTTAACCAGCCGCCGCCTTCATTCGCATTATTCAGATGGAGCATGATCACGCCTAATGCGGCAAAGATCCTTAACAGCTCGATATTTGACCGGCGTACTTTCTTAGCGCTCATAAAACCTCTGAAAACCTGATCGATAAGACGATTATAGCATGACAGGCAGTATCAGAAACGCCAAAGACTTGACATTATATATCTGAGCTGAAAAACAGCCGTCTCCGGCCCATATTGGCAAAAATATTTAATATTTGCTAATATGGACATAATTATATGCAAATATAGGAATAGGGAGGTTAATTATGGCACATATTAAATGTCCGCAGTGCGGACAAAGTATTGATACGCTGGACGGCTATTGCCAGTACTGCGGTTACACGATCGAGGAAGAGCCCGCAAAGCCTGCTTTCTCAGCACCTGCGGAAAAGTCCGGAGAAGACGGTGAAGATGAGTCTTCGAACAGGAGTCCCGTCATTGGCAGAGATGACGGATACATAAGGGAGATATCTTCAGGAAGCGGCATCAGCAAAGGTTTGATCTTTAACATCGGATACCTTGCCTTTGCGGCGATCTGCGTAATATTGCTTTTCGTTCCGTTTGCAACGCTGACTGACAAAGACAAGACGAGATACACCATCTTCAGTTCCAACATCGGCGTCGGCCTTACGATCATCGCAGTTGCAGTGCTCGGCTTTGTTTTCTCGTTCATCAAGAGAAAGAGGGTCGTCATACTGATCACGGGCATCGGCCTCGCAGGCTACGGACTCTATTCGTTCTATGCGATCTCAAACCTTGCACCCAAGCTCGAAAAGATCATCAAGGCGATGCAGGCTTTAGAGGACCTTTCTGCCATGATCGGCGGAACCGATCCTGTCAAGGTAACATTCACCATCACGCCCGTTTACTACATTTTCGCCGTGTGTGCGATACTCGCCGGCGGACTTGCGGCAATGACTTTTATCACCACCACTGACGACGGATTCTGATAACCATGATGACGCTCAACAAAAAACATGAAGATCTGAAGACCCTCGGCCTCGTCGCCGCGGGCATACTGATCAACATACTATGCGCGAGGATCGCTTCCGCACTGCAGCTTCCGTTTTACTTTGACTGCATCGGAACCATTGCGGCTGCCGTAACGGCAGGATTCCTTCCCGGAGTTCTGGTCGGCTTCTTTACCAATGTCTTCATGTACGGCATCAACACCTACATCCTGGGCATCCAGGATGACATGACGCTCTACTACAGCGTCGTAAGCGTGCTCATTGCCATTGTTGCCGCCGCTTTTTCGCAGAAGAGATACTTCAGGATGGTATCAGCGAAGATGCTCATCCCGATCCTCGGCTTCGTCCTTTTGGGCGGCGGACTGGGCTCTGTCATCACCTGGGGTCTTTTCGGTAACACGATGGGCGAAGAGCTTGCCTCATCACTTGCCGGCAGGATCTACCTGACGTTCGCACACAACGCGTTCGTCGCGCAGCTCCTTGCAGGACTCATTGTTGACATTCCGGACAAGATCATCAGCACGGTCCTGGCATTCCTGATCTATAAGTTCTATCCGAAAAAGTTCAAGCCTGCGAGAGACAGGATCGACCTTGCCGCGATCGCGAAAAGAGGCTTCTCATTAAGTGCGAAGATCATCTTGTCGGTAACCCTGATCTTCGGACTGGCTGCTGCAGTAGTTACCTTCGTTTCTTTCCAGCAGTTCAGAAAGACCATCACCGATGCCGAAGCGGAGTATGCGAAAGACACCGCTAAATACGCATCTTCCCTGATCGACGGCAACATGGTCGACGAATACTTAAGGATCAAGGACAATGCCGATAACTATTACATCATCAACAAGAACCTGAAGCTCATCTGGAGCAGCTCGGACAGGATCAAGTATCTCTATGTCTATCAGTTCCGTGAGGACGGCGTGCATGTCGTTTTCGACGTGGATACCGGCAACGGTCCGGCAGACGCTACAGGCGACGTGATACCTGTGGATCCTTCACTCAACGATTCGCTCGAGGATCTTCTCGCAGGCAGGGAGATAGAGCCTGTCATGTCCAACGATGAGCACGGCTGGCTCATATGCGGTTTTGCCCCGATCTACGATTACCGCGGCAAGGTCAAGGCATATGTTGGCGTTGACGTCTCGATGCCCAACGTAGCCCATGTCGAAAGAGCTTTCACCTTCAAGATCACGACCGTTCTGATGGGATTCTTCATCATGGTCCTCACATTGAGCGTTTATCTTGCCAAGCGTTTCATCGTCTCGCCCGTCAACAGTCTCGCAAAGCTCGCGGGAGAATTCGCCTATAACGACGACGAATCCCGCAAGGAGACGCTCGACAGCTTCAAGGAGATCGAGATCAAGACCGGTGACGAGATCGAGCACCTGTATGACGCCCTTGCAAAGACGACAAGGGATACGGTCAACTACATCACCGAATCTCAGCACAAGAACGAGGCGATCTCCAACTTCCAGAGCGGCATGATCAGCGTCATGGCAGACCTCGTGGAAAGCCGCGACAAATCGACCGGAACGCACATCAAGAACACGTCCGCTTATGTTGAGATCATCTGCGACGAGCTCATCAAGGAAGGCCTCTATCCCGATGTCGTAAACAAGGCATACAAGGATAACGTTGTCGCTTCCGCGCCAATGCATGATATCGGCAAGATCAAGATCTCCGACACGATACTCAACAAGCCCGGCAGGTTCACCGATGAGGAGTACGAGATCATGAAGACCCACTCCGCGGAAGGCGCGAAGATCATCGCATCGGTTAAGAAAACAGTCGAGAGTGACGTCCTCAAGGAAGACTACCTCGGCGAGGCTGAGAACATGGCACACTACCATCACGAAAAGTGGAACGGCCAGGGATATCCTGACGGCCTCAAGGGCGAAGAGATCCCGCTTTCCGCAAGGATCATGGCGGTCGCAGACGTTTTCGACGCGCTCGTGGCCGAACGTGTCTATAAGCCAGGAATGCCTTTCGACAAGGCGCTGGGCATCATCAAGGAGAGCTCGGGCGAGCATTTCGATCCCGTCATCGTAAAGGCCTTCGTGAACGCTGAGGAACGGATCAGGGCAGTCACGGCCGAGATTCACTGATACTTTTAAGGGCCGCCTTTGTGCGGTCTTTTTGTTTGCTTGCGTGTTTTCAACACACAACAAACGGACGAATTGACTCCAAATAGACTCTTTCGTCCGTCATTCGGGCACGGTAAGCGCTCCTGACACTGAAAAAGACGGACGAATTAAAAGCAAACGAGCAGTTTCGTCCGTCATTCGGGCACGGTAAGTGCTCCTGACACTGAAAAAGACGGACGAATTAAAAGCAAACGAGCGGTTTCGTCCGTCATTCGGACACGATAAGCGCTTCTGACACTGAAAAAGACGGACGAATTGAAAGCAAACGAGCGGTTTCGTCCGTCATTCGGACACAGTAAGCGCTCCTGACACTGAAAAAGACGGACGAATTCACTCCAAATGCCGGATTTCAGCCGTAAAGCACTCAGCGAAGACATCCGCGAATTAAGGTATAATGAAAAAATATTGATTTTAGGAGCGTCACCATGGACAAGATCGAGATCTGGCAAAAGGGCGAATATGGTTACCCGTTGGCGTTTGATTTCACGCCTAACCTGAGGGCTTATCTGAAAGACGACGGCCAAACCCATCCGTGCATGATGATCCTTCCGGGCGGCGGATACGCAGTCGTCGTGCCGCCTGAGGGCGAGCTGGTCGCGAAAAGATTTAACGAACTGGGCTACAACTGTTTCGTCATGACATACACGACCAACCAGCTCTGCCGCGAGCCCGTCATGGACCAGGCGATGAGAGACATTGCGAGGGCGGTAAGATTTGTAAGAAAGAACGCTGCCGGGTACCGGATCGACCCCGCAAAGCTTTATATATGCGGCTTTTCGGCAGCAGGTCACGTCTGTGCATCCCTCTGCGATTACTGGGATGAGATCGAAGAGTCAAACCCTGAATACAAAGGCATCTCCTGCCGGCCTGATGCGGCGGTCCTGTCGTACCCGGTCATCACGTCCGGTGAGTACGCTCATAAGGATTCGTTCCGCTTCCTTCTGGGCGCGGACATTTACGACAGGGAAGACGACGAAGCCAAAGCGCTGTTGGACCGTTATTCGCTCGAAAAGCACGTCAAGCCAACCAATCCGCCCTGCTTCATCTGGCAGACCGAGACCGATGACTTAGTGCCCGTGCAGAACAGTTATCTGTACGCGGATGCGTGCGAGAAGGCAGGCGTCAGGCACGAGCACGTGACCTTCCCTGAAGGCCCGCACGGCCTGTCGATCCCGAACCTCGACTGGGCGAAAGGCAATCACGGCGAGCCATATACGGCAGAGCAGAGCTTCGCTCTCGTGAAAGCGATAAAAGAAGGCCTTATCGAGGGACCGGAAGAAGGCGCGGACGCTCTTCTGGGCTTTTTGGGACCCTACCCGAACGACCCGGATTTCATCGGTTTCCCCGAGGTCTGCGTCTGGCCCGAGATGGCTGATAAGTTCATAAAGAGCCTGGAGTAAGAACATGGACATAAAAGACAACAGAATAGATGCCGGCAAGGCATTCGACTGGGGCAGGACCTCAGAATATTACGCTAAATACAGGGACATCTACCCGGATGTCTTTTATCAGAAGGTTGCTGACAGGGGCCTCTGCGTAAAAGGCCAGAAAGTCCTCGACTTAGGAACAGGCACGGGCGTGCTGCCGCGCAACATGTATAAATACGGGGCAAAGTGGACCGCAACGGACATTTCGCCCGAGCAGATAGAGCAGGCTGAAAAGCTCGCGAAAGAAGCCGGCATGGACATCGATTTTAAGGCGGTCTCAGCCGAGAAGATCGATTTCCCGGACGGAAGCTTTGACGTGCTCACCGCGTGCCAGTGTTTCTTTTACTTCGACCATGAGAAGGTCGCGCCCGAGTTCGCCCGTATACTGAAGAAAGACGGAAAGCTCGTGATCTTATACATGGCGTGGCTGCCTTTTGAAGATGCACTCGCGGGAAAGAGCGAAGACCTTGTGCGCAAATACAATCCCACCTGGACGGGCGGCGGCGAGACCAGGCACCCGATCCATATCCCTGAAGTGATGTACGATTATTTCGACATGGAGTATCACGAGGAATACGACCTGATGGTGCCTTTCACCAGGGATTCCTGGCACGGCCGCATGATCGCCTGCCGCGGCGTCGGCGCATCACTCACGCCTGAAGAGCTCGAAAAGTGGGACAAAGAGCACAGGGCTCTTCTGGAAGATTACCCGGAAGAATTTGATGTAAAGCACTACGCGGCGATCGCCGTCCTGAAAAAGAGGTAAACATGGAGATCAGATTTGCAACTAAAGAAGACATAGAACTTTTGATGAGCAGCCGCCTTGAGATGCTCAAGGTCGTAAACGGGCTGCCCGCCGACTATCAGTACACGGACGATTTCGTAAGAGAGAGCCGCGACTATTTCCTTAACGGCGACCATACGACCGTGCTCGCGGTCGATAACGGCGAGGTGATAGGCTGCGCGTCGATGAGCTACATTCGGATAATGCCGACGTTCTCGCACCCGACGGGAAAGCGTGCGCATCTCATGAACGTGTACACGAGGAATGAATACCGCCGCCGGGGCATCGCGCGCAAGATGTGCGAAATGCTTATCGGGGATGCCTGGAACAGGGGTGCAACCGAGATCAGCCTTGATGCTACGACTATGGGAAGACCTCTTTACGAGAGCCTCGGATTTAAGAGCACGAGCGAAGGAATGGTGCTGACAAGATCATGAGCGTTACTTTGAGACTGGCAGAAAGGGAAGACATGGATACGGTCTGGAAGATGCAGACCGAGGCTTTTTCGGACCTTTTGCAAAAGTATGAGGACTACGACATGAGTCCCGCTGCGGAAGGACTGGACAAGGTCATAGCCAGGTTTGAGCAGCCGTGGACGAAGTACTATTTCATTGAAGCCGAAGGAAAAGACGTTGGTGTGGTCAGGGTCATCGACAAAAAGGACGGCTCCAGGAAGCGCATTTCGCCTTTGTGGATAATGGAAGAGTTTAGGGGCAAAGGCTATGCCCAGGACGCGATCAGGGCCGTTGAGGACATATATGGCAAGGACCACTGGTGCCTTGATACGATCCTGCAGGAAAAGGGAAATCTCCACCTTTACGAGAAGATGGGTTACCATCAGACCGGTAAGATCGAGCACATCAATGACCGGATGGACATAGTTTTTTACGAAAAGGATTAATTCATGAGACTCAGAGCATACGAGAAAGAAGATTCGCCCATAATCGCAAAATGGCTCAGGACCGAAAAGGAACTCTACCAGTGGTCAGCCGACCGCTACGGTTTCTTTCCGCTCGAGCCTTACAGCATAGAAGAGCACTACCGCCCCCTGATGCAGTCGGGGCGCTTCATCCCGCTGACGATGGTCGATGACGGTAACAATGTTACAGGGCATCTCATCGTAAGATTCCCGGACGAAAATGACGATTCATCCGTCAGGATCGGCTTCGTAATCGTCGATCCGGATCTCCGCGGCAAGGGCTGCGGAAAAGAGCTCCTGAAACTGACGATCGCATACATAAAAGAGAATCTGCCGGCGACCCGGGCCGACCTCGGAGTCTTCGTAAACAACCCCAAGGCCGCCAGGTGCTATGAATCAGTCGGATTCAAGGAATACGGCGCGCACGTCATAGACACGCCGTTCGGAAAGTGGGACTGCATCGATCTGGAGATGTATCTTTAAGGGATAAACGTATCGAAGATGCCATCCCCGACCAGGCCGCTTAAGTTGTTCCCGTTGTTCGTTTCCTTAAGGACCTGACCGAGAAGGTTTTCCTGAACGTCTATTTTGGTCTTCCTTGTGACATCGAGATACTGGTCAAGACCGGGATCCTTATCGTAATCGTTTACCTCGGCTGCGACCCTTTGTATCCTTTTTGATACGAACTGTGAGAGAAAAGCCAGTACGAACGATGCCACGATCGATATGAGTGTGATCGTTTCCAAAGTACTGAGGAAGATTATCAGGAACGTTTTGAACCCGCTTACGCTGTTGTCACCCAACACAAGATTACCGATGATAAAGGGGATCACTGCTGCGGTGATTATCGGGATCCACTTCCAGTTGCTCCTGACCATATTGTTAAAGAAGTCCATCTTGTCAGTGGCGCTCGTAGTCGGCATCTGGCCGCTTGCTTCGCCCGTCTGTCCGTTTACCGCGAACTGATACTGACGGTCCTCGAATTCGACCGTCATGAACCAGACGGGAAGCAGGCAATATCTCGTCTTGACGTCGCTCATCCATGAGAAGGTCTTTTCGGGCCTTACTTCGTACTCGTCATATTTCATGCCGATGGTCTCTGTCTCGGCAAGCGAAAAACTGTCGAGTCTGCTGAACATCTTGTCGGCAAGATCGATCGGGCGCTTGTCGTATTTGTCGGCGTAGAAGCCCTGAAGGTATTTGTTATCAAAGCTTACAAGCTCGGAATAGTCGAAAGGCTCAATGGCTTCCATGAGCTTGTTTGCGATCTTTGCGGCACCGTCAAAAGGAACGCCTTTTACATAGTAGGTCAGCTTGGCATTGACCTCATAGACGACCTTTGAAGCTCCCCTGTCGAATTTGCCGGTACCGGTTATCTCCGTGTTGACATGGCAGTCCAGGAGCCAGAACGGAACATAGAGCGCCGTCATCTTGGTAAGGCGGCACTTTGATTTGAACCCCCAGGGCGTGTATTTCCTGGATGAGATCCAATCCATCATGTTCTTTGTGGCCTGGTGCTTGTCGATCTTGAAGGGGATGATGTAATCCGGCTTGAACTCTCTGGTCATACGCCTAGTGATGAGCGCAGGTGACCCGCAGAACGGGCACATCGTCGACATCGTGTTCTCGTCTGTTATGAGCTGCGCGCCGCAGCTGTTGCAGACGATCTCGTGACGCGTTCTGTCTTCGGCCGAGATATCCTGTTCGCCCACGTAATCGTGCTCGCCGCCGGTACCGAACGATCCCATGATCTCCATGGTATTGGCGTCGTAGATGTTTCCGCAGTTGCGGCACATCATGCCTTTTACCTCAGGCATGTACGAAATGTTGGAAGCGCAGGTCGGACACTTTACCGATTCTGCCGTCAAACGCTCCATGCTTTTCTGGCCATTCGAAAAAGGCCCCGTTCTGCCATTAATGTTTGGTTGTCTGTTCCACATGTTTAATTCCCTTATCCCTATTCCACATAACGAAGCAAACCCGATATATTATAGCATGCGCGCGTTTATTTGAGGGAATTATCTTATTCAGGAACCCCGGCAAAGAAGATCTTCATAAAAGCATTTTTGGCAGCGGATCCACGGCAGTATGTACTGACCGCAAAAACGCTGCCAAAAAGCTCTTAAAAACTACAGATAAGATCCGTGAAACTTAAGTTAACCGAGCCTTCTGCCTCTGCTCTGGGAGATTGGAGGAATGGGTCCTGAAACGGGAAGATTGGGCCAATCTGCATCAGGTTTGCCGAAACCCGGGTGCGCATTGTTTCCCAGAGGAGTCTCTTTCTCAGGAGACTTTTTGCCCAGGGGTATCTCCTCGGGTTCATCGAAAGCAAGGTGTGCAAGCGCACCGCCTGCTACCTTATCCATATTCTTTTCATCGAGTTCATAAGTTTTGTTGTAAGTCATTGTCTTGTCCTTTCGTGTTTGGTTTTTCATGCACCCCGATTATGCCAACACCCGGGATACCAAAACAATCACCAGAAAAAGCCGATATGATGCTTAAGCAACATATCGGCCGGGTAGTGTCGGATTGTGGGAAAAAGAACCGTTTGTAAAATCAGGATCGATCTGCCGATTACGTATTAATTTGATCTAGTGTATGGGGATCCTGTTAAGATACCCCGCGTTCTTTCTCCTGTACTCTTTAGGCGTCATATTGCAGTCTTTTTTGAGTACATTCGTAAAATAGCTCTGACTCGGGAATGCCAGTGAAGCTGATATCTCTGCTATTGAATAGGATGAAGATGCAAGCATTGATCTGGCTGTTTCCAGTTTCTTGTTTAGGATGTATTCACTTACGGAATACCCTGTCTCTTTCTTGAACAGCCTTGAGAAATAAGATGCGGAAAGATTAGTAACTGATGCTAATGTGTCTAATGTTATCCGTGTGTGCAGGTGGTCGTAGATGTAATCGATCGCTGTCCTGACGGCTTTGGAAGTGATGGTGCTCCTTTGAAGATTCTGCATCTGCTTTGTGTAGTGCATGCACATCTCGTTATGGACCTCGGTTATCTCTTCAGGTGAACGGGCGACGTCTGCAAGACGGATATAGTAATCGCTGAGCGAATATGCTTCAGACTGGGAAAGGCCGCCCGAGATGCATAAACGCGCCACTAAAGCAGTTGATATGGTCAGGTGATACTTGAGATTCTGAAGAGGATCGTCTGATAAGACCCCCAGGCCTTTCTTCAAATGAAACGGATCATTAAGCAGAGCTTTTACCTTGCGCAGATTTCCGGTCCTGATCGTTTCATAGAAATCCATCTCCGGAGCCAGAGGCGCACGAAAGAAACCATATTCCCTGTGAAGGAATTCCTGGTAGGATATCTTTTTATGTCGGGCAGGCATGACTCCTCCTTGTAAGCTGCTGTCGGCTGTTTTTTGCTTCAGGCGCGGCTTGATCTTGCTGTGTAAACATAACCGTAAACTTTTCGGGAAAAATGTTTACGCCAAAGCTTACATCCGTTCACATGTAAACTTTTCCGTAAAGAAAACGGCCGGAAAGTTTACGCAAAAGTTTACGGCTGCGATCCTGAGACTGTAAAAATCCGCCGTCAGGTACCCGCGTAAATACATAATAGCATGAAAACGTAAAATAAGGTTATCAAAAAGCAATATTGAAAAACCCAAAGTTGATATTTTGGGGGCAGAGGGTACAAGAACATACAGGAGGCACATATGAAGAGCAAAAAGATCATCAGCGTAGTCCTGGGTGCGGCGATGCTTCTCCCTGCGTTCGGCTGCGCAGCTAAGACCAAGACACCTGACATTGAGGGCTACAAGCTCCTCTGGAGTGATGAGTTCGACGGCAGGACGATGGACCAGAAAAAGTGGAACTATGAACCCCACGAACCCGGCTGGACCAACAACGAGCTTCAGGAATACACGACATCCACGGAGAATGTTTTCGTGCGCGACGGCAAGCTCGTGCTGAAAGCGATAAGGACGCAGAAAGACGGGAAGGATTACTACACCTCCGGAAAGGTCACCGGCCAGAACAAGACAGACTTCCAGTACGGCAAGGTGGTCGTTTCGGCGAAGGTTCCCGAGGGACAGGGTCTCTGGCCCGCCATCTGGATGATGCCCAAGGACGAGTCCTTTTACGGTCAGTGGCCCAAGTGCGGCGAGATCGACATCATGGAGTCTTTGGGCAACGACACGACCACATCTTATTCAACGATCCACTACGGCGAACCCCACGCAGAACAGCAGGGCACCATTGTTAAGGAAGGCGCAGAGAGGTTCTCTGCCAAGTTTCACGAATACTCGGTTGAGTGGGAACCCGGCGAGATGCGTTTCTATACTGACGGCGAGCTGGTCCTTACAGTAAACGACTGGTTCACGGCAGTCCAGGGCGAAGATGATAAGCCCTATCCGGCTCCTTTCAACCAGCCTTTCTTCGTGCAGATGAACCTTGCGGTCGGAGGCGACTGGCCCGGAAATCCTGATGCTTCAACAGACTTCTCCAAAGCCGAATTTGAGATCGACTACGTCCGCGTATATCAGAAGCCTTCTTACGACACAAACGTCAAGAAGCCCGAAAAGCAGTACGGCAAGGCTGACGCTACGGGAAACTTCATCCGCAACGGAAACTTCAAGAAAGCCGAAAAGCTTGACGATGACGTCGACTGGAAGTTCCTTCTTTTCAACGGCGGCGTTGGCGCGGCAGAGATCAAGAACGGCGAGATCGTCATCACATCATCCAACTGCGGAACCGAAGAATATTCCGTCCAGCTCGTCCAGCCCGACCTCCCCATGATCAAGGGCAAGAAGTACAAGGTGTCTTTCGACATCAAGGCTGACGAGGCAAGAAAGTGCATCGTCTGCGTATCCGCGCCGAATGCAGGCTGGATCCGCTATCTGCCCGACACGTCGATCGATGTCCCGACCGACTGGAAGACCTATACTTTCGAGTTCGAGATGAAGGACAAGGACGACAACAACGGCCGCCTCGAGTTCAACATGGGCAAGCACGGCGACACCGCGACGATCCACATCACGAACGTCAGAGTCGAAGAGATCTGATCGACCGTTGTTCTAACTAAGGACACTTACCCCGGAGGCATGACGTCTCCGGGGTTTTGTTTTTAGTTTGTTTGCTTTCATTCCACGTTGCCTCCTTCGTTTTGAGTGAAACGCAGGAGGTAAGATGGAATCCACCCTCTTTTTGGCCTTTATTCCACGTTGCCTCCTTCGTTTGAACAAAAACGTGGCAAGCAACGTGGAATGCCGCGCACATATCCCGAAAAAGCCGCATTTCAACGCTTGTAAAAATACCGGGGAAGGCTATAACAAAAATGGCAGAACCGAAAGGAGATGTATATGTTTAGAAGCAAATTCAAAAATAAGATCGTGGCGGCAGCGGTGCTCGGCTGTATGCTGCTCACTTCGTGCGGCAACAAACCCGCTCCTTCGCAGACGCAGAATGCAGCCACAAAACAGGATCAGACGGCAGCTTCGTCTGAAACTTCTGAAGCGACTGCAAAGCCGTTTGACCCTAACGAGGACCTTTCAAAATACGACCTCAAGGACGATGACTCTTTGGAGCAGATCGTCTCGAAGATGGAAGCAAAATACGGAATAGACATTGTTTACGGAAATGACATCAGGACAGAATTCGTTGACCAGAACGAGACTCTCAGGGCGGCTAAGTTTACCAACGAAAAAGACATCGCCATAGCGCTCAGATCGATCAACGAGGGGATCGGCTGTCTTCCCAAAGGATTCATGCAGCAGCTTCCTTACGGCAAGCACAAGATATTAAAGCTGTATCTGACCGGAGCGATTACCATCGAAGGCACCAACGGAGGCACCATTCCCGCATTTACGAGCGACACCGATGATGAACTGTATCTGACGGTCGAGATATTGGATCAGGGCATCATCAACGTGCCGGACGTTCTGCACGAACTCACGCACATCGTTGATTTCAAGCTTCAGTATGACGGCCTTCTGAACGATGCCGACTGGGGAAAACTCAATCCCGAAGGATTTGTTTACGATAACAATTACATCGACAACATGGCGGGAAAGAAAAACACAGAGAACTGCTTTGCGACGGAGCGCTATGTTCCGCACAACACCGATTGTGCAATTGACGACATCTGGTTCTACTACAGCTATTCGAAAGTCAATGCATATGAAGACCGTGCCACCACATTGGAAGATCTGATCATATACAAGATGTGGAACTATGAGGTTGCCCCTGAACTTTACAAGTGTCCTCACATAAAGGCAAAAGCGGAATATCTCCTAAAGCTCGTCGAAAAGGATTTCAAGATAACTGACGCTGACAAAGAGGCCTGGACAAAGGCTTTCAAGGCGATCATCTGATGCTCTTTGATCAGTACCATTATCGGACTGACGCTCCCACTGACCGTGGTACTATGGAGTTGTAACAAATGAACAGTTTCCATGTCTTGTTACCTCCTCTATATAATCTTCTGCAGGAACGGCCCGGTTCACCACACACACCACGGGCCGTTTCTTATTTTTCCGGATTTATGCCGGTTTACCCCTGATCAGTCCCATTAATGGACTGACAGACTTGATATAATCGGGACGGATAGAAGAAGCGTCACCGGATGGTGACAACTTGAGGACTAAACAGAAGGAGGAATCTAATCTGTCCTCATAATCGATTTTCACCCTGCTATGATATACGCAGGGAATCAGCAAAATTATCACACAACAGAATAGACCATAGAGAGTACGCGAGGGACAAGCCCTTTGACCGTACAGCAACCTGCAGGAGCAAGGTGCTAAAGCTTGAACGATGG
>SVJC01000045.1 GCA_015069215.1 Oscillospiraceae bacterium
TTGCCCGCATTTTTCGCTTCTGCTTGAAAAAAGTCATTCCAAAACTGCTTTTTAGCGAATCTGGAATGAAACCCCGAGCCTTTTGGACTGCAAACCCCGGTATTTTTCATTCCAAACTGGCCTTTTAGCGGATTTGGAATGAAACCCCGAGCCTTTTGGACTGCAAACCCCAGTATTTTTCATTCCAAACCGACCTTTTAGCGAATCTGGAATGAATCCCCAACCCTTCAGGGCTGCACCCCCCAAAAATCTTCATTCCAAAACGCCAAATTTGCTGAAAAAGAATGAACATTTACCGTTTCAAAGACGGCAAGCTGATCCTTGACGCTTCCAACGGCAAAATGATCGGATATTATAAAGACAGGATCACCTAAATAAGGATCTGCGTTCAAGAAAACAGCAGGGGACCGCCCGGCTGTTTTCATTAAATATCGGCAGTGAACGGTCAGGCGGCTTGCTCAGTCTGGGCGGTCTGCTCGAGTGTCCTGATCTTCTTGATCCTTGCCATGAAGAGCGCTGCTATGACGAGGCAGATTCCCGAGAAGATTATCGTGAGTGAAGCGCCCGTTCCGACACCCTTGCCCGTGGCCTTGCCGACCAAGTCGGCTGTGACGCCGCAGAGGGAATATGCTGCAACGTATCCGAGCTGAGAGATGAAGCCGATGAATCCCCAGGCCCTTCCCTGAAGCTCATCGGGAATGTTGGTCCTGACGAGGTAGTCAAGACTGTTGTTTGCGAAGGGCAGGGCGGCGAAAAACAGGAAGCCGGATGCGCAGATCAGGATCATGTTATCGAAAAATCCAAACAGGGACATTCCGATGCCGGATACGGCGAGACCGACCCAGAGTGACCTTACGAAATGCTTCTTGATGCCTCTGATGCCGAGGATGATGCTGGTAACGAGCATTCCGGATGCCGCGACAGTCTCAACGATGCCAAGTGTTTTCGCATCGGCAAAAGAAAGGACGTAGGGCTCGCCGAGGACCTGGAAGACGCCCATGAAGAGGGTGATCACGGTGGTCGTGACGATCAGGATGAGGAGTCCCTGTCTGCCGGAAACTGCTTTCCAGCCGGCTTTCATGCTCTTAAAGAAAGGCTCGGGATTCTGGGGAGCACTGGTCTTGATGCTGTGTCTTACGACAGCTGCCGCCACTACCGTGAGGAAGAACGTGCAGATGTCGATGATGAGGATCAGCTTGATGTCGCTGACTGCGAGGAGGAAGCCTGCTATGACGGGTGAGAAAAGGTATCTTGCGCTGCCGGCCATCGAAACGAGGCCGTTTGCCTTGGAAAACTGTTCCTTGGTCAGGAGATCCGTGATGGTAGCTGTGTATGAGGGCTCCAGGAGAGCTGAGAAAACGGAGCTGATCGTTGTTCCGAGGTAGATCTGCCAGAGAGTAGCGTCACCCCTTAACATGCAGAGCAGGATGAAGAGAACGCCGAGGCCCGAGAGGCCGTCGCCGATCATCATGAGGAGACGCCTGTCGTATCTGTCGGCCAGAACGCCTGCGGGGACCTTGAGGATCAGTGCGGGCAGGAATCCCAAGAGCGTAAGGAAAGCCATGTCGGCTGCGCTGCCGGTCTTCTGGAAAATGTAAAGGCCCAAACCGAAGCTCGTAAGGCCGCCGCCGACCGATGAGATCAGTTCGCCTGCCCAGAGAAGGAGGAATTTTCCGTAGTTGTTATTAGTCTTATTCACAGTCATTTCTCACCTTTCGATGTTCTTGACCATACTTTATTATCTCCGCTCCGAAAATCCTTTACATAATTGTTATCTGTTCCTTAAATAACTCTTAAATCTTGACGGACTGTTCATACTTAAATATGTAAAGAGTAACTGTTGTCATGTTATAATAATCAAAATCTCTTATGTTCAAGATCCAGGGAGGAACACCCGTATGAGCATTGTCGATAAGACATTCAGAACCAATGACGTAATCATCAAAGAAGGCGAACTGGGCAACACATTCTTCCGTATCACTGAAGGAAACGTAGGTGTTTATACCAATTACGGAAAGAAGGAGCAGTTCAGGATCGCGTTCCTCAAGGCCGGCGATTACTTCGGCGAGATGGGCATGATCGACTCTTATCCGAGGTCCGCGACCGTAATCGCTGAGCGTACTGTACGTGTTCAGGAACTTACACAGAAGGACCTTAATGCTTTGTTTGACGAGAAGCCCGAAGAGATCTTCAAGTTCCTTAAGCACCTCGCAAATAAGCTCCAGTCAATGACCAACGACTACGCTGAGGCACAGGAACTGCTCAAGGCAGCACGTGAGGCTGATGCCGCAAAGAAGAAATTCCTTTTTGCAAGACTCAAGAAGCGCGCAAATCAGTATGTTCCCGGCCAGACCGGACTTGAAGAGCCTACGCCCGAGTCATACAAGAAAGAGCTGGCCAAAGTCAGATTCGAAGGTCCTTCTTCGATCAAGACATATGATAAGGACCAGGTCATCTATTATGAGAACGAGCCCGGAAACTGCCTGTACATCGTCCGTGACGGCAAGGTAGGCATGTACAGCAGCTATGGCGAAAAGGATGAGGCAAAGCTCGGCGAGCTGACCGGTGTATCTTTCATGGGCGTCATGGGACTTTTCCAGAACGAGCCCAGGAACGCCACGGCTGTAGCAGAAGCTGACAACACCAGCGTCGAGGCCATCTATCAGGAAGACCTTGAAGGTGTCTACAAGGCGTGCCCGGTCAAGATCGACCTGATCCTCAGGCACATGTCTTTCAACCTGAGAAAGCTGACGATCGAATTCGTCAACATGTGCAAGGAGATCACGGAGATCAGCTGACGTCCGGTTACATTTCAAATGGCAAATTGGCCTGGTTCTTAGGAATCAGGCCTTTTTGATATTTGAGGATTCCGGCAAAAGAGACCTGCCCGGGGAGATGCTTTGTGATATCATTCATGACCGGTCCGGGAAAAATTTTCCGCAGGGTACTTTTACAGAATATTCATTGTGATATACTAATATGGTTTGTCGGAGTACAAACCGGGAAGGTGGTATGTATGACTCAGATAAACAAATCCCCCAATAATTCCAAGCAGAAGATCATCATCATTGCGCTGTCGGTAGCTGTTATTGCTGCGGTAGCCGTTGTTGTCGGCGTTCTTTTAACGCGCAATAATCTGCTGGCCAGGACAATGAGACTTCTCCGTGCTGAGGGAACAGTCAGCATCGAAGACCAGAAGGGAAGCGCTAAGCCGATCACCGAGAATTCCAGATTCCAGTCCGGAGATTCCGTATCTACGGGCGCAGACGGAATCGCAACCGTCGGCCTTGACGACACAAAGATCGTCACGCTCAACAATGACAGCAAGGCCGAGTTCGTTAAGAACGGAAAGCAGCTTGAGTTAAAGCTCCTCAAGGGCGCGGTATTTTTCAATGTTACCGAGAAGCTCAGGAGCGACGAAAAGTTTGAGATCAAGACATCTACCATGACCGCGGGCATCAGGGGCACGTCGGGCGTCGTTTATTACGACGAGGCAAACGGAAACAATGAGACCATTGCCGTTACTGACGGAGCAGTCGAGATATCCGCTACGGATCCCCTGACGAACGAGACAAAGACAGCAAGGGTCGAGGGCGGCCAGCAGCTGAAAGTCATCCTTTCGAGCTCTGACGGACAGGGCTTTGAACTGATCGTTGAAGAATTCGTTCTCGAAGATCTTTCAGAATTCACGCTCGGTCTGATCGCTGAAGACGACGAGCTCATAGCAAGGATCTGTGATTTTAACGGCTGGGATCCCGAGAAGCTCAAGAAGGTCCTTAAGGATCTTGATAACCAGGGTGTAAAGCCCACGGAGTCAGCGGTGGGAACAACCGCTCCGGAAACAATGCCTGCCAAGCCGACAGACCCCGAAAAGCCCACCGAAGGTGATCCTGCAAAGCCGACATCAAACTCATCGAAAAAGAAAACATCAAAGTCTTCAAAGAAATCTGTGAGAAGAACATCCTCAAAGAAGAAAAAGAAGAAGTCAACTTCAGGCAAGTCTTCATCAGGAAGCAGCAGCCACATCGTAAGCGAAATGAGCATCCAAAACGTCAATTGACGACTGTCAGGAATACCGAGCGGTAAGGAACGATTAAACAGCTTTGTAGCAAAGTGTTAGCTGGGAGGGTGAACCTATGGCACTTACTGACGCGTTCAGAAACTTAACGAAAAAAACTAAGATAATCATTGCCGCAGGTGTGGCAGTCGTTGTTGCGGCAGGCGCGGGAATTGCCATTTTCGCGCGCAGCAATTACATGGCAACGACAATGAGGCTCCTCAAGGTTGAAGGAACAGTCAACATTGAGGATTCAAAGGGCGAATCAAAGCCTGTAATGAACAATCTGAGATTCCAGTCCGGTGATGCCTTGAGTACGGGCAATGACGGACTTGCCTCCGTCGGACTAGACGATACCAAGATCATTACGCTCCAGAATGACAGCAGGGCAGAGTTCGTGAAAAAGAAGAAGCAACTCGAGCTCAAGCTTACAAAGGGCGCAGTTTTCTTCAACGTTACCAAAAAGCTCAATGCCGATGAGAAGTTCGAGATAAAGACTTCCACCATGACCGCAGGAATCAGGGGAACTTCAGGCATCGTTTACTACGATCCGGCTGATGCAAACAGGGAGACCATTACGGTTACCGACGGCAGCGTTGAGATCTCTGCCACAAATCCGGATACCGGAGAGACTAAGACAGCCAAGGTTGAAGCAGGCCAAAAGATCAAGGTCTATCTCTATTCCGACAGGACTGAGGACAGCGTTACATTTAAAGTTGAAGACATCGTGGTCGACGAACTCGGAGGCTTCAATTTCAGCAGCCTCGCAGATAACGATGAGCTCATGGACAGGATCAGCAACCATACGGGCTGGGACAAGGATAAGCTCAAGAAAGTTCTTAAGGGGCTCGACGAAAAGAAGCCGACTCCTTCACCCGAACCCACACCTGAGCCTACACCTGAACCGACTCCTGAACCTACGCCGGAGCCTACGCCGGAGCCTACTCCCGAGCCGACACTTACGCCGACTCCGACGTCAAAACCAAAAGCTACAAATACGCCTAAACCCAAGGCCACGAATACGCCCACATCCAAGCCGAAGATCACTCCTCCTTCGGGATATACAAAGGTTGATGCATGCTGGGGCGTGAAGAATACCAACGGTGTAACGGTATATATCTGTGCCACCACCGGTATGGATGCAAGCGACGCCGAATACCTTGGATATGTTAAGGGAAAATGGGTCAAGTTAGAGCGCAAAGTCTTTGCCGGAAACGGTTGGGCTGACGCGGATTACTATATAGAAGGTTCGCAGGAGCTCTATTATTCCCAGACTCTCTATAAGTATGATGTCCCGCCGGAAACTCTGCCCACAGGGACAGAACCGCCGGCAACAACTCCATCCACGACACCATCCACGACACCGTCAACAACGCCTTCCACCACAAAAGCACCGGAACCTCCTGAGATCCCGAGCAGGGACAGCGTTCCTTCGGGCTACACCGTTGAGATCAGCTGGGACACGACTAACAAATGGTTCCTCTTCGGACCGGGCGGTTCAAAAGGAGATCAGACGGATGTTACGTACAAAGGATATGCCAACGGCAAGTGGTATGACGTTCATTATGAGACCTATTCAAGCGGAGACGGACATGGCGGACGTTACTATTACATGGACGGAGGCAAGAAAGTAATCTACGGCCCACAGTGGTTTGTCGCTTGATACACCGGTAACGGCTGCGCAAGGATGACTGCTCATTGTCATGCTGCAGCCGTCATCAGTGTTATCGTTAAGTGTTCCGGTTTCCCGGCGGCGCCGCCGGGAAGCGCCCGTTCATTCCCGTATGGTATAATCAGGGTGTTTCAAAAGCTGTAAATCAAGGCTTATCGAGGTGAACAGTATGACCGAAAACAGCAAGACATATTCCAAGAAGAAGATCATCATTATCGTTGCCGCTTCGGTCCTTGTACTGGCTGCTGCCGTTGTCGCGGTCGTTTTCGCACGGCAGGGGTATCTTGCCAACACCATGAGACTCCTGAAAGTCGAAGGAACAGTCAACATTGAGGATTCCAAGGGTGAATCCAAGCCGGTCATCAATAACATCAGATTCCAATCCGGAGACGCGCTGAACACGGGAGAGGACGGTCTGGCATCCGTCGGCCTTGACGCTTCGAAGATAGTGACCCTTAACAACAACAGCAGGGCTGAGTTCAGCAAAAAAGGCAAGCAGCTCGAGCTTAAGCTGACCAAGGGATCGCTGTTCCTGAATGTCACGGAGAAGCTCAAACCCGATGAGAAATTCGAGATAAAGACATCCAACATGACCTGCGGTATACGCGGAACTTCGGCTGTCATCTATTACGATCAGAATGATGACATGCGGGAGACCATTGCCGTTACGGACGGAACGGTCGAGATCTCCGCAACGAATCCTAAGACAGGTGAGACGAAGACTGCCAAGGTTGAGGCTGGAAAGCAGTTAAAGGTATATTTCTATACCACCAACGAGGCAGGAACCAGCATTGAATTCTACGTTATCGATCTTACCGAGGAGGACCTTTCCGAGTTTACTCTCACCATGATCGCGGAAAACGATGAGCTCATTAAGAGGATCTGCGATCATACGGGATGGGATCCTGACAAGCTGAAGAAAACACTTAAGGATCTTGATGCTCAGGGCAAGGGCCCAACCGGAACCGTTCCTACCGTATCCGAGCCGACAAAGACCGATCCGGAGCCTACGGAGCCGGAACCCACGGAACCTGAAGAGTCCCCCGGGCCTTCGGCAACGAACTCTACCAAAAAGAAGAAAAAGAAGACTCCGAAAGCCACTACGAAGACGGTTACAAAACCGCCGGCCATTCCGAAAAAGATACCTTACAAATCTTATGAAAAATGGGTCTGGAATACCAAGACGAAGAAGTTCGTTCTCCAGGTCTTTGATACAAGCGATGACGGCATCTTCAAGGGTTATCTCAACGGCAAGTGGATAACGCTCACGTTTGATCCTGAGACTGAGAAATTCACATACAGATCGAGCGGCAAGACCAAAACGTATTGCTATGCAAATTAATTAACTGCCGGGATGACATTACATGAATAAGAAGACCAAGAATCTGATCGTTGCCCTGATATGGGCTACCGCAATAACCCTGCTTTGCGCATTGGGCGTTTTCAGGAGCCCTGAGCTCTGGCTCGAGGACATGCTCTACCAAAAGCCGGTATACATTCCTGATGACATTTGCCTGATCGGCATTACCGAGGATGACATCAAGGAATTCGGACCGTACTATTCCTGGGACAGGACCGTTATGGCCAGAGCCCTGGAAGCTTTGAATAAAGATCCCGCGAAAAAGCCTGCGGTAGTCGCGATCGATATCCAGTATTCTGGCAGGATGGACGAGGAAGGCGACAAGCGCCTTGCTAAAGCCGCCGAAGATCTGGGCAACGTCATCACGGCGACAACTGCCACATTCGGCCAGAAAAGGACTTTCGGAAGCGCTACCGTCGTTATCGACGATTTCTCCATTCTTGACTACGAAGAGCCTTATGAGGAATTAAGAGACGTCACGACACAGGGCAGCATCAACATCATGTACGACATGGACGGCATAGCCCGCCATTACTTCCTTTACGTCGAACCGGAAGGCAAGAGGGTATATTCAATGCCTTATCAGGCAGCGAGCCTTTATGCGAAGAGCAAGGGCACGACGATCCGGATGCCTGAGACGGATGAAAGAGGACATTTCTATGTTTCCTTCTCCGGAAAACCGGGAGACTTCTATGAAGGACTTACATTAAGCCAGCTCATTAACGGCAAAGTGGATCCCAAGTTCTATGCCGGCAAGATCGTCCTCATCGGACCCTACACGACGGGACTTCAGGATTCTTACATCACGCCCATCGAAAAGAGCTCCATGATGTACGGGATCGAAGTTCAGGCCAATGTCGTCCAGTGCCTTTTGGACGGTAACTACAAGCATAAGGCGACCGATTACTATCAGATCGGAATACTCTGGATAGTCTGCTTTGCGTTCTATGTTTTCGCCAACAACAGAAAGCTCAGGTTTACCATTCCCGTCCTGATCGCGGGCGTGGGTCTGGCGGTCGGCGTCTCCATTTGGATGTTCTCTTTGGGCATCATAGTGCATGCGCTGTGGGTTCCTTTGGGCCTTCTGGTCCTGTTCGTTGCGACCGTTGCAGAGAACTACATCCGTGCAGCGATCGAAAGGCAGAACGTTACCAGAACATTTGAAAGATACGTAGCACCAAACGTCGTCGGTGAGATCCTCAAGGAAGGTACAGAGAACCTCAAGCTCGGAGGAAAGACTGTTGACATCGCGGTACTCTTCGTTGATATCAGAGGCTTTACGACGATGTCCGAAAGACTTTCGCCTGAGGAAGTCGTCTTCATCTTAAACAGATACCTGTCCATGACGAGTGCCTGCGTCGAAAGATACCAGGGAACGTTGGACAAGTTCATCGGCGACGCTACGATGGCATTCTGGGGCGCGCCGCTTGCTGACGATGAGGCCATCTACCACGCTGCAATGGCAGCTCTCGACATAGTCAAAGGCGCAGAGGAACTCTCCGCGAAGCTCAAGGAAGAGATCCATGAAGAGATCCACGTCGGAGTCGGCGTCAACTACGGTCCTGCCGTCGTCGGCAACATGGGTTCCGAAAGACGAATGGACTACACGGCCATCGGAGATACGGTCAACACATCTGCAAGACTTGAAGCCAACGCTCCGGGCGGCACGGTCTATATCAGCCGTTCCGTTGCAGATGCACTGAAAGGCAGAATGAAGTTCGAGCCTCTCGAAAAGCCCATCAAACTGAAAGGTAAGGCAGACGGCTTTGAGATCCTCCGTCTTATCGGACCGGAGGACAACGCTTGACGGGGACGGATACCTCAACGTGGTTCAAAAACAGATCCTTCGGCCTGGCATTTTCGGGCACGTTGATCTTTTCCGCGCTCTATCTCGGCATCGCATCTTTCAGCATCGGCGGACTTATCGGATTTACCGTCCTGAACTTTGTATTGCTCGCTGTTTTGGAGAATCTGATCAGGGACGGATTCGGCCTTTGGACAGATCACGTCACGACGCTATTGACCGCCTGCATAGGACTGGCCGTGGCTATCTGCATCAGGATCGATCCCGGCATTATCGATAACGCTGTGGCCATTTGCGCCATTGCGCTTGTCATGGTCATCCTTGTGGCAATAAGCTTTGTCAGGAAGGCATCCTCCAAAGAAGCAAAGGCAATGATCCTGCTTGTTTCCGCAGGCCTCATCCTGGCAACGGCATTCATCGTTCTTTCAACGGGAGCCTTTACGCCGGATACATTCTCTTACTATGACATAGCCCGCACGACGTTCAATGATTACGGCAACACCGGCATGATCAGGCAATACGTCACGGATTCGGTCTATAACTGCTCATTCCCTTACATGTTCCCGTTCCTGATATTCATAACGGACAAGCTGACGGGCCTCGGAACATATTCGGGTGTGTTCGTTGATTTTTATGTGATGCTCTTTTCGATCCTCGTGATAAACACGATAGGGAAGAAGATCACGTCATCATGCATCAGCGGATCTGTTGCTTCTTTTCTCATGCTGACATCGCCTTATCTGTTGGATGAGGTCTGCGCCGCAAGAACGATACCAGTGGCTTTCTTCTTTGTTCTGACGGCCATGCTGGGCTTCGTAATGTACTTCGGGGATGAAGACCGTAAGGCAATGTATCCGCTCCTTATCGGCGCTTTCCTGGGACTTGCCATGTGCACGCGTTTTGACAACATTTCGGCCGCGGCTTATTGCGGAGCAGTCTTTATCCTGCTTCCCCAAAAGAGGATTAGGAATCTCATCTGCTATGTGACCGGACTGGCGGTCACGGTATCGCCCTGGGTCATTTATTCTCTTATCCGTTTCGGGAAAGTCTGGGCAACGGATAACGGCGGCACGCTCTTCCTGGTCGAGGCAACAACGCCCACGCGCATCGTTGCGGGAGAGGGCAGCGGAGAGACGCTTTTCACGGCACCTTCCCTCTGGTTTAAGGCGCTGCTCGGGAAGGCCGGGACGATCCTTTTCAACATGTCATCCTGTTCACTTGCTTCAAACCTCCTGGTCCTGATCGGGATTGTCGCGTGCATATGGATCATTGCGAAGAGAAAGCCCTCAAAGAAAGCCGTCGCCGCACTTTGCACCGTAGTGCTCTTCTATGTCCTGAAGACATGCATGTACATCCTTGTCGGTTATCCCGATGAGAGATATCACGCCGAGACCGTGATAATCGTGCCGTTCGCACTCTTGATGTTCATGGCCGTTAACAAGACAGATCTCAGGGCCGTTAAGATGGCTGTCCTGTGCCTTGTCATGTCGTGCGTGACCATTGTCCTTTACTACTTCATGATCCCCTCGCATTTTTCGAAAATGGTACCGCCCACCGATACGGAAAACTGCAGGATATTAAGCACCGTCGATGTTCCGAGGGAGTTCCTGAAGCCGTACCTTGAGCGCATGGAAAAGCCTGACATCGAAAAGGACAAAGCGCTCCTTGTCTTAGGCTACAGCTACGAGTTCGCCAGATGGGCTGACATCAAGGTCTATGCGGAGCCTGATCCGATGGACGGGGCCACCGTCAAACGTCTCCTGGAACTGTATCCCGATATAGGTTACGTGCTTGTTCCGGAAGGCAGGGAAGGCATGGAATGGCTGGGCGAAAAGCATGAAGGCGAGGCCGTCGGAGAAAGCAGGCTTTACAAGGTGGAAAGGTGAGACTATATGCCCTGATCTTTAAAGTTTTATTTATAGCTTTAAGAGTCTATAATATTAAGTTGGAAAATATTTTTTACTGATATGACCTATCAGACCGGAGGAAAAAAGATGCTGACATTTCTTGGCAGAGGTTCTGCGTTTACGGACGAGCACAACAGCGCTTTCTTTGTCGAAAACGATGAACTGGTTCTGATCGATTGTGCGATGAGTTCTTTCGAGAAACTCAACGACATGAACATGACTTTATATAAGCACATATACGTCCTGGTCACACATACGCACGGAGATCACGTAAGCGGTCTGGGGATGCTCATCGACCTGATGCAGTTCTCGGTCAAGACGCCGATCACCATCGTTGCTCCTTCAAAGGAAGTCGAAAAGGATCTCAAATACCTGATCTCAAACATTGAAGGATGTGCCGATCCCTGGTACGGTCTGACCACCGCCGACGAATTAAAGAAGGACTGGCTCATCTGCTCGATCCCCACATTCCATACCGAGCAGCTCGTCGGAAAGTGCTACGGCTACTATCTCAACGTCAACGGGACCAAAGTCGTATACACCGGTGACACGAACACGATCGAGCCTTTCGAAAAGTACATTGAAGAAGGCACTTACGCCTACATCGAGATCTCTGCATACAGGAGCCCGGTACACCTCTACTGCGTTGACATGCACGATAAGATCGCAGAGTACACAGCCAAGGGCGCCCATGTCTATCTGATGCACATGGATGACGAGGACAGGATAGAGGCAGTGCTGAAAGATACCGGTGCGCAGCTCGCACCCCTTATCCAGGGCGGTCTGGCTCTGGCAGACATCAGCAAGCTCTTAAGCGACATTTTCGCGATCACGGACAGCCTCTACAAAGATACCTGCATGAACAGGAACAAGGATCACCAAAAGCTCTTCAAGTACATCACGGAGCTTGGAAAGACCATTGTAGACGCTGACAGGGCGAGCTTCTGGAAGTGGGACAAGAGAAGGAACCAGCTCTGGACGATGTCCTCCACCGATCTTGATAAGATCGTTATCCCGGATACCACGGGTCTTGTCGGTAAGGCTCTGAGGACCAAGCACATTGTAGTTACGAACGATCCTTATTCGGATCCTGATTTCAACAGGGACGTAGACCTCCAGTCCGGTTATAAGACCAAGTCCGTACTGGTACTTCCGGTTGCAAACATCAACGGCGAATTCATCGGCGCTCTCCAGCTGATCAACAAGCATAATTCGGAAGGCTTTGATGAGATCGAAGACGCAAAGAAGCTTTCTCTTGCAGCTCTCGTCTGCGGCATCGCACTTGAGTCTGAGACGTTCCTTGAGGATTCACATCACGACAGGCTCACTGGCCTTAAGAACAGAATGGGCTTCTACTACGATTTCGGCAAGAAGTACAAGGATTATCTGCTTGCAGGTTCAGGCAAGAAGATGTCTTTGTTTATCTGCGACATAGACAAGTTCAAGAGAGTCAACGACACGTACGGACACAACGCGGGCGATGACGTTCTCAGGTTCACATCCCAGCTCATCGAATCCTTCTGCAGCGACAATGACGGCGTTTACAGATGGGGCGGCGAGGAGTTTGTCATGATAATGCGCGACACGGAACTTGAAGCGGCAGTTAAGAAGGCCGAAGAGATAAGGGTCAAGCTCATGGGCTCTGAGATCAATGCCGACGGCACCGTAATAAAGTGCACGATGAGCTTCGGCTGTGCGCTTTTCGATCCGTTCAAGACCATTGAAGAGAATATCAGCATTGCCGATGAAAGGCTCTATACGGCAAAGGATACCGGCAGGAACAAGGTCTGCTGGGAATAAGCTTCGGGAGGACTGCCCGTGAACTGCAGCAGCTGCGGCGGAAAGGTCTATAACGTCGTTGCAAGCGGACATAACGGAACGGGCAAATGCAGCAGGCCGTTTTCGGTCTTCAAGCTCATATCGTTCCTTGTGATAATGGCGGCGCTGTTTACTTTAAGCGTTATCTTCAATTTCTCGCAATGGTTCCTGACCGCCGTGTTCGCGGGATTTTTCCTGTTCCTGATAATATATGTGGGATTGTTCACCAGTGCGCTTTCCGAACAGAGAAGATTTGACCGTCAGGGGTCTGAAAGAGGTTAGTATGGATTACGTTATCAGAAAAGTCACCATAGAAGATTACGATGCACTCCTGGCGCTTTGGAACACCACGGAGGTGAGCCGCCGTGCATTAAATCCCGTGGATGATTCCAGGGAAGGGATTGGCAAATACCTGAAGCGCAATCCTGATACGTGTTTTGCCGCCGTATCGGACGGAAAGATAATAGGCGTCATCCTTACAGGCCACGACGGCCGCCGCGGGATCATCCATCACATGTGCGTCCATCCGGACTGCCGCCGCATGGGAATAGCGGCAAAGCTTGTCTCGGAGGCTGAACAGGCTCTGAAAAATGAGGGCATCAACAAGATCTTCGGTCTTGTCTTCACAGATAACGATGGCGCAAATGCATTCTGGGAAAGCCAGGGATATACGCTCAGAACGAATCTCAATTACCGCAATAAGAGCCTGAACGACAAGATTCCCACGGGTGAATGAGGGTTACCCGTTAGAAGCTTTTTTCATCTTATTCTTGTTATCGTACATGGCCTTGTCAGCCCTGCGGATAGTATCTGTGAGCTCAGTCTCGTGATCATGATCGAATACCGCCATGCCGTAAGCCAGATGGGTCTCTTCCCACTTGTTCTCTACTGACGCATTGCGCTCGTTCTGTCTCCTTATGAGTGTCTCGACAAGTTCTTCCCTCTTATTGAAATCGCTGTTCATGAGGAAGACCGCGAACTCGTCGCCGCCGATCCTGAATACGGGGCTGTGGTCAAAGACCTTGCAGATAAGCTGGCAGGCAGCTTTGAGATAAAGGTCTCCCTTGTCATGACCGTACTTGTCGTTGATGCTCTTCAAGTCGTTGCAGTCGAAGATGCCGATCGCAAGATCGAAAAGCTCATCTTTGTCGAGCCTTTCCTGCAGGGCATCGATGTAATCCGAATAAGCGCCCTTGTTGCGGACGGAAGTGAGAGAATCAACGTAAGCCAGTCTGTTAAGGTTTTCCACCTGGTGTTCCTTTTCGAGGATCTTCTTATCGGCACGGATGTTGTGCAGGAGGAGGATCACGATGACGAGGAGGATGCTGGCGATGACGGCGAGGATAACGAACAGGTTGTCCTTGATGATCTCGCCGAGACTTACCTTGACTTCTTCCGCGGAATAATAGGTCAGCGCGGAGTGGACGACTGAATCCGGAACGACGCCCGTTATTCTCGAAATGATCGAATAGAGGGTCGTGTCTTCTGCGCGGACGGCGAAGCAGTAATCCATTTCGACGCCGGTGTAGACGGTGGTAAGCTTGAGCGTCTCGCACTGCTTGGAAATGTTGCTGAAACGGTAGTTGCTTATGATGACGCAGTCGGCATTGCCGGATGCGACAGCCTCAAGTCCCGTCGGAGTGTCCTTGAAATAAGCCCTGTCCCACTTCGGGTAATGCTCGGCAAGGAAAAGGTCGTAGTTCGTGTTGCCTTCGTTTACGGCAACGACGACTTTCTTCTTGCGCAGGAATTCCTTCTGATCGGAGAGCCTTACGACGGCATCCATCTCAGAACGCATCAGGGCGGGAGTCATTACGATGTTGAGCTGTTCGGAATCGAAATCGGTGAGATTGGCAGGGAAGACGCAGTCGATCTTGCCCTGTTCCAAAGCTTCCATCGCATCAGAAGCAGTCGGATAAGCAAATGCCTCGAAGGTCAGGTGTGCGTTTTCAAAAGCCGATGAAGCGTAATCGAGATAGTCCTTGAGCGCGCCCGTCAGCTTGCCTGTTGTGGTGTCCTTTGCACAGAATGCAAGGTAGTTGTCCTGATAACCTACGCGGATCGCGCCGTGGGCAGACAGCCAGTCCCTTTCGGAATTCGTCAGGTACTTGTTTGTCTCCGTTGCCTTGAGATATTTATCGTGAAGCTGCTGGTCGTAATACTTGTTCTCATCCTGGATCCTGCTCAGCGCCATGTCGAGTTCCTGCTTAAGGTCAGTCCTGTTCTTGGCGACGGCGAAAAAGATCTCTGAAGATCCGATCTTGGAGATGGGGATGTAGCTTTCGGCCGAGCCGTAAAAGTCCATGGTTATGCATGCATCAATGGTCCTGTCGAGCTGTTTGAGAGTATCTTCATCCGAGCAGTTGAGCTCGACGATCTCGGCACTGATCCCGTTGAACTTTTCCCATTCAAGGAAGAGCTTCTTGGTGACGCTGCCTTCGACTATTCCGACTTTCTTGCCGTTGAGGCTGGAAAGATTCTTGGAAGTTATCTCCTGGTTCTTGGATGATACGAAAAGATAGTATGCCTCAGTGCCCATCGGGAGCGAAGCATACAGAATGTCTTTAGCACGCTCTTCCATGTAGGAGACGTCGCTCATCAGGTCGATCTCGCCCTTTTTAAGCATTTCCATAAGGTCTGAGAAGGTGCCTTCAACGTATTCGTATTTCCATCCGGTATAAGCCGCTACCTTGCGCTGATATTCGTAGGAATATCCGGAAAGTCTTCCGTTCTTGTCCTTGATGAAATAAGGGGCCTCGTGGCATCCGACGCGGACCACTTTCTGTTTGCTTTCTTCCGCATTTACCGTAAGAGGGCATGACAGGCCCGCCAGAAGGGCTACAAGCAAAGAAACCACTGCTGCCTTGATCATTAAGCCGTATTTACGCACTGCCCTAACCTCCGGTAAATGTATGTATCTATAATATGACTAAATGACAATCCGGTAAATATTTTTTGACCTCCATTGACTTAGCATGACCTTTCTTTTTAATATTATTTAAATATCAAGTGGAGGGGAATCACGTGTCTTACAGGACAAGTCTGTCAACCAGGATAATCCTGATGGTCGGCTGCATTCTGCTGATTTCCAGTATCCTCTTTTGTTCTGTCTCGATATATCTTTCCAGAACAGCCATCCGCAGATCCATCCAGCAGAGAATGCTTGACATCGCAAACTGTGCTTCAGGTTCCGTCAGCGGTGAAGCCGTTAAGACATTGTCCGAGGACACGGTCGGAAGCGATGAATACAACAAGATCTATGATACCCTCGCAGTCTTCAGGGAGAACGTTGAGCTTGAGTACGTTTACTGCATTAAGGAAGCAGAACCCGGACACTATATCTTCACGATAGACACCGACCGGGTAAGTCCTGCGAGCTACGGCGATGGCGTTAAATACACTGATGCTTTGGCAAGCGCAGGCAGGGGAACGGCAGCGGTCGACGAGGTTCCATACACTGACCAGTGGGGTTCGTTCTACAGTGCTTACAGCCCTGTTCTGGATTCTTCCGGGAAAGTGGTCGGTATCGTCGCTGTCGACTTTTCCGTTGAATGGTTTGAATCACAGCTTTCCTTGCAGACACGTCAGACGGTCCTCGGCTACATCGTGATCCTCGTTATCTCGCTTGTTGTCGGAGCAGGTTTGTCGCTCCTTACCGTAAGACCTTACGTTAAGGCGCAGGGCGAACTGATCGAAGAAAAGATCCGCGCGGAGAGCGCGAACAACGCAAAGAGCGACTTCCTCGCGAACATGTCCCACGAGATCCGCACGCCCATCAACGCGGTTCTCGGCATGAACGAGATGATAATCCGTGAGGACCACAAGGCGATGGACGTGGCAGAGAGCGATCCGCTCGCTGTCCGGGACGCGCTCGAAAACATCAGCGTCTATTCACGTGACATCAAGAAAGCGGGCCACAATCTCCTGGCGATCGTAAACGACATCTTAGACTTCTCCAAGATCGAAGCCGGAAAGATGGACCTGATCGTCGCTCCTTACCAGCTGAGCTCGCTTATCAATGACATCCATAACATGACTCTTTTCAAGGCACAGGACAAAGGTCTTGTGTTTAACGTTGAAGTTGATCCTTCGATCCCTGACGAGCTGTCGGGTGACGAGGTGCGAATCCGCCAGATCATCACGAATCTCCTGAACAATGCCGTTAAGTTCACCGACAAGGGAACGGTCGACCTTAAGATCCGCTGCAGGAAGCAGGAGGAGGGAAAGATCCTTCTGATCATTGGCGTTTGGGATACCGGCATCGGCATCAAGCAGGAA
>SVJC01000046.1 GCA_015069215.1 Oscillospiraceae bacterium
TTACCTCTTTGTTCTATAAGTATTTACTAACCGGGAAGTCAGTAATACTTATTCTACACTGAGGTAATTTCTTTATCACACTCCTCTCGCGGAACTGTCTGTTTTAAATCTTACAGGAAGCTCCTTTTTCTATTCTAAACGAATAATCCTCCCCGTACCACTTCACGAACCGTCTTTTTATGCTACAATAGCCGTGAAATATAAAGAAAGGGCGCAAGCAAGATGCATTGGATAACACCTAACTTACATCTTATGAACGGTTTCTATGCAGCTCCTGTAAGGAGAACTGCGCCCATTTTCAGGTAATAACCGGCTAAACAACTTATTATTTTCAGCGCATTTCTCCTTTGAATCCAAAAATTCAAAAGGAGATTTTTTATGTTCAAGGACAAAATAAAGAACCAGCTTCAAAGGCTGTATCTTTCTAATTTCATATCCAACATTTCGATCGCGGGAGCAGCATGGGTACTTCTTCTGGTTAACGACGGGTATTCCCTCATCCAGGTCGGTCTTGCCGAGACGGTCTTCCATATCGTAAGCCTGACATGTGAGATTCCGTCAGGAGTAGTAGCTGACACGATCGGCAGAAAAAAAAGCCTTCTGATGAGCAGCTTTGCAGCTCTTATGTCCGCCGTAGTCAGAGGATTTCTCCCGGGCTTCGGATTCGTTCTGCTCTCGATCGCCTTCTCTGCCCTTTCATATAACTTCGCATCAGGATCTGACAGCGCTTTGGCTTATGACTCTCTGCTTGAAGAAAAGCGAGAAAACGAATACGACCGCTTTATTTCCAATCAGACGATCATTTACCGTATCTCCAACGGAATTGCCACTCTGGCTGCAGGCCTTGCAGTGATAATGGGAACCACAAATGCACATATCATCTCGATCGGTCTGGCTCTGATAAACATTATCATCTTGTCAGGACTTAAGGAGAACCTCGTCATCACGAGAAAGAAGGACGTGTCGCTTTCCAAAAGATTCAAGGACACATACCGGGGCGCATTCAGATTTCTCAAAGGCAACACGAGAGTCGCAGGTCTCATATTCAGGAATGCACTTGTGGGTGCAGTCGACATACTTTTACTGTTCTTCCTGCAGGCTAAGCTTCCTATGACCGGGATCCCGAACTGGCTGCTGGGTCCGCTTCTTTTCATAATGTCCTTAGGCGGCATATTGGGAGCAAAGCTCTCTTCAAAAGCAGGAAGGTATTCTTTGAAGAAACTGTTCGTCATATGCATCACGATAGCATTGTCGGGCCTTATAACAGAGTTCACGGGTATCTGGTATCTGATGACTCTTGGCGGTTTCATGACTTCGTTTGCAGACGATCTTCTTCAGATAAGATCTGACATCGAACTTAACTCAATGGTACCCGCAGAACAGAGAGCTACCCTGATCTCGGTCAACTCGTTCTGTTTCTCCGTTGTCATGATATTCATGTCACCTTTTGCCGGATGGATATTCTCGCTGTAAGAAAAAGGGCCCGGGATCATTCGTTCCCGGGCTTCTTTTCATCATTCTTTTCTTCATCCTTCTCAGGCCAGCTGTCATCATCGGGTGCTTTGAACATTCCCTGATCGACGAGCCTTATGAAAGCATCGACGACATCCGCATCGAGCTGGGTTCCCCTGATCTCTTTGATTATCTTAAATACCTTTGCAAAAGGCATTCTGTTTCTGTAAGGGCGGTTCGAATACATCGCGTCAAATGTATCAGCGACTGCGATAATGCGTGCGACCGTAGGTATCTCCTCGCCTTTCAGGCCGTGAGGATATCCCTTTCCGTCAGGACGCTCGTGGTGTGAACCTGCGCCGATCGCCAGCTCAGGCATGATGCTGATATCCTTGAGCGTGTCATAACCCTTCGCTGAGTGTGACTGGATCGTTGCATATTCCTCGTCATTAAGCTTTCCGGGCTTGTTGAGAACGTCATCGGAAATACCTATCTTTCCTATGTCATGGAGAAGCGCAATGTTGTAATACTTCTCGGCCGTATCTTCATCGATTCCCATTTCCTTGGCGAGCATGGCCGTATAATGGGCTACTCTTATCGAGTGACCCCTTGTATACTGGTCCTTCATATCGATTACTCGTGCGAAAGCTTCAACGACTTCCCTGATGAACTTTTTCTGTTCATTGTTCTTGGCTATGAGCTTCTTGGTCCTTCTGTCCATCACGAGGCTCACAAGGAACGTGATCAAAGCAATGACCGCAACAATGACGATGATGCGGAATGACCAATATTCATGCAGGTGCCTTTCTTTGTCGATATGAACGCTGAGCTCATAAGCCTGGCCGCTGTGCGGATCCACTACGTTCATATGGAACTTATACTTTCCTGCTTTGAGGTTGGTATAGTCAATGGGCTTTAAGTCTTTCCTGGTTACGGTAACTGCTGATTTTTCAAAGCCCTGGAGCTGATAGGTAACCTCAGGATTGATGAGTGAATAATTGAAAACATAACAGTAGACCGTAAGCTTCTGGGTAGAAGCACTGATAGAGAAACTTCCGTCTTCCTTCGGATAGATGATCACGCCGTCTGCCTCGACGAAAGGAACGGACGCATTGAAAGTGCTGGTATTCTGATCCGCTTCTTCGATATTGACCTTGATGACACCGGAAGTACATGACATGTAAAGGTTTCCGTCAGAGGTCAGTTCACTGTAGGAATTGGAAGTCGATATGCTGGGAAGTCCGTTATGGATACCGTAATACAGATACTTGAAAGCTTTGCCGCTAAGCACGTCATCGACCTTTGCGACATAGATGCCGTTGGAACTCAATACCCACATCTCTCCCCTGTTATTCTCATAAAGGTCGAAATTATTGAGGTACGGGAATTCTTCGACTCTCGTTACCTGATAACGGGAATTCATGTATGAGAGCGAATTGCTCGTAACCAACCACATGATGTCCCTGTCACGGTCTTTCTTGACCCTCATGACAATGTCTGAACTCAGACCCGAATCAACGTTTATGCACTTGACCCCTGAATCAGAGATCACGAAAATACCGCCGCCGTCAGTTCCGAGGACCACATCACCGTTATCCATCAGAGAAGCCGTCAGGATCTCGGTATTTGTAATTCCGTCTTTTTCGGTATATACCTTCTTAACCTGACCGTTCTCAACGATCGCAAGACCTCCCGTGCAGCAGACCAGGAGTGATCCGTCTTTCCGTTCAACAACGGTCCTGACACGCTCCGAAGGAAGGCCGTCAGCAGTCCTTATCTTGGTTATCCTTCCGTTCTTGAGGCCGATCAGTCCCTTGCTTCCGAAAGTCGAGAACCAGACCGTTCCCTTGCTGTCGGTATTTATCGATCTGATCTTGCTGTCAGCAAGGTACTCGATGAGGTCCCTTTCATCGTCACCGTCCTTGACGATAAACTGTTCCTGGACCTTTCCGCCTTTGATGATGATAAGACCGGCATTCTTGGTGCCGATGTAAAGGGTGTCATCATAAAGGCAAGTCGTGTAGACAACGCTCTCAGAAAGCCCGTACTTTTTGAATATGTCCGTGAACCGGTTAGGAACGATCTTCATTACGCCCTGCTGAGATGAAACAAACCACAGATTGTAGTTCTGGTCCACCATAACGTTCTCGACCGAAGTCGTCATCGGGCTGTCTGATATGTTGATGAAATGGAAGTCGTCGAAATATCCGATTCCCTTGTCGGTACAGACCCACATGGTTCCGCCGAAATTCTCTATATCATTGATAAAGAGCTTATCACCCGTCAGGAATTTTCTGGATAAAGAGAACTCTCCGTCGATAAAGCTTCCGTAATAGATGGTATATCCGGAATCGCCGATATAAATGTAACCGGGATTATATTCATCCGCAAGGACCGATCTTGCACCTGTAAAGTTTAGAGCCTTCTCATTGTAGAAACCGGTAAGTTTCATATTCTTCAGGGTAAAGACACTGCCTTCGAGCGTAACGCCGTAGATCGTTCCCTCATTGCTCGGCTTAAGTGTCCTGATCGTTTCATGTTCGAACTCGCCAAGCTTCAGGTTATGAAGGGTCATGTTCCTGTCGATGTAGGATAAACCGTCCGTCGTTCCTATGAGGATGTTGCCCAGCTTGTCCTCGCAGATCGCTCTTACTGACAGGGAATTAAGTCCTTCAGGCCTTCCGAATCTGCGGAATGAGCCCTTTTCCATAACGGAAACGCCGCTGTCATTGGTGCCGATCCAAAGCTTGTCAGACGTATCAACATAGAGACTTACGACTGAAGAAACCCCTGCATCTGTACTGAGGTTCACAAACGTGTTGCCGTCGTATCTGATGAGACCGCTGTAACTGCCTATCCAGATAAAGCCTTCCTTGGTCTGGGCAATGGCATTTGCTTCTGATGTGGGAAGTCCGCTCTGATTATCGTAAATGACTGCCGAATATCCTTCTCCGGCGTTGACGGGATCGGCTACGCTGCTGTCGTCAGCAAAGACCTTACCGCTGCCCCTGAAACCTGCAGAAAGCGATGCAGTCAAAAAGAGCGCACAAAGGCCTATGGCGCATGTCTGAAGTGTTGTCTTAAACAAATGCTTTCTGTTCATAAACCGACAGCCGTCCGTCCTCCGAAAACATATATCTAATTGTAACACTCAGGACAGAGTTAAATAGCAGTTTAAGGCTATTCTATAAAAAACTTTTTATGAATATTTCAAGGCCGATGGCAATAAGAATGAATCCGCCGATGGCAGTTGCTTTATCAGAGAACTTTTCCCCTAATTTTCTGCCGAAAACAAGACCTCCAGTGCAGATGGCAAAAGTCACGATGCCTATTATCAGAGAAGACACGAAAGCCGCAATGAAACTGTATCCTGCCGTAGTAAAGCCGACAGAGAGCGCATCTATGGAAGTTGCGACACCCTGCAGAAGAAGCATTCCGAAAGTCAGCTTACCGGTTTTTGCCTTTTCCGCCTCAGCAGTCTCTTTGTCGCCGGGAGTCTTTTTGAATAATCCTTCCCATACCATCTTGCCGCCGATAAAACACAGCAGGATAAGCGAGATCCAAGGAATGAAAGGCCGGAACGCATTGAACATTTCAGCTACGGAGTGGACGAAAAACCATCCGGCAAGCGGCATGGCAAACTGGAAGAGCCCATAGATCCCGGCGATCAGGCAGACCCTGCCCTTTCTCATTGACGGTTCCTGAAGCCCGTTCGCAATCGATACCGAGAAAGCATCCATCGCAAGGCCTACGCCCAGGAGCAATGAATTGATCACCAGCTGAAATCCAATGGCAGCATTCGCATCAGCATTCAAAAACCGGTACCCCTATCCCTCCGAATTTGCATTAAGCATTTTACCACAAACAGCCGCTCAGAAATTCATTTCAAATGATTAGCAGAATTTTGCGAAGCATGACAAATAGCAAATAATTATCATAGAGAGGCCACTATGGATTTGATAAAATCAAAGTGCTCACTCTTTTTGGGGAAAGGAGAATGTCTGAAAATGACTTTTGATGAAGCGATCAGGGAAAGACATTCCGTTAAGATATATCAGAAAAAGGAAGTTCCCGCTGACATCGTAAAGCAGCTGAATGAAAGGATCAAAGCCATAAACGAAGGGCTCGATATCTTCATGTCTCTGGTCACTAACGATTCAAGTGCTCTTAATGCCGCTTACAAGATCGGCTTTACCAAGAACGTCAATAACTACATCGTCCTCTCCGGCAAGAACGAACCCGATCTCGAGGAAAAGCTCGGATACGGCGGCGCTGACTTAATGCTTTTCGCGCAGACTCTGGGACTTAACACCTGGTGGGTCAGCGGAACCTTTAACAAAGGCAAGGCAAGAGATAACGGCGGCATCCCCGGCAGCAACCTCATAAAGGGAATAATCATCTTCGGATACGGTGAGAATAACGGCATTCCCCACAAGTCAAAGAGTGCTTTTGACGTATCCGATTATACAGGCGCCACTCCCCCGTTCTGGTTTGTCAGAGGCGTAGGAAGCGCGCTTCTCGCTCCCACGGCACTTAACCGTCAGGCCTTCAAGATCACGGGCCACGATAACAAGGTAACCATCACCTACGCAAAGGGCCAGTTCTCAGGTCTCGATCTCGGAATCATCAAGTATTTCTTCGAGATAGGTGCAGGCAGAGAGAATTTCATCTACGAGTAATCTTTTTCAAAAAGGCAAAATAAAAGGACCATGCAAGATGCATGATCCTTTTTTGTTCTTTGGATAAGTGAATTCCCACGCTGTTGTTTCAAAATATATATCAATACGCTATTGCATTTATATTATTTTGCAATGTCTGTCGCGCGAATTTCACGTATTACGTTGACCTTTATCTGGCCGGGATAATCGAGCTCATCTTCGATCTTCTTGCAGATCTCATGAGCTTTAAGCGCCATCTCATCATCAGAGACCTTGTCGGGAGAAACGATTACTCGGATCTCACGGCCGGCCTGAATCGCAAAGCTCTTCTCAACACCCTCAAAGCTTGTGGCAATTTCTTCGAGCTTCTCGATCCTCTTGATATAGGTCTCGAGATTCTCTCTCCTCGCTCCAGGACGAGCAGCTGAAATTGCATCTGCTGCGGCTACAAGCACTGCTTCTGCACATGTCGGCTCAACATCGCCGTGGTGTGCTTCGATGCAGTTGATGACATCAGGATTCTCGTGGTACTTCTTGGCAATCTCAACACCGAGCTGAACGTGTGTTCCTTCCTGCTCGAAATCTACGGACTTACCAATATCGTGGAGTAATCCTGCCCTCTTTGCCAGATTGCTGTCCAGACCCAATTCATCGGCCATCATTGCAGCGATCCAGGAAACTTCGATCGAATGCTGAAGGACGTTCTGGCCGTATGATGTTCTATACTTAAGTCTTCCCAAAAGCTTGATGATCTCCGGGTGGAGATTCATGACGCCTGTATCAAAGGAAGCCTGATCACCCGCAGCCTTGATAGTCTGATTGAGTTCCTTCTTCGCTTTGTTGGACATTTCCTCGATCCTTGCGGGATGGATTCTGCCGTCGGCGACAAGTTTCTCGATCGTAAGTCTCGCGATCTCTCTTCTGATAGGATCGAATGAAGACAATACGATGGCTTCGGGAGTATCGTCAATGATAAGGTCTACACCTGTTATGGTCTCAATTGCACGGATGTTACGTCCTTCACGACCGATGATTCTTCCCTTCATCTCGTCATTCGGGAGATTAACAACCGATACAGTTACCTCTGAAACGTAGTCGGATGCGTAACGCTGGATCGCATTGACAATGATGTCCTTTGCTACCCTGTCCGCATTCTGCTTCGTTTTCTCTTCCATTTGCTTGAGCATTACTGCCATATCATGCGTATATTCACGTTTTGCTTCTTCAAGGACGAGGCTCTTTGCTTCGGCGACCGTAAGTCCTGAAACACTCTCAAGTTCAAGCTTCTTACGGGCTTCATAATCCTTAGCGCGGGCTTCGAGTTCAGCAACATTCTGCTGCTTTTTCTCGATCTCCTCCTGCTTCTTCTCGCATCCTGCTTCCATACGGGTGATATTTTCTTCTCTTTGCTCAAGTCTGCTGCGTTCTTTTGCAAGTTCCTGCTTGATGTCCCTGGCTTCGCGCTCCAGTTCGGAACGTACCCTGGAAACTTCTTCCTTCGCCTGCAAAAGCAAATCGCGTTTGTTATTCTCTGCCTCTTTCCTGGCATTTGCAGTCTGCAAATCCAAATCCTCTTTGGACTTTGCTATATCTTCCTCTGCCTTCTTTCTCTGTTTTGAAAAACCTGAAAGAAAATACAGTGCTGATAACACAATACCCAGGATGAGACTTACAACGCCCACGATTATCACAACAATTAATCCTACTTGCTGTGGCACGTTGGTACTCACCTCCAATATATATTTAGTTGTCAAAGAACGTTTACATGGCTCTGACAAGCCATCAAATATTTTAGAAATAAAATATCCTTGTGTCAACATTTGTTACAATATAGTTATGAAAATCGAGTATTTGGTCGAAAAACAGTACGAAAACTGCGAAATAAGGTCGATTCTTGCCCGAAAATTCAAGATGAGCGGCACAATGATAAAAAAGCTCAAATTGTACGGCAAGGTAGACTTAAACGGCACGCATGCGCGTGTTGTCGACCCTGCAAAAGAAGGAGACCTGCTGTTTTGCGAGTTTGAGGACAATTCAGGTCCTCTTAACCGCGTCCCCGGCATACCTATCCTTTTCGAGAACGAATCTTATGCCGTCGTAGATAAACCTTCAGGCATGGTCACCCATCCCGGGCACGGCCATCTCGATGATTCGCTCCTGACCCACCTGTCGGACTCCCCTCTTCATCCCGTAATGCGCCTTGACCGCGAGACTTCGGGACTGATAATCGTCGCAAAAGACGGCTATGCCCACAATACACTGTCGGTACACGCGGGGATAACCAAAAGATACAAGGCTCTCACCTACGGTAAATGGGACGAGGATCACGGGACCATCGACATTCCGATCGCCAGAAGGCCCGGATCCGTCATGATCCGCGACTGCGTGACCGACGGCACCGGAAAAGATTCGATAACCCACTACAAGGTGCTTGAATACTATCCTGACAAGGATGTATCTCTTGTCGAGTACAAGCTGGAGACAGGCCGCTGCCATCAGATCCGCGTACATTCGCTTTATATGGGGCATCCTCTGGCAGGTGACGGACTATACGGTCCCAACTCCATAGACAACCCCTCCGACAGGTTCCCGCGTTCTGACGAGATCGACCGCTTAATCGGCCGCGTGGCACTTCACGCATACAGCCTGAAGTTTAACGATCCGTTTGAAAAAGGCATCGAAAGGGTATTTGAAAGTCCACTGCCGCCTGATATGGCTCTGATTACAGGAAAGACTGAATAAGGTCTTTGGCAAGCCTGACGGATGACTCTCCGTTGCCGCCTGAAAGAAGCCTTGAGACCTCGTTGATCCTGGCCTCGTTATCCAGAAGAACGCACTCCGTGACGGTGTTTCCTGAGACAACGTGCTTTGAAAGCATGAAATTGCAGTCTGCAGCCGCGGCGATCTGAGCCGTATGAGTGACGCAGAGCACCTGATGTCCTTCTGCGATCGACTTGAGCTTCTTGGCGATCGCTGCTGATGCTTTTCCCGATACTCCCGTATCGATCTCATCGAATATCAGTGTAGGCGTGTTATCGCTCCTGCTCAGGACATTCTTGATCGCAAGCATTATCCTTGAAGCTTCACCGCCGGATACGATCGCGGAAAGAGCCCTTACTTCCTGACCGGGGTTTGCGCTGAACCTGAAAGCGATGTCGTCTATTCCGGATGAAGAGAAGAACCTGGTCTTCTCTCTTCTCGTGAAAGCAACTTCAAATACCGCATTAGGCATTTCGAGATCCGCAAGTTCTTTTACGATGGCAGACGAAAGCTTCTTGCCTGCCGCTTTTCTTGCTGATGAAAGCTCTTCCGCACAGGACAGGAGCTCTTTTTCGGCGGCAACTCTCTTTGTCTTGAGTTCAGATAACAGATCCTTGTTCGCATCCAGCTCGGAAAGTTCCTGAGCTGCCTTTGCACCGAATTCATTGATCTCGGTTATGTCCTTGCCGTACTTTCCCTTGAGATCGTATAAAAGGCCGATCCTCTCTTCCGTCTTGCTGCGCAGATCAGGATCGTAATTCATTTCATCAAGGATCTTGGCAATGTCAGCTGCCAAAGCCTCAAGGTCCAAAGAGACCGCATTGGCACGGGCGGCAAGGCTCGTATATGAACCGTCCTGTGACGCAACCCTTGCAAGCTCCTTGGCTGCAAAAGCAGTATCGGAAGCAGCACCCTGCGAACCCGTTCCGTCGTTTGAGTCAGAACCGTCAAGCACCGATAAGACTTGTGAAAGAGCAGATGCCGTGGCCTCGTTAAGCTGAAGCTTCTTCCTTGTCGCGATGAGTTCTTCCTCCTCACCTTCCTTAAAAGCTGCTTCGCTTATCTCCTTTACCACAAACTCAAGGTATTCCCTTCTCCTGTCGAGATAATCGGGAGAAGACGAGATCCCCTTGATGCGCGTTACTATCTGCTTGTAATCGTCAAGGAGCTCAGTATATTTCTTGTGAAGCTTGGTAATCTTATCTCCGCCGTAGCTGTCTAAATATCCCGAATGGCTCTTCTCGTCAAAGATCGCCTGGGTATCGTGCTGTCCGTGGATATCTACCAGGAATGAAGCAACTTCTTTAAGGAGCTGAAGCGTGACGCTCACTCCGTTGATCCTTGCCAGGCTCTTGCCGTTGACGTAGATCTGGCGTGAGATCATAAGCATGTCTTCTTCTATCTCTATTCCCTGACCGTCAAGGAGTTTATCAAGCTCACTGCGATTCTTAAGATCGTTCATGTCAAAGCATGCCTCGACAAAGCAGGATGAAGATCCCGTTCTGACAAGGCTCTTCGATGCCTTCGCGCCCAATATGAGACTTATGGCATCGACAATAAGGCTCTTACCCGCTCCGGTCTCACCGCTTATGCAGTTAAGTCCGTAAGAAGGCTCGAAAACGATATTTGAAATTACGGCGAAATCCCTTATCTCAAGGCGGAGAAGCATTAATCACACCGTCCCGTCCGGAGATGTTCCGCGATCCATCATATCAGAGATCGTCATGACGAGTGCCTTTGCCTCATCAATGCCGCTTGCCGCACAGAATACCGTATCATCGCCTGCGATCGTTCCGACAACGTCCTGAAGATGCATGGAATCGAGTGCGGATGCGGCGGCCTGGGCCATGCCTGGAAGAGTCTTTATGACAAGGATGTTCATTGCAGCCTGAACTGATACGAGACTGTTGGAAAACACCGCGAGAAGCCTTCCAGGTGCAACGTCTCCGGTCCTGTCCAATACGGCATATTTTGTATTCTTATTAGGAAGAGTGATCTTGATTATCCCGAGTTCCTTGATGTCTCTGGAACATGTTGCCTGTGTAGCCTCAAATCCGGCTTCACGGACAAGCTTGGTCAGGTCTTCCTGTGTGGAGATGTCCTTATCACGGATGAGCTTCAAGATGAGCTCCTGTCTTGCATTCTTACCTGTCTTCATAGAAGGAACCTCTCTGGACAATCTTTTTCCTTACGTCGCTGAAGAAGTTGTCGTTCTTGAGCGTTACGGTCTTAAGGACCCTGGAATAACGTTTTACGATGATGTAATCAAAAGGCTCGAGATCAACGAACTGTCTGCCGTCCGGGCAGATCATGGGTGCTGACTCGAATTGGTCAAGATCAACACGGACAACGCTTTCAGAACCTGTCACATATGTAAGTCCGTTAAACGTGTGCGAGCAGATCGGAGTTACTATGATGTCCTTCATCTCAGGCAGGAGCAAAGGACCGCCTGCAGCAAGAGAATATGCCGTTGAACCGGTTGCTGTGGCAATAATGAGTCCGTCGCCGTGGAATCTCTCGATCTTCTGTCCGTCTATTGAAAGAGTGAGCTTGGTTACATGCGGCTTGGCACCTCTGACGATCATGATGTCGTTAAGGCATTCTTCCGTACCCTTGAGCGTTCCGTCTTTCGAGAAGACCTGGACCTCGAGCTGAGTTCTTTCCTGGATCCTGTATTCGCCCTTAACGAGAGCCGTGATGTCTTTCTCAAGGTCATCGACATTGATCTCGGTAAGGAATCCGATGGAGCCCTTGTTGACACCGATGAATTCGGTATCCAACTCCCTGTATTTCTCAACGACGGAAAGGAATGTTCCGTCGCCTCCGATCGATATTATCGTCTTGAGGGGGATCTTTCCGAAGTTCTCGAAAACGGTTCCTTCGGGAGCATCAAACTCCCTCTTGAATTCCTTGGCAAAAACAGGCGTACCGCCGCACTTGAGAATGATCTCGGCAGTCCTTTTCGCGACCTGATATCCGGTATCCCGGCTGTCATTAGAATAGATTCCGTAATTCATGATCCATGTAAATCCCTTTATACAGATTGTCAGTATCTAGATAATACTAACACATTCTGATATTTAATCACTATTGTGAATAAAATTACAGTCCGCTCAAAACAGCAGTGATCCTGGATACTACGGACCCGGCATCTAGGCCGGCCTCTTTGATCTGCTGCTCAGGAGATGCGGCGCGGATCATAGGATCAGAAACGGCTATATTGCAGACGTGACCCGGGAAATCGGATTCTCCGAAACCTCTGGCGCATGCTTCGCCGAAACCGCCGCTCAGGATCCCTTCCTCGATGGTAAAGACATTCCTTATGCCGTCAGTCATCCGGATAAGTTCCTCGAACGGAATGGGCTTGATAAGAGCGAGATTTATATGGATGCCGAAGATGCCCTTTTCCTTAAGCATTTCAACTGCCTTGTCCGCTTCAGCTGCGATCCTTCCCGTAGATATGATCGCAAAATCAGTTCCGCTGCCGGAAGACAGATGCGGCAATACGCAATCGGCGGGATCTTCATACAAAGGACCTGACATTTCGAAAGGCGAGCTTCCCCTGGGATATCTTACGGCTACAGGACCCTTGCACTTGTTTACCGCGTAATCAAGACAATTCCTGAGGTCTTTATAGTCACGCGGTGACAAAACGGTCATGTTGACCATCGTATTCAGATAAGAGATATCCAGAAGTCCGTGATGGGTGTGTCCGTCATTGCCGACAAAGCCGGCGCGGTCGATCGCGAAGACAACATGGTTGTTCATGAAGCAAACATCGGTTATCATCTCGTCATATGCCCTCTGAAGGAACGATGAATAAACGGCGACTACAGGAACAAAACCCGATACCGCAAGGCCTCCCGCCATGGTAACGCAGTGTTCCTCTGCTATTCCGCAATCGAAGAATCTCGTAGGGAACTTCATCGAGAAATTCTCAAGGCCCGTACCATGCGTCATTGCTGCACTGATGGCAATAACATTGCCGTTCCGGTTAGCCAAGTCGCAGATCGCGCCTCCGAAGATCTTCGTGTAAGAGCCCTTGTTAGAGCTCTCAACACCCGTTTTAAGATCAAAGGATCCGACTCCGTGGTAATCGGAAGGATTGAGCTCTGCGTTGCGGTAGCCCTTACCCTTCTTGGTAACGACGTGAAGGAGCACGGGCGCTTTGATATCCTTTACGGCATCCATCGCCTTGATCATGCTCTTAACATCATGACCGTCGACAGGGCCGTAGTAAACGAGCCCCAAGTCCTCAAAGATAGACGGCTTCTTACGGTAGATCAGGAACCTGAAGAAATCCTTGAGCGCGATTATGATGCGTATCAGTCCCCTGCCGAAAAAGCCAAGCTTTCTGAGGAAAGATTCAGTAGTCGCTTTTGCGGAAATGTATCCGCTCGAATAACGGAGTTTTGAAAGATATTTGGAAAGACCTCCGACGTTACGGTCGATGCTCATCTCGTTATCGTTAAGTATGATCAGCATGCGCGTCTTGGAGTGGCCCGCATCGTTGATAGCCTCGTAGGCAAGTCCGCCTGTCAAAGCGCCGTCACCGATCACGGAAACAACGTAATTATTTTCCTTCTTAAGATCCCTGGCACGCGCCATTCCGAGCGCGGCAGATATCGATGTCGAACTGTGACCCGTGTCGAAACGGTCGTACTCGGATTCCGTTATCCTGGGGAATCCGGATATACCGCCCTTCTGCCTTAACGTATCGAACTGTTCGAATCTGCCCGTAAGGATCTTATAAGCGTAAGACTGGTGTCCGACATCGAAGACTATCTTGTCCCTTGTGTAATCAAAGACCGAAAGGAGCGATACAGTCAACTCGATAACACCTAAGTTGCTTGCGAGATGTCCGCCGTTTGTTGACACAGTATTAAGGATCTTATCCCTTAATTCGGCGCACAGCTGAATACGCTCCTCATTACTCATCTTCTTGAGGGCAACAGGCGTCAGATCTTTTTTCCCGAGTATCTTATAGTCCACGGTTATCAGCTGTCTCTTTTCTCCAGATAATCAACAAGGACGTTATAACCGTCTGTATCATAACCCATCTTTCCAAGCTCGGACAAAACAGCCTTGGCAGAAGCAATCTCTTCTGAAAGCCTGTCTTTTGCTCCCTGTTCTCCAAGCAAAGTTACGAACGTGGCTTTAGAGTCTCTCTCATCCTTGCCGGTATTCTTACCCAGCACTGAAGGATCAGACTCAACGTCCAGGATGTCGTCCCTTATCTGGAACGAAAGTCCTATATGTTCAGAGAGCTTTTTTAAAAGGCAGGCGGTCTTGTCTTCTTTTGCCTGTTCTCCGTTTAATTCCTTTATCAGGTAGTAAGGCGTTACTACCGCAGACTCGATCAAAGCCCCTGTCTTCTTTCTCTGAAGCTCATACAAAAGTTCAAGGTCTATGGTCTTTCCTTCAGAATCAAGATCGATGCTCTGGCCTCCGACCATGCCTTCGAGTCCCGCATTTCTGCACATGAAATACGAAGCGTAAAGGTATTCCGGCTTTGCGATGGCGATCTTGAAGAGCCTTTCGCATGCCGTGTTGAGAAGCAGATCTCCTGCAAGAGTCGCGATACCTTCCCCGTAAACCTTGTGGCAAGTGGGCTTTCCGCGTCTTAAGTCATCGTTGTCCATTGCGGGAAGATCGTCATGGATCAGAGAATAGGTATGGATCATCTCAAGAGTGGCAGCATAGTACAAAACGTCCGCCATCTTTTCTTCACCGCATCCTGTCATGAGGGCGGTCAGTCTCATCATGAGCGGACGGATCCTCTTCCCTCCGGCGTTAAGGCTGTACAATGCAGCTTTGACGGTTATATCATCCAGCTGTTTTCCGGTGAAAACTGACCCGAGTTCAGGCTCGAGCCATTTTGCCGTTTCGCTTGCAAATCCTTCGATCGTCATTGATCCCTCTACCCTTTCAGACGTCGCTTTCTTCAATGTTCAGAGGATCTTCTCCTCCGTTTGCCTTGTTGACTTCGGAGATCTTCTGCGTGACTTCACGGAGCTTCTTGTCGCAATAAGCGGCAAGTTCATTACCCCTCTTGTAGAGCTGGAGGGATTCATCCAAAGTCACCTTTCCCTCGTTGAGCTTTGCAACGATCTGCTTGAGCTCTTCCAAAGCTTCCTCATAGCTCAGCTTTTCTTTTTTATCAGCCATGTTCAAGAAGTCCTCCTGTCATCAAATGAAGTGTCAATAATCTCTCCGGACGCCTTGCCGTCAGCAAACACGATGCCTATTACATCTCCCTTTTTCAGAGATGCAGCTGATTCCACGGCCTTGCCGTCCTTATCGCTAACATATGAATATCCTCTCTTGAGGACGTTGGTCGGATTAAGTGATTCGAGCCTTCCGGCAAGCTGCTTTTGTTCACCGGAAAGTTTAGTTACCCTTGCTTCCATTGAAGTCTTCATGGCTTCCATGTATTTATCCACAAGCATAAGCTGCTGCTTTGCATAGAAAGCAGGCGTCATCAGCGCCTTGTGGTTTGCCAGCATGTCAAGGAAACTGCGTTTTGCGCCGATATAGGAATTGATCGCGATATCGAGGCTTAATGCAAAATTGTCGACCATGTTCTTCTGGTCATTGTATGAAGCCATAACCTGCTCTGCTGCAGCAGTCGGCGTAGCAGCCCTCAGGTCAGCAACATAGTCAATTATCGTATAATCGGGTTCGTGTCCGATAGCGGAAATGACCGGGATCCCGCAGGCATAAACAGCCCTTGCGATGCGCTCGTCGTTGAAGCCGAAAAGGTCTTCATAAGAGCCTCCGCCCCTTGCGACGATTATTACGTCAACGTTCTTCTTTTCGTTGAAATAGTTGATGCCGTCAGTGACTTCCGGAGGACAGTTTTCGCCCTGAACGCTCGCAGGATAAAGCAGAAGATCGAAATAAGGATTTCTCTTCCTTAACGTGTTTACGATATCAGAAATGACTCGGCCGGATGCGGAAGTTACTACACCGATCCTCTTTGGCAGAATCGGCAGGCTCTTCTTGTGTTCGGGATCGAAAAGACCTTCCTTTGAAAGCTTTTCGAACAGCTGCTTGTACTGTTCGTGAAGATCGCCCTTGCCTGCTTCCTTCATGGTCAGGACCTGCATCTGGAGCTTGCCGTTCGGAACATAGAAATCGATGCACCCGGTGACGGTAACCTTCATTCCGATCGTGGGCGTGAAAGAAGCGTATGCAATGTATCTTGAGAACATGACGCAGCTCATTACGGCGTCTGCGTCCTTTATCGTGAAATATGCATGACCTCGGGATGAGATGGTATAAGCGGAGATCTCGCCTGTAACCGAAAAATCAGAAAGATACTCGCTGCCCGTAAGGTAGCTCTTGATATAGTTATCAAGCTGGCTTACAGACTTGAATTCAACCATGGCTTAAAGGCTCTTTTCGAATGAGCTCAAAACGCCGTTGATGTATGAAGCGGAATTGTCTGCACCGTATTTCTTGGCAAGCTTGACTGCCTCGTTGATCGAGACGGAAGTGGGGATCTCTTCAAGCTGAGAGATCTCATAGACCGCTATTTCAAGGATGATCCTGTCAGTCAGAGGGAGACGCTCAAGCTTCCACTTTTTGAGGAAAGGCGAGAAAAGAGAATCGATCTCATCGCGCTTGTTGACGACACCGTAGACCACGTCAAGGAAATAAGTCTCGTCGCCTGCGAGATCAGGATTGTTCTCCTTGAAAAGATCGATCTGATCCGCGATGGGATCGTTCCTGAAAAAGCACTGGAAAAGGAATTCCATTGCCAGTTCTCTTGTCTCTATTCTGCTCATCTGACCCTCCCGGGCGGCAGGATACGATCAAGGAATTTCTTGAATTTACTCGTATCGCTGAAAAGGAATGATCCGACGAAGAATCCCACCGCTGTAAAAAGAATAATAAACAATGTCTTAAAGAATCCGAAAATGCA
>SVJC01000047.1 GCA_015069215.1 Oscillospiraceae bacterium
CTTATGATTTCTCCAAGTCCGGCAAGGCTGAAAGAAAGCAGGCATATCTTCCCAAGTTCGAAGCGCCTCAGGCAAGGATCCTCGTCGTTGATGACAATGAAGCAAACCTCATGGTCGTCAGCAAGCACCTGCGCGATACCAAAGACCGCATAGACACTGCGACGAGCGGTGCCGAAGCACTGAGAAAGACGTTAAACATCAAATATAACGTCATCTTCATGGACCATCTCATGCCTGAAATGGACGGCATCGAGTGCAGAAGAAAGATAAAGGAGCAGACGGGCGGACGCTGCCGCGAATCCGCGATCGTGATCCTTACCGCTAATGCCGATGAAGAGAACAGGGCTCTCTATGCCAGGGAAAACTTTGACGGTTACCTGTCAAAGCCTGTAAGCGGTGATGCTCTTGAAAACGAGCTCTACAGCCACCTGCCCAAGGAGATAGTCCATATCACGGGCAACAGGAGCGAGATCGCGCAAGAGTCGATCTCCTGGATGAGCGGTACGAAGAAACGTAAGAGTATCGTCATCACCACGGAGAGTGTTGCCGATCTGTCGCCCGAACTCATCGAGAAATACGGAATTGCCGTAATACCCCACAAGGTCCGCACAGATGAAGGCCTCTTTAAGGACGGTAAGGAGATCGAGACGCTTGGTGTCCTCAAGTACATGGAGAACCCGAAGAACAACGTTCTCCCTGAGGGCCCGACGATAAAGGAGGCCGAGGAATTCTTTGCCAAGCAGCTTTCCTTTGCCAACAACGTCATACACATCTCCATTTCCAGCAAGATCGAGCACAGCGGATACCAGCCGGCTCTTGAGGCATCGAAATCGTTCGATAACGTATTCGTTATCGATTCCGGACACGTTTCCAGCGGCCAGGGCCTTATGGCCGTCATTGCCGCGAAAATGGCCGAAGAAGGCCTTTCGGCAGAGGAGATCGTGAAAGAAATGGAATCTTTAAAGAAAAAGGTCCACACGAGCTTCATTGTTGATAACCTTGATTTCCTTGCACGCGCGGGCCAGGTCGGAAACGGTACGGCAAATGTCGTTAAGTCTCTTATGGGACGCCCCGTATTAAGGCTCCGCAACGGCAAGATGGGTGTAGGCATGACATATTTCGGCGCTAGGGAGAATGCCTGGAAGGCATATATCAACTCCCTTCTGGCTCACACTGCGAAGATCGATACGAGCATCCTCTTCGTAACCTATGTCGGCTTAAGCAAACGCGATACGGACTGGATCAGGGATCAGATCGAGAAATACATGCATTTCGATGAGATCTATTTCAAACAGGCATCGCCTGCAGTATCGGTCAACTGCGGCCCGGGTACGTTCGGTCTGCTGTTTGTTGAGAAATAACCGTAAAAACACAAAGCAAAGGAGTTGTCTCATTTTGCTTGGAGGCGCATCTTCACGCCCGGCGCGGAACGCCGGATCAGCTTTTGTTGTTGCGTAAACATTTTCGTAAACAAAACCGGCCGAAATGTTTACGTAAAACTTTACTTTTCAAAAAAATAAACTCAAACGTAAACTTTTTGAGCACAAAAGTTTACGCTAAAGTTTACGTTGTTTTTTCCCGGGCATCGTCCGCAGCCGGGACATTCCCGATATGTTTTGAAAAATGAGGAGCTGCCTCTTGAAGTGAACAGGTCACTTGTGAGACAGCCCCTTCATTTCATCAGTTCCCAGAAGCTTATTGCGCTGGCGGCGGCGACATTCAGTGAGTCAACGCCGTGGTACATCGGGATCATGACCCTGTAATCGCAGGCGGCTATTACCTCCTTGGGAAGGCCCGTTCCTTCGGTCCCGAGAACGACGGCGAGTTTCTCGTTTGAACGGATCTCATCGTTGTCGACGCTTGTGGAATCTTCGGTCAGTGCCATAGCAACAGTTTTAAAACCGTATGACTGAAGAGTCTTTATCAGGGCAGTGCCTTCGGATTCCTCTCTTGAAGCTTTAGTCCAAGGTATCTGGAAGACCGTTCCCATGCTGACACGCGCGGAACGCCTGGTGAGAGGGTCGACGGAAGGGGAGGTGAGGAGTGCCCCGTCCATTCCGAGTGCGGCTGCACAGCGGATTATCGCACCGACGTTAGTGGGATTAACGACGTCGTAGAGTACGGTGATGCGCTTTTTGTCCCTGCAGAATTCTTCTACCGGGAGCTCGGGTTTTCTTCTCATCGTCATCCAGAGTCCGCGGACGAGATTATAGCCCGTGAGATTGATTACGACGTCTCTTTTCGCGGTATATACGGGAATCGACTCAAGTTTTTCCCTGCCCCAGAACTTCTCTATCGCCTCAAAGACAGGAGCTGCCTCGACCTTCATGCGGCCTGCCTCGACGAGCATCTCAAGGGGCTCATATCCTGCCTCGAGCGCACGGAGTACAACGCTGGCGCTCTCTGCCAGGAAGATCCCTATGTCCGGATCGAAGTACCGGTAAAGCTGCGCTTCGGTGAGCCTCGCGAAAACGTCAAGATCAGGTGAATTAATGTCTGTTATCTCTATCAGATTCATAGCGTTATGGTATCGCAAGGGAAATGAATTGTCATTATTTTTATTATTATTGTATAATCTCGAAATGAGTTAAGAGCCTAAGATGGCTCTGATCGGGAGAAAAATGCGCAAATATCTGGACAAAATAAAAAAGCTGGTCAAAACAGGTCTTTTCCACATAATGGGTGCCACATCCATTAATAAGATCATCGCCTTTTTATCGAGCATCATCCTGGTCAAGATAATCAGCAAGTACAGTTACGGCATATTTTCCAGTGCTTTCAATGTCTTTTCGATCGCGATCTTATTCAACGGATTCGGCATATCGAGCGCGACGCTCTTCTTTGCCTCTGATAAGGAAGAGGAGCTGACGAGGCGCGCCACATACAAGTTTGCCATCAGATACGGATTTGCGATAAATGCCATCATCAGCCTCGGTATCTTCTGTTACGCTTGCTGGGCGCCTCTCGGCATTGAAGAGACAAGGCCCTACATCTTAAGCCTTGCTTGCATGCCCATGATCTATTTCTTCACCGACTATTTCGCGATAGTCCTGAGAACGAGGAAGGAGAACAAGCGCTATGCGCTCCTTTTAAACGTGAACTCGGTCTCCTATCTGGTCCTGGCCTCGGTCGGAAGCTGGCTTTACGGCATCGCAGGAACCATCGCGGGAAGATACATCTCATACCTGATCACCGCCGTCATGGGCTTCATCTTCACAAGACAGTTTGTGCCGATGCGCAAGACGGGATCTGTCGATGCAGAGAGAAGAAAGAAGATCCTGAAATACGCATTTTTCAGCGGCGGCGTCACTGCTCTGAACACCATCTTATACAGGATCGACATTTTCCTTATCTCTGCGCTGGTCGCAGATGCACCTTTGCTCGCAACCTATAAAGTCGCGGCTCTGGTCCCGGAGAACCTGAATTTCATCCCTGCCAGCGTACTTGTCGTTTTCCTGCCTCTGTTCATAGAGCATTCCGAGAATAAGCAGTGGGTCGTAAAGAATGCGAGGAAACTCTTCATAGCGATGGCGGCATTGTGCGGCACCATTTCGTTGCTGATGTTCTGCTTTGCAGGAGTCGCGATCCGTTTGCTCTGGGGTGAGCAGTACATGGACGGTGTGCCCGTTTTCCGTGTCCTGGCAGTCAGTTTCTTCTTCCTCGGAACATTCCGCAGTACCAGTACGAACATTCTTCAGGCGCTCGGCAAGGTCAAGTTCAATCTGTACGTCAGCATTATCGCGGCCATTTCGAATTTCGTGCTCGATTATTTCTTCATAAAGCAGTACGGGATCATGGGCGCCGCTGTCGCAACGCTCCTTGTTACGGTCATTGCTTCTGTCATGTCATTCCCGTACCTGTTGAAGTCACTCAGCAATATCGATAAAGAGCACAAAGGCGAAAAACCCGCCGTTCAGGAACAAGCTGAAATCCTTGAGGAAACATAGTGGTACAATAATACCATCTGACCCGTAGGTAGAAGATCTTTTGGAGAACAAAACATAATGAAGAAAACAAAGATAGCGGTAACATTGATCCTTCTCACAGTGCTGGCTTTTGCGGCATGTTCGTGCAGGGATAACGGGGCCGAGCCTTCCAAGACAAAGGTCCCTATCATTGTTACCACATCCGGCAATACCGAAACGGAAGATTCAGGCGAGCCTTCGGAAAAGAAAGAGGAGCCTGCCGCGCAGAACAAGGACATCGTCATCCTTGCGACCAGCGACGTTCACTGCTGCCCTCAGAAAGGCTTCGGTTATGCCGGTCTCTACCGGATAAGGGAGAAGTTCCTTAAGGAAGGGTGCGAAGTCATCCTTGTTGATGACGGAGACGAGATCGAAGGCCACGGAGAGCTTTTCGGAACCGTTACCCAGGGAGAACAGGTCATAGATCTGATGAACAAGATGGGTTACGATCTTGCGATTCCCGGAAACCATGACTTTAACTACGGCCCCGACAGGCTGATAGAACTTGCCTCGAAGGCAAACTACCCATATCTTTCCTGCAATATCACCAAAAACGGCCAGCTGGTCTTTAAGCCTTATGTGATCAAGGAAGTCGCAGGCAAGAAGATCGCATTCATCGGCGCAACGACACCCAGAACAATGGGTTATTATACTTCAGCATCCCTTTTCCAGGACGAAAACGGCAAGACCATCTACAATTTCAAGAACGGAAACAAATCAAAGAAACTGATCGAGACCATCCAGATCTATGTCGATTCCGTAAGGGAACAGGGCGTGGATTACGTCTTCATGGTGACACACATCGGCCAGGCTAAAAAGTATAAGGATTACGAGAACATCTCCTACATAATCCGCAACACTCACGGAATAGACGTTTTCCTTGACGGACACAGCCACGACTACAAAAAGTATGAGTTCGTCAACACGGAAGGTAAGGTCGTTCCGAGGATCGGAATGGGAAGCAAGTTCAGCCGTATCGGCTACGTGCGCATTTCCGGAAAGGACGGATCGATCGATGTCGACATCTTCAACTGGACGAGCGGTCCCGTCAGCGCTGCAGAGCTCTTCGGCATCAAGAACGAGATGTCTGAAGAGACGGATAAGGCCCTTGAGGAATACAAGGACATTTTCTATACGAAGAGCGGAAACATTGAATATCCGCTCATGATCAACGATGCGGTCAAGAAGACTGCGGACGGAAAGCCTTATAAGAACATATCCAGAGTCGAAACAAACCTCGGCGACATCTGTGCTGATGCTTTCAGGGTCATATCCGGTGCGGACGTGGCTTTCGTTCCCGCGGACAAGTTCAATGAAGCTCTTGGTCCGGGCGAGTTCTCAATGCGTGACTGCTACATGGTGCTTCCTTCGTCAAAGAAGATCTGCGTCGTGCAGGCAACGGGCCAGCAGATCCTTGATGCGCTTGAATGGAGCTGCCGCTCTTATCCCAATGCCAATTCGGGATTCCTCCAGGTGTCCGGCGTGACTTTAAAGGTCAATAAGAAACAGGAATCCACCATAAAGACCAAGAAGGGCAAGTTCGACAAGGTCGAAGGAAAGCGCAGGGTCACTGACGTAAAGATCGGAGGCATTGCGATCGATCCCAAGAAGACATACAAGGTAGCTTCATATATCGGTCTTATCAGAGATGCCAATTACGGCTACACGATGTTCACGAGCTGCAGGAAGCTTTCAACTCCGTCCGGACTTGATTTCCAGATCCTGTATGAATACCTGAAGAACAATCTCCAAGGAACTGTCGGTTCGGCGTATTCAAATCCCATCGGTCAGAAGAGGATCACTGCTGCTTGATTAATGAAGTATAATAAACGCATGCGCAAAGGAAGAACGATCACATCTGCCGTATTTATCACGGCCGCATTTCTTTTGACGGGAGTGTCAGGCTGTGCCGAAAAACCTGTTGAGACATCAGTGTCAACGGTCCATACGACCTGGGTGGAAACGACGACAACAGTAACCGAAACGACTACCGAGCAGACCACGGAAACGACCCGGGATCCCGCTTTGCTCAGGGAACCCTTTGTCGGCAAATGGATCGGTATTCTCAAAGCAGGCAAGAGCAATGTCCTCTATATCCTGACATTCAATGCCGACGGCACCGGAACCCAGGAATGCTCGGGCAAAACGCAGAGCTTCAGATACGATGAACCTGATATCGGGAAAAAGACGATAAAGGTTAATCCGGATGACGGATCCCAGTATACGGTCAGCTACTATAACGGCGAAAACGCATCGAATAAGACATTTACTTTCTCCGGCGGCATGGTCGTCGACTGCGAAGTCCCGAGCGTTGACTGCCTGAGGGTAAGGGCAACGGATCCTGCGCTTTTAGGCACTTGGGTCACGGGCAAGGGCAAGAAAGAAAAGACGATCGAATTCAAAGCCGACAACCTGATGAAGGATAAGAGCGGGAACGTGCCTTATACGATCGAGCGCACGATCGACGGCAAACAGGTGCTCAGAATGCTTAACGGAGACATAAGATACAAGATCGAAGGCAATGTCCTGACGCTCGAGACGAATGACACGGATTTCGCGAAAGAGTGGAAAAAGAAGTAATTCCGAGCACTTTGAGGTTTTTTTGACGGATTTTGATTACAGATTGGGATCAAAATCTCATTTAATCTTATATTTTTGAAAAAAGGGTATATAATTGTGTGCGTATGCGCGCAAGCGACAATATTTAGAGGATGCTTAATTAATGAAAAGAATCGTTTTACTTTTAATAGCTCTTTTGGAGGCAGCATGTATCTTCCTGATCTGCTGGTTCCCTCCGCATAAGAAGGCAGAGAGCGATTTTCATAATGCATCCAAAACCATTACCGGAAGCCTCATGCTCACTCTTACCGAAGATACCGAGCTTAAAGGAATATCTGCCGACGGCAAGTCCCTTCAGCTTAAGCAGGGCGACAAGGTCCGCATAAGGCGTCTTACCGAGACAATGGTCGAGTTCTACGGTGATGAGACAAAGGAATTCCCCGGAACGCTCCCCGTTACGTCTTTTGCTGAGACAGACAAGATAAATGAACTCCTCACGCCTTCAAGAAATGCGGAAGAGTTCAGAAAAGAAGACTATCTCGAGAGCTGCCTTATCAAGAACATCGTTGTCAGCGCGGATTTCTTTGCCATCATGGGCGGTCTCTGCCTTTTGGCATCGATCAAGCACGAATGGATGGGCTTTGCCCTCAACATCCTTCTTGTTGCGATCTCCGCAGTAATAATCCTCGCATTGAAAGATCAGCTGGCACTGCTGCTTTTCTGATCCTGAAGATCTCACTTAAAAATATGTGTCTCCCGGGAATCTTTGTACATTCCCCAGCCGGGTTCGCCTTTGCTGGCGAACTCTCCCCAGACTTTTCTGAGTGTTATGCCGAGGGCATCCGCGTCAGGCGCAAGTGCTTTGTTTTCGGGTGATCTGGCGTCTCTGCCGGGTTCTGTTTTCGAACCGAAAAGAACAGGAACCTCATCCGCGTGACGGCATGCCTTGGCATATTGATAATCGTAGAGCCAGACATTTCCGTTATATGAGGAAGCAATGTCCAATACAGGCTTCTTGTAGACTTTGTAGGTAAGGTCGTCTGACAGGCGGCGCCTCAGGTTCTTTCCCCATTTCGTCCTGAGCTTGAAAAGCCTCGGGGCATAGGGCAAAAGGATCGCAGGTAATCCTTTGGTGAAAAGATCGGCTTCGCGGAGACACGTTCCTATCAGCATCGGTTTGCCGGATCCGGTTACGAGCTTGCCCGGAAAATCCTTTAGAGTTTTGCCGTCTATGACAGGGGAAAAGACGCACGTGACTTCGCCTCCTGCACGGACCCTGATCTTTATCTTTCTGTTCGATCTGTAGACTTTTACCGGATCTGCCGAAAGGATCTTTTCAGGGGTCTTCCTGCTGATTCCCATCATTCTCAGATACATTTTGGTGATCTTCCTGCCCTGTTCGGGAGTCCAGAAAGAATCAACGCATGCGGACTGGATGATCGATTTGGCAAAGAGGGGCTCTGCTTCGGGCATCGTCATGAGAGCCAGTATGCAGGCAGCTCCCGAAGACTGACCGAAAAGCGTTATGTTCGCAGGATCCCCGCCGAACGCGGCTATATTGTTCTTGATAAACTGCAATGCCTTGATCTGGTCAAAGAGTCCGCAGTTTGCGTCAAACCTGTCGCTCAGGCTGTTGAGATCCATGAAACCGTAGAGGTTGAGCCTGTAATTGAAATCAACGAGTATCGCGCCGGTCTCGTTCGCAAAACGCGTAAGATCGTAGACCATGTCATCTGACTGTTCGTTTATGCGGCCTGTTCCGCCGGTTGCATAAGAGCCGCCGTGGATCCAGACGAGGACGGGGAGGTCTTTGGCATCTTCTCCCGGTACGCAGATGTTCAGGTAAAGGCAGTCCTGGCCGGTATAGCTTATGTAATGCCTTGAACTGTAGCCCTGGATCGAATTGCGGCCGCCCTTGTCAGCCTTGAGGATCCCGTCCCAGGGCTCGGGGTCTTCAGGGTGACGGAAAGCAAGATCGGATACAGGAGCCTTGGCATATGGTATCCCGAGATACTCACGGCATCCGTTCTTGGTAATGCCTGAAACTTTGCCGTAGGTTGTCTCGATAATCTGTTCCATAAAATTCTGCAATCTGCTTTTCGCGGTGCGGGACTTTACATATATTGATAATTATATAGCAAGAAATGTTAGAATATCACCATTTTTACAAAAGAATGTGATATATGATACTTAACAATTTGTTCATAATATATTTAAATTTGTTAACACGCTTATTATAATGTTTTGGGTTGATCTTTCGAAACGATTTATGGGGAAGTTTTTATGATCAAATTTGCAAAAAAGCTGACTGCGTTGACAGCGGCAATGGCTATCCTCATGACGGTACCTGCAGCAGCGGCACCGTCTTTTGTTGTTTTCGCCGAGGAGGAAGTCCAGCAGACTGAAGCTCCCAAGGAGACGACCAAACCCAAGGAAACCGTTAAGGAGACAAAGGCTTCCGAAAAGCCCTCTGAGACGGTGAAAGAGACAGATCCCAAGCCGGCAGAGACAACCAAGCCTGCTGAAACAAAGCCGTCTGAAACGACAAAGCAGACTGAGCCTTCAGATACATCAAAGAAGGAAGAACCGGAGGAGACGACAGCTCCTTCCGAGCCTTCCGGAACAAAGGAAACCACAGGACCCGAAGAGACAAAGGTTCCTGAAGAGACAACAGAGCCTTCGGAGACATCTGCAGGAGAGACCGACCCCACGGAATCCACAGAGCCTGCTGAACCCACTGAGTCCACGGAACCCACGGAATCAAGTGAACCTGAAGCAACCGAGACGATCAAGCCCACAAATGCTTCAAGAAAGGCAGCCAGGGGACAGTACGAGGGCATTACCATCGATGGTAAGTTCTCGGATTGGGACAGCGTAGTCAAATACGATTTCTCAACAGCTGAGAACAGCCAGGTCAATTACGCCGCAATGGTCTGGGACGGTGACTGGATCTACCTCTATCTCGACGAATTCCAGCAGAACTCCGCATCCTGGTCAGGACCTGAGAGATTCGGTAATTTCGTCATCACGACAGATACCGGACTCGATCTCATGGTAAGCGTCCGCAACAACGGCAAGGACGGCAACAAGGTGATCGTTACCAACAAGAAGCAGCACAAAGAGCTTACTTCCGAGAACGGCGGCATCAAGGTCGCGTTCAACGACGATTATGCAACATGGGGCAAGCCCACTCTGACCGAGATCGCGATCCCGACATCGATCCTTCCCGATTACAAGTCGAAGATATCTTTCGGTTATTATCTTGGCAAGCCCGTGATCAAGGACGTTGCAAACTTCCACCCCGTCGAAGATCCTGACGATCCGCATGCACACGATGACAATGACGGAAGCAAGATCAAGATCGACGGCGACTACAGGGATTGGAAGAACTATCCCCACAGGACGATAGAGTACGATAAGAGCGGCCCGAATCACCCTTATGCTGACGCTCACGGCGCCATCTACCAGAAGGATGCAAAGACCGTATATGTTCACGGCTACACCAATGATTTCGATCCGCCGTTCTCGTGGTATGACGGCAACCAGTTCCTGGAGATCACGGTAAGCCTTAACGGAAGAAAGACCAAGATGATGGCCTGCCTCGTCGGCGAAGATGGAAGCATCAACTGGCATTCTTCAGAAGAGGACAAGCACTATGCAAAGGGTACTTACAAGTTTGCCCTTTTCGAGCCGTCCGGCAATCATGCTACGAAAAACATCAATAACATCGATGCGGGCGATTACTTCTACGGATATCAGTACCTCACAGTTGGCGATCACGTTGATGAGACCGAGTTCTACATTGACACCGAGACATTGGCAAGAAAGCTCAATCTGTCTCTTTCGCAGGCCGGTGAGCTCAAGGTCTATTTCCACCGTGTAGGTAAAGAGCCGCTCGTCGCATCCGGCATCTCCACAGGCCCGATCTTTACTCTGGCTCTTACATCGGTTGCGGCAGGATCTTATTACGTATTCACACGCCGTAAGAGAAAGCAGGGCCAGGCTTGAAGATAGTTATCGCCATCCTGGCCGTTTTACTCTGGATAGGTCTGCTTGAAATCCTTCGCAGAGCAGACCTCAAGTTTTGGCGCTATCTTGCCGGCAGCTGCGGAGCTTTTCTTCTCCTGATGATACTCGTCCGGCCATATGTGACAGTTCCCCTTGCGAGGCTCGTTGCAGCATTTGCAGGCATCATAGGGAAACTGTCGGGCACCTATCAGGCATATTTCAGATACGGCGTTATCTTTATCCAATCCGCAAAGGGAGCGATCACGGTCAATATCGATCTTGAATGCTCCGGCGTAATAGAGATAGCGGCGTTTCTTTCTTTGCTGTTCCTTTTTTCCGTTTACAAGGTACCGGAGCGTATCTATGTCGGCATCATCGGAACGCTTTACACGATCTTCACAAACGCTTTGAGGATCACGATAATCTGTTTTGTCATCCACTTTTTCGGCACGGATTACTACTATTTCGCGCATACCTTCGTCGGAAGGATCATTTTCTATGTGCTTCAGGTAGTCCTGTATTTCTTCGTGTTTACGAGACCGCAGATCAAGCGTACGCAGACCGGCGGATTCACATATAACGTTTCCGGCGGCGAACAGAAGAAAGAAGGGGAGGAACAGCAGGCATGAACGAGTTCATGACAAACTTCCTGAATCCTTTCTTCTATTGGGTTGCATGGATCATAATTCCGATCCTAGTCGAGGTCGTTCCTTCCATCGCGTCTTTCTTCAGCCTCCTGATCCACAGGAATAAGCACGTAAATGATGAGGATCCGATCATCTGGCCTGACATCGTGCTCGTCGTTCCGGTCTACAATTCCGAGAAGAGCATTGAAGAGTGCCTGAGATCGATCCACGAGAGCGATTACCCCAATGACCGCATGGAGATCTACATGGTCAACAACAAGAGCTCCGACAAGAGCTTTGATGCCTTCATGCGTGCACAGGCAAAATACAGCGAGCTCAGGGTCTCATGGCTCAATTCCGGACAGGGAAAATCCCGTGCCCTCAACCTTGCCATCTATAACAGTTCCGGTAAGTACATGATCAACATCGATTCTGACGGAACGCTCGAAAAGTCCGCTCTCACCAGGATGATCAGGCACATGGAGAACGAGCCTGATGTCTCCTGTCTTACGGGATCGATCCTTACCAGCCCTGAAGAGATAGAGCAGGTCAAGACCTTCAAGGGAAGGCTCCTGAGACGTCTTGAATTCTGCGAATATGCACAGGCTTTCCTCGCAGGAAGAAACTATGCGTCCGAAAAGGGAAGGATGTACACCCTGTCAGGTGCTTTCTCCGCATTCAGGCTCGACACGATAAGAAAGTCTCATCTTTATAATACCGAGACGATCTCTGAAGATACCGAGATCACGTTCCAGATGCGCTACCTCCAGAAGCAGAAGGTCGGCATCTGCGTTGATGCCCTGTATTTCACGGACCCGATCGAAGACGTCAACAAGCTCTATACACAGCGTCAGAGATGGCAGAGAGGCTCGCTCGAGGTTGCGAGATTATATCCCCAGAGCCAGCTCAAGCCCTGGAAGTTTGTAAAGGACGTCAATGTCAGGACTCTTCTTTTCGACCACACGTTCGCTTTCCCGCGCATGATCTGGTATCTGGCTCTCATCTATCTGATGGCTAACGGTTATTCCAGCCTTGTGGTCATCTCATCGATCATTGCCATCTTCCTTTTCTATATCTTATGCGGATTCCTTTATTACCATATAGCACTCTATCTGCTCAAGCCTTTCCCGGAGATCCGGAAGTATTACCGCAAGCAGAGGCTGGCGGTCGCCCTTCTGCCGGGATACAACCTTTGCGTGTTCTTCATCAGACTTGCGGGAATCATTAACAGCATGAACACCAAGAGCTCGTGGAAGACCGATACGCTTACGAGGGAATGGGATAAATTCCAGACGACGAACAGATCGATATTCAAGAAGTTTTCGGATGCAATTAAAAAGTTCAGGAATAAGATAAATTACGAGGACCTTTACAATGAGTAATTCAAGAGCGAAATACATAACGGCGGTCACCATATGCACGTTATTCATCGCATTTCTGCTTGCGGGCTTCGCGTGGTGGGAGATCTATAACTACGAGCAGGGTGTGGCTGAGCTCTATGCCCAGGAGCAGGACGGCTATGTTGAGATAGTCGCAAGGCAGATCGAACGTTACGGTGATGTCGCGGGCGACAGGTTCGTTGAAGACACGATCGAAATGCTCGACTCGACTTCACAGAGATATTGGACGCTCGATAACTCACAGTATTTCCTTTTCGTAAAGAGCATCAACGACACGGATATCTATAAGACTTTTTCAACAGATACGTTCTTTAACACACAGAGCGCCCAGAGCTTCCTTTCGATCCTTAAAAAGGGAACAGTTACCCATTCTATAATCAGACTTGAAGGATATAAGTACGTTGCATCAGGAATCATTTTCGAGTATGGCGGCACGGAATACCGTCTCTGCCTGCTTACGGATTATGACGTAATGCTCACCAACAACGCATACCTGAGCAGCAAGCTCTACCTTTTGATCGACCTCATCATCATGATCGCCATCGTGGTCATCGTCTGCATCTTCTTTGCGATCAGGATATCCGATGAGAGGAAGAAGGTTCACGATATAAAGGAAGTCAACACGCAGCTTAACAGGTACATCGACTTCCTCGACAATGCGGTCATGGGCAGGAACTCCACAGCCATCATCACCGGAGAGGGCAAGATCATGCACCTCATCCACAGGATGGAGGAAAGAAAGATCTATCCCTGCACGTTCATTGACGTAAAGCTTGATACCGACAAGATGATCCCCTTCTATGAAGCTCACCGCGAGTCATTGAGAAAGGGCGTCGTCTGGATCAGATACAGCAGGGACAACTTCATGCTCGTATTCGGAAAGCTCAAGAAGGATGAGGCTCTCCGGTATTTCGAAAACGCAGTTTCAGATTGGAAAAAGGCTGCCGGTGAAGGCAACATGGAAATAAGGACAATGGAAGCAGGTGCCGCGACCGGCGTACTCACGGTCTACAGATCGCTCGTGGCAAGCACCGAACACAGGGAGGATAACTAAATGCTCAGATACTACAGGATCAAGGCATATCTCAATGCGAATCACTTCGTCGTTTTCGACGGCAAAAAGGGTAAGACGCACCCTCACACATGGGAGTTCGTTGCTACCGTCTATACGAAGAATGACAACATCGTCAAGTTTACGGATACCGAGAAGGCGATAATGGCTGTTTTCGAGCCTTATCAGGACCGCGTATTAAACGAGGTCGAGCCTTTTGCGGTAATCATCCCGTCGCTCGAAAACATTACCGAGTACTTTGCTGCCAATATCGCCGAAGCGGTCAAGCCGTTCGACTTCCATCTCAGAAGATTCGAGGGAAGTGAGACACCCGTTAGAACCTACGGTGTAAGGTTCCCTGAGGTCGGTGACGGTTCCGAAGACGAAGATGCAGACAATATCGAGGCCGCTCTTGCGCGCCTGGAGGAGGGCAGTGGATACAAAGGCTGACACAAAAAAGCGCGTCCTGATCTTATGCGCTGACATACTTGTCAATCTGGCGGTCGCTGTTCTGATCGTCATTTTGGTAAAGCAGAATGTCCTTCTGTTCAAGGGAGCTGACTCGATGTATCACATCTACAGAGGCGGCTGGGTATTGGACGGCATCAGATCAGGCGACTTATGGCAGCTTTATAATCCCATCTGGTACAACGGCGTTGAGCTGATGCGTTACTGGCCGCCGGCAGCCGCTTATCTCATGGCACTCTGCCGCCAGATCGCTTCGCTGATCCCCGCATTTGCCGATACGGGTGCCGCTTACGGCGGATTTGCAGTCTTCTGCGGCTTCATATACTTCATCGGAGCCATCTCCTGGAACATTGTGGGATATAGGAGAAAGAGGCAGCTGTTCGGCACGGTCGCCGGCATTCTCTGGTTCTTCATGCCTACGAGCATATATGTATTGTTCAGTGACGGTAACCTTCCGAGAAGCCTCATAATGGCATTCTTCCCGCTCGCTTTTCTGTTCGTCAACGAATATCTGAAGAGGGGCCAAAAGAAGGATTTCATAGGCACCGCGGTTCTTTTCTTCATCATGAGCTGCTGCCATGTCGGCTATACCGGAATGGTCGCGATCGCCTGCCTGATCTACCTTGCCGTATACAGGCTCTGCTGTTTCTCGGGTTCTTCAAGGCTTGAGAAAGCACGCCACAAGGACATCGATCTCATAGCCGCTATCCTCGGCGGATTCCTCATGAGCGGCATATTCCTTTATCCTGCCCTTAACGGAGGACTCGTATCCAATTCGAGCCACACCGATCAGACGGCAAAGACATTCTTCCAGAGCTTTTTCACGACACTCAACCCGTACGAAAAGATCAAACTGGGATATGAGGACCTTTATTTCGGGCTGGCATCCTTCCTTTTGGCGGTCTTTGGCATCTTTGGAGCAAAGCGCAGGGCAAGACCCGGTTTCATCACGGCTGTCATCATCGTCATTCTTACTTCCAATACAGCGTATCCCATAATCAGCTCGCTCCCGGGCGGTCAGCTGATGTGGATGACGAGATTCCTGCAGATCGCTTCCGCAATGATCATTTTCTCGATGTTCGAATGGGACAGCCTGAAAAAGCCTTTGACCGTGGTGGTTACCGTTCTGCTGATCGTTGACAGCTTAACGGTCATTCCGACGCTTTCCAAGACAGAGGGCATCGACAGGATGGAAGACTATTACATGCAGATGGAGGAGTCGACTCTCGTTGATGAAGCAAGGAATTCCACCAAGAACCGCATCGCCCTTCTGGACAGCGGCAGGGTACTTCATAACGGCGTTTCTTACCTGACTGATTATAATGGCGGCGTCCCGCAGGTCTTCGGCGCAGGATGGGAAGCGGCTTCGACCTCCAAGCAGATCGCACAGATCAACGAGGCTTTCGATTACGGATATTATTATTTCCTCTTTGACCGTCTGGTCGAGATGGGTACTGATACGGTATTGGTCAAGAAAGACGCGCCGCAGTTCTTCCCTTATAACGAAAACGAAGCGGACAAGGCCGCAGCCAAGGCAGGTTATGAGAAGACTTATGACCAGGGCTCTTTTGCAGTCTTTAATCTCAAGGATGTTACGGGAAGCTACGGAACGGTCAGCAAATATAAGGGCCTGGCGATCGGAAACGGCGCATACTACATTTCCATGATGTTCCCCGCGATCGAGGAAGCTCCCGACGTTTATATCGATGAATACACCGTGGAAGAGCTCTCCTCATACCCTGTCATCTATCTTGACGGATTCAAGTACCATAACGTAGATAAGGCAGAGGACATTATCAGACAGGTATCACGGAAGGGAACCAAGGTCTATATCCTCGCTGACGGTATCCCGGCAAACAAAAAGAGCCACACGAACAGATTCCTCGGAGTGGAAGCTCTTTCGATCGAGTTCGACAACGGTTACCCGACACTGCACACCAAGAAGATCGGCACATATGAAGCGCCTCTTTTCCCGGATGAATACAGACAGTGGAAGACCGTTTACATGAACGGCCTGACTGAGGTTGAAGGCTGGTCTGAGGTCCTCGGTGAGACGCTGCCTTTCTACGGAAAGGGCGAAAATGAGAACCTGATATTCGTCGGATATAACCTCACATACTATTTCGCGATAACCAAGGACAATAACATCGGCGCGCTTCTCGCAGGCATTGT
>SVJC01000048.1 GCA_015069215.1 Oscillospiraceae bacterium
ACTTCATAAAAAGATGTGATTACCGGGATCCCTCCGGCATGTCCGGCTTTAGCAGCTCGTTCCAACCAATCCATGGCAATGCAGCGGGGCTTTTTGCCGTCAATATTCAGATCCTCATCAAGACTGAGATAGTATGCACCGATATGTGCCATTGCAGTGCAGTCACCCTTATCGGCCAAGACCATTAATTCATCGAGCTTCATTGATCTGTAATCAATGTTGTCTTTGGGGACTGCATTACTCTTTAATTCAGTTATCTCACATGAAAGCGGAGTACCGCATTTATAGCAAAACTTATCGTGTTCTCTGACCGGAGTATTACATTTCGAACATGCACGCATAACGGACCTCCTAAATGATCATTCATTTTGAGTGTATCATCGCCGTTATATACGGGTATTAAAATTCAATAAACTAAATTTAAATATTGAAATGAGACAGCAGTTGTTCATTTGAATGACACGCCTGAAATGGTGTATTGTTAAACCAATAATCTATGAAGATCCGGGAGGAAATGTCATGAAGTCATCAGCAAAAGGCAATCAGTCAAACAAAACTCCTCTTCCGTCTTTGGTAATATCTCTTGGTAAGTATTTGGCCAAGAATCTGGAAGGTGTTTCTCTTCCTAAGCGGCAGCCTTCGAATGTGTTTGAGTTTTATGTGACCATACCGTATTCGATTCCCGAAGGATCGCAAAATGATATGAGCAAGAATACTGACGGTGATAATGAAAGTACGGAAAAGCGTATCCGCATATATTTCAATTTAACGACTTACGGCAATTTGATCCGTGTCAATGCCATTCAGAAGTGCGAGGACGGGCGTGAGCCGAACCTGGGACAGCTTAGTTTGCCTGCTGATAAATTTGAAGATCTGCCAGCCTGTAAAGAGAAACTCTTGGATTGGGCACATAAATCCATAGCAAAAGCGCAAATCTGAACTTGGATCAGACGGCTTTAACAGCGGAAGATTCATGCCGTCAAAGCTTTCCGACTCCGACGTAATCATATTCGCAATACCAGAAATCAGTCTTGAAGAACATGTTCTCGAATTCTTCGAGGGTGTTTCTCATCCACTCGTAATCGTTTTTCTCCTTTGCACCGTCAGGATTGGCATCCAACAGGCGCTTAAAGTTATCGATCCTGTATGAGAAGCTTTCCTGGAAGAGCGATTCGCGTTCATTAAAGGGAAACTGACTCAGGTCGGTCATGAAACTGAACATCCTGACATCGCGGAAACCCGCATCGAGCAGCTGGGTATACTGCTTTCTGCCGTTGGCCCTGTCAGACGCACCCTTAGACTGAAGAGATTTCTGTATGATCGACTGCATCAGTTCGTATCCGGGATAACAAAGTTTGCTGCCGTCGTCCGAACCTCTCAGGATGATGTAACTGCCTTTGGTCATAAAGCTTCTCAGACGTCTCAGAACCCGGTCAGGGTTCTTAAGATGAAGAAGCGTGAGCGCAGAGAAAACAATGTCTATGTGAGGGATATCCAGTCTGTCCATTATTTCTCTTAATCTGCTCTCAAAATCAGGGCTTTCAATGTCAACTGTCTCGAAGATCATCTTCTCATTCTCGGCAAATCTGATCCTTGCCCTTTCAATGACACGCGGATTGTTATCTATGCAAAGGATCTTGTCTACCTGCGGGAGGGGAGAGAAACGGTCTGCGGCAACAAATCCGTATGCGCTTCCGACATCGAGCACGGTAAGACTTGCGTCCTCAGGCCAACCGGCATTTTCAAAAACAAACTTAATGGACGTATCATCGGACTCTTTTGCATGCTGAGCCTGTATCTCCAGTCTTTTGAATTCATTGCTGTAATCTGATGAATAATTGGATTTGTGATGCGCTTTTACAACAGATGACGTAACATTCACTGTGTTGGAAGCCGGATTAGCCGAAGCCGTGCCTTTTGCCTTGCCTCTTTCAACGGTTTCGGAAGAGATATTCTTGTTGAGATTGTTTTCAACATACTTAACAAGCTTTTCCACAGGAGCCTTTTTCATGTCATAATTCTGGAATCTTGCAAGCGTGCGCGGCATTGTCTTCGAACTGATCCCGTCGGTATATGAGACGATTATTCCAGTCGGATTTCTTCCGCTCAAAATGTCTTCACAGAACGTCTCATACTCATACTCGACCCATCCCGAACTTAAATAATCCATTTTCGTTGCAATAACGATCAGAATATGAGTATTGTCAAGCGCGTTGTCTATTGCCTTTTTATAGTCGCTTATACCAAATTCGAAAAGGGTTTCATCACTGAAAAAGGTCGAGATGCCGGCTTCTGTTAAAGCTTCATAGAGTTCTTTTGCGATGGAGTAATCCCTTGCCACACCGCCGTCTTCCGAATGATGCTTATACGAGATGAAAACGTCTGTCTTTTTCATAAGGCCTCCGCGACAATGTCAATTTTTGCTTACATACTTCCTGAATTATACACCCGTCTCAATGATAATTGGGACACCGCATTTTTGCCGCTTGACATAGACAGACTATCGCAGTAGTATGGACTATAGAAATAGTCTGGAGGCGAACTATGCAGGAAAAGCTTTTCGACAGTGAACTGAAGGTAATGGAGATCATCTGGGAGAAGGGGACGATCTCTGCGAAAGAGATCAGTCTTATCGCGGCGGATTCGATCGGATGGAACAAGAATACGACCTATACGGTTATCAAGAAGCTTGAAGCAAAAGGATTCATCAGACGTGATGAGCCGGGGTTCATCTGCACGCCTTTGGTATCACAGGAGGAAATGCAGAAGAAGGAAGCGTCAACTCTTTTGAACAAGGTTTTCGGAGGCTCCAGAAAAGCGCTATTTTCAGCACTCCTCGAAGACGAGAAGCTCTCGGCTGAAGAGATCAAAGAGCTTAAGAACCTCATTGATAAAAGGTGATCTTCATGATCGGCGGGATCTGTTACTGGGTGATCAACATGAGTATCGTAGCCTCGTTTATGGGGCTTATCGTGATGCTCATAAGAAAGATAAAGATCATTCCTCACAGAGTGTCAGTATTCCTATGGATAATACCGTTTCTCCGGATGACCGTTCCGGTTGGCATCAACAGCCCGTACAGTCTGATGACGCTCATATCAAGACTGACCACAAAGACCGTTACTGTCTATCAGCCGACGGAAGACATTGCCCTTTCGTACACCAATACGATCGGTGCAGCGGAAAGTTATTCACCTATCACATATAAGGCTGATTTCCTCAAGACCGTGTTCAGCGTAACCGGTTTTGTCTGGATCATAGGATCGCTTGCTCTTTTGATCGCATTGACGATCATATATGTATCAACTAAGCGGGCGGTTGCTGATTCAAGATTTCTGAAGAAAATTGTCTACCTGTCGGACAAAGTCGACAGTCCTGCGGTGTACGGCATCTTCAGGCCGAAGATAGTGATACCTGAATCTTATAAGGACAAAGACCTTGAATACATAGTCAGACATGAGAAGACACACATAAAGCGTCTTGACAACCTGTGGAGGATACTGGGATTTATTACGGCTGCTGTCCATTGGTTCAATCCGCTTTCATGGGTGTTCCTCAAAGCTTTTCTTACTGACCTTGAACTTGCCTGTGACGAGATGGCGGTTGCGGGATTTGAGAAAGAAAAGCGAAAAGAATATGCAAGAACGCTTCTGGAGTGTTCACAGAGCAAGAGTATGCTGGTGTCTGCATTCGGCGGAGCAAAAGTCAGGACAAGGATAGAAAACGTTTTGTCTTATAAGAAGATGACGGCTTTTTCTGCAATCGGGTTTACGGTACTGGTACTGGTGATCATCATTACTTTGATAACAAACGCGGGATAGGAAAGGAGAATATCCATGAAATTCATTTCAATCGTTTTAGCAGCATCACTGATGCTGTCAGTTGCAGCATGCAGTGCAAAAAGAGGTGAGACTGAGTTGAATCCTGAGGTTTCATACAAAACTGAAAGCGTAGATCACGTTGCAATGCTGAAGCATAAGTATCCGGAGTATTTTAAGCTTGATGCTTCTAAAAGCGTTGAGATATACGTCTGGCAGATGGCGGAAGGTTCGTATGACTGCGGACTTATGAGCGGAACCAACCGCAACAAGACCAAAGAAGAGATTTTGGGTCTTGCAAGTAAACCGCTTTCTGTGGAAGAAACAAAACTGATCCTAAATGAACTTGGTATCGGGAAAGAAAATTGGAGCATCATACCTGTCGTTCAGCCGTACTCAAGCTACTATTATGAGATCGATGATGCCTATAGGGAAAAGGTGAAAAAGCTCTTTGATTAAGACTAATCACGAACAGAAATATGATTATAGTGCGCGCGTAGTTAATACGCGCGTTCTTATTTAGACACCGAAAATATCAAGAAAAAATGAATGGAAAAACCTATTGACATAGTAGGTGAGTAGTGTTAAATTATCGCCATCACGACGAAAGGAGGAGTGAGAAATGTACAGAACAATTGATACAGCAGCTAACATGATGATGTGTTGTCGAATGCTTTGCTCCCGGGTGCGCAATATGGCCCAGGGCACAGGAAGTCATTCCTCACGCCTTGAGAACGATCGATGTTAATGTAGCAGTATGAAACTGAAACATATGCCATGCGCCCGGGAGTTGAATAAACTTTTCGGGCATTTTTATGCCTGACAAAAATCATTCTTAAGCAAAAACAAATCATTCAAAAGGAGAATACGAAAATGAAAAACATATTTAAGAAAATACTTACGGCAGGACTCCTGCTTGCACTTACGGGATCTTTCGCAGCATGCGGAAAAGCACCCCAAGCATCAACCAAGGTAGATGAAGCAACGGTAACAAGCAATGCTCAGGCATCCATCAAGCCTGATGAACAGAAGGCCAACATAGTGCTCAAGGTCGGCGCAAACATCACACCTCATGCTGAGATCCTTGAAGTAGCAAAGCCGATCCTTGCAGAAAAAGGCATCACATTGGAGATCATTAAGCTTGAAGATTCCATCACACCCAATACAGGTGTCATCGAAGGTTCACTCGACGCAAACTATTTCCAGCACGTTCCTTACCTTGAGCAGTTCAACAAGGAGAACAATTCCACACTCGTATCAGTAGGTGCTGTTCACTATGAACCGTTCGGCGTATATGCAGGAAAGGTTAAGAACCTGAAGGACCTCAAGGAAGGCGCAGTCGTAGCGGTTCCCAACAACGTAACAAATGAGGCAAGAGCTCTTCTGCTCCTCGCTCAGGAAGGCGTCATCAAGCTCAAGGACGGCGCCGGAATCAACGCAACAATTGAGGATATCGCAGAGAACCCGCTTAAGATCAAGTTCAAGGAACTTGCACCTGAGCAGCTCGTAGCAGCACTTCCTGACGTAGATGTGGCAGTAATCAACGGTAACTATGCGATCGAGGGCGGCCTCCACGTAAGCCAGGCACTCGCAGTTGAGGCAAATGACGGTCTTGCAGCAAAGACATACGGAAACATCATCGCAACATCAGCAGACAAGGCTAACGATCCTGCGATCAAGACACTTGTAGAAGTACTCCAGGGACCTGAAGTAGCAAAGTTCATCAAAGAGAAGTATGACGGTGCAGTAGTTCCGCTTTTCGGTAACTGATGCACATTTAAGGAGACGGGTAACATGATCGGTTTTGAGTATTACAATCCGGCGAAAATCGTTTTCGGAGAAGGCAGTGAGAACAATTTAGGCAAACTCCTTGAACAGTACAGAGTAACCAGCCTGCTCCTCGTTTACAGCGGAGACTTCATCAAGAAACTGGGAATCTACGATGTGATCACAAACGCCGTAAACGAATTGGGAATAAAGTTCTCAGAGAGCGGAGAAGTGGTACCGAACCCTTCGATCGAACTTGTCAGGGAACTTGTCAAAAAGGGCAAGGAAGATAAAGTTGACTTCGTTCTGGCAGTCGGTGGAGGAAGCTCCATCGACACCGCCAAGGCGATAGCTCTCGGTATACCGTACGATGGCGATGTCTGGGATTTCTTCGATAAGGGTACAATTCCCGAAAATGTACTTAACATCGGAGTTATCGCGACAACGGCATCGAGCGGTTCCGAGACATCCAACTGCGCTATCCTCTCATACGGAGAGTGGAAGAAAGGTTTTGAAGATGACCGCATAATCCCCAGGTTCGCTATCATGAACCCCAGGTATACGGTAAATCTTCCCGCTTACCAGACATATGTCGGTATCGCAGACGTACTGTCCCATCTTCTTGAAAGGTATTTCTCCGACGAGAAGAATTCGGACACGACAGACTATCTTATCGAGGGCGCAGTGAGAGCACTTCTCGTAAATGCGCAAAGACTCATCGATGACCCGAAGGACATCAATGCAAGAGCTGAGATCCAGTGGCTGGCTTCCGTAGCACACAATAATTTCCTTGATGCCGGAAGAAGAGCCGACTGGGCATCACACCGTATCGAACACGAATTGTCAGCCCAGTACAACATTACTCACGGCGAAGGCATGGCGGTCGTTTTCACGGCATGGACAAAGTACATGGCAGACGTAAAGCCATGGAGATTGGCGCTTCTTGCAAGCCGAGTCTATGGAAAAGATCCGTACGACTATCCGGAAAAAGAAAGGGCGCTTTTGCTGTCTGAAGAGCTTGAGAGATTCTTTAAGAAACTGGGACTCAAGACACATCTGTCTGAACTCGGCATCGGGGATAAGGATTTCGAAGTCATGGCAAAACGTGCAACGGCAGGCGGCACCGTAGGACATTATGTCCCGCTTGACGCGGAAAGATTTATTGAGATCTTAAAGCTCGCGCTTTAAGCAAAATAAATACCGAGAGAAAAAATCGCAAAAGGAGAAACACACAATGGCTAGGATCAAATTGGTAGAACAGAACGAAGCAACAGGTGCCGAGAAGGAGCGCTACGATGAGCTCGCCGGCCGCAACGCAGTAACTAACATGAAGAAGGGACTTTTAAACGACGCTGCAACATACGATGCTTACATGGCTTGGTACACATCATGGAAGAGACTTGTTGAAGTGATCGGCGAAAAGGATGCCATCCTTTATGCTCACAAGATATCAACAACAAACTCATGCCAGCTCTGCTCACTGTTTTTCATCAGTGACGTTAAGGGATTAGGATTGGACCCCGCAAACCTCGTATATGACGAGAAGGAAAAGGTGCTCGCAGAGCTTGCAGAACAGTATGTTAAGAATCCTACTGCTGTATCTGATGAACTTTTCGATAAGCTCAGAAAGTTCTTCAATGACCAGGAACTTGTTGTAATCGTAGGCTTTGCAGGCCAGATGATCGCAACCAACAACTTCAACGCAGTATTCAAGATCGACGTTGACAAAAGACTCCTGCCTCTGCTTGACGAGTTCAAGCCCGCTACATGGAGACAGGCTATTAAATAACATTGCAGGTATTCGTCCTTCAATCACAAGAAAAGCGGCGGCACCCTCATTTGGGACCGCCGTTTTTCTGTGTTAAAAATCTGGAATCAGAAAAAGAGAGCTCAGATCACAGCAGATCTGTCAGCTTCTTTCCGTAGAAGTAGTCATGTACCAGTACATCAAACTCTTTCCACATCGGAAGAGTCTTGCAGATTTTCTTTCTGGTGCACTTGTATTTCTTGTCGGCAAGGCAGACTACTGAATTAAGCGTTCCTTCCATCAGCTCCAATATCTCGCCGACAGTGTATTTTTCCGGCTTCTTTACGAGCTTGTAGCCGCCGCCTTTTCCACTGGCACCAATGATAAGGCCGCCCGTGACCATGTCCTTTACGATGATCTCAAGATACTTTTTTGAGATCTCCTGTCTTTCAGCAATGTCCTTGAGCGGAATGTATTCGCCGGAATCATTCTCGGCCAGATCTATCATTACTCTTAATGCATATCTTCCTCTGGTTGAAATCATGATAACTACCTCCATACCGTTTAACCTATTATACCTAAAGGTCAGTAGGCAAATCAAGATAAACCTATTGACATAGTAGGTAATTGGGCTATAATTAATTCATCAGATTGAAGGAGGCACAAAATGAATATGATCATGTGTTGTCGAAAGCATATTTTGCGGGCTGTATCGGGCTCGGCGTTCGATTGCACAAAATTGCGCCTTGACGATATCCGATGTTGACATCAAACATCTGACTAAGCAGCCCGGGAATGAATCGCCCGGGCTTTTTTATTACTACTGAAAGAAGGACAGACAAATGAGCATAAATAGAAACACATTACTTATTCACGGCGGTATTGACGGAGACGAAGTAACGGGCGCAGTCAACGTACCTGTTTATCAGACTTCGACATATAAGCAGGATGGCATTGGAAAGAACAGGGGATGGGAGTACTCCAGAACGGGAAATCCGACGAGAGCTGCACTGGAAAAACTCATAGCGGATCTTGAGGAAGGACAGTTCGGTCTGGCATTCGCTTCAGGCCTTGCAGCGATAGATACGGTGCTTTCCCTTTTCAAGAGCGGTGACAAGCTTGTTGTATCAGACAACATCTACGGAGGAACCTTCAGGATATTAGATAACGTATTCAAGAACTTCAATATAACCTATAAGATCGTAAACACTTCGGATCTTGAAGCTGTAGAGGCAGCGATCGATGATGACGTAAAGGCCGTATATATCGAGACGCCGGCCAACCCGCTTCTTACCATTACCGATATTGAGGCTGTTTCGAAGATAGCCAAAAAGCACGGCAAGCTTACCATCGTGGACAACACCTTTCTTACGCCTTATCTGCAGCGTCCTTTGACTCTCGGCGCGGACATTGTAATCCACAGCGGAACGAAGTACCTTGGCGGTCATTCGGATACGATCTCGGGTTTTGTAGTCGTCAATGACAAAGCTTTGGCAGACAGACTTTACTATCTGCAGAATGCCATCGGCGGAGTGCTTGCTCCCTGGGACAGTTTCCTGATCATAAGAGGAATCAAGACATTGGGCGTCCGCATGGACAGGCATGTGGAAAACGCTGGAAAGATCGCAAGATGGCTCTCTGACAGCGGCTTTGTGAGCAAGGTCTATTATCCCGGTCTTGAATCCGATCCCGGATATGAAGTTCAGAAGAAGCAGGCTGACGGGGCAGGCGCAATGATCTCGTTTGTTCTGAATGATAAATACGATTACAGGAAGTTTTTCGAAAATCTGAAACTCATTACGCTGGCTGAGAGCCTTGGCGGTGTTGAATCACTCGTATGCCATCCCGCAACGATGACCCATGCGGCAATTCCGGCCGATATCAGAAAAGAAGTCGGCATCGTGGATGAGCTCATCAGATTCTCAGTAGGAATCGAAGACGCAGACGATCTCATCGGAGACCTTAAGCAGGCGATCGAAAACTCAGTAAAGGCATAAGAGGAAAAGAAAATGAATAACGTATTTGAAGATATAAGAGGCATGATCGGAAACACTCCGATCCTGAAGATCAATCATATGGGCGTTAAGCCCGGAGTAAATATATATGCAAAACTTGAACTCATGAATCCCGCCGGAAGCGTTAAGGACCGCATCGGTGTCTACATGATCGATGACGCAATAAAGCGCGGCGAACTTAAACAGGGCGGAACGATAATCGATGCTACCGCCGGCAATACCGGAATAGGTATCGCGGTGGCAGCTCTGAATCAGGGTATCAGGGTAATCTTCACCGTCCCCGAGAAGTTCTCGATCGAAAAACAGCAGGTCATGCGCGCTTTGGGCGCGGAAATAGTACACACATCAAGAGAAGAGGGAATGCTCGGAGCAGAGCGCAAAGCCGAAGAACTGCTTAAGCAGATAGAAGGTTCAGTCTCCTTAAGGCAGTTCCGCAATCCCGCAAATCCTCTCGCACACTATGAGACAACTGGACCTGAGATCTATAGCCAGCTTGACGGCAAGATCGATTACTTTGTAGCAGGCGCAGGAAGCGGCGGAACATTTACGGGGGTTGTCAAATACCTGAAAGAACAGAACCCTGACATTAAGGGAGTGCTTGCCGATCCTTACGGTTCGACGATCGGCGGAGGAGAGCATTTCGATTACAACATTGAAGGAATAGGCAATGACTTTATAGCTGACACGATGGACATAACGCTTGTCGATAAGGTCATTAAAGTTACAGACGATGAAGCATTCGGGGCTTCAAAGAGCCTTGCAAAGCACGAGGGAATACTCGCAGGATCATCTTCCGGAGCAGCTCTCGCAGCGGCAATGAGGCTCGCTGAGGAGATCGGTGAAGGCAACATCGTAACAGTCTTCCCTGACAGGGGAGACAGATACCTTAGCAAAGGATTATTTGATTGATGGACAACGTATTCGAATTGAAAAACGTATTTAAGACTTATAAGAACGACGGCAAGGAATTTACCGCGCTCAAGGACGTAAGTCTGAACGTAAAGGAAGGAGAGATCTTCGGCATAATCGGAATGAGCGGTGCCGGCAAGTCAACGCTTGTGCGTACGCTCAACCGCCTGGAGGAAGTAAGTTCCGGAACGGTAAGCTTCTACGGCAAGGATCTTGCATTACTCAAGCCGCGTGATCTTAGAACAGTAAGACATTCCATTTCCATGATCTTCCAGGGCTTCAACCTCGTAAATCAGCGTACTGTCATACAAAATGTCGAGCAGTCGCTGAGGATCATTGGAACCCCGCGTGCCGAACGAAGAAACAAGGCTCTGAAGATGCTCGAGATAGTAGGCCTTTCCGAAAAGGCAAATGAATATCCTGCCAGACTTTCAGGCGGCCAGAAGCAGAGAGTTGCAATAGCAAGAGCGTTAGCAGTCGATCCCAAGGTTTTGCTTTGCGATGAAGCCACCAGTGCGCTCGATCCTAAGATCACAAATGAGATATTGGATCTCCTGAAGAAGATCAACGTGGAGAGAAAACTGACGATAGTCATCATCACTCATGAGATGAGCGTTGTCGAAAAGATCTGCGACCGTGTTGCGATAATAGATGACGGCAATCTTGCAGAGATTGGTGATGTGAAAGACGTTTTTTCGAATCCTCAGTCGAAGGCAGCGAAGAAACTCGTATTCCCGAGCAATCCTTTTGACCCGTCAGACGAGAATGGCCAGCTGATACGTCTGGTTTTTGACGGAACCCAGTCAAACGTTCCTTTCATTGCGAACCTCGTGGAGCAGACCGGACTTAAAGTAAACATCTTAAGCGCGAATACAAGAAGTGTAGGCGGAATAGGATACGGCCAGATGATAATCGAGCCGCCAAAGCCTGCCAAGGACAGGCAGACGGTCATCGATTTTTTCAAAGCCGGAGGGCTTTTCGTATCGGAGGTGAACAGATATGAGTGATTACATAAAAGACGCGATAATTTCAGGTGTTTGGGAGACGTTTGTAATGACGTTCTTCGCTTCGCTGTTTTCTTACATAGTCGGTATGCCTTTGGGCGTAATACTCTATTCAACTTCAAAAGGCCGCCTGCTCGAAAACCGCGGAGTCAACTTCGTCATCGGAGCAATAGTCAACATAACCCGTTCGCTTCCGTTCCTGATACTGCTCGTGCTCCTGATCCCGTTTACTAGATTTGTAGTTGGACAGTCGATAGGAACGACCGCTGCAATAGTGCCTCTTACAATAGGCGCGATCCCGATCGTTGCGAGGATGGTCGAATCATCACTCAATGAAGTCCAGCCGGGAATCATCGAGGCGGCAACGTCGATGGGAGCATCACCGCTTTACACGATCCTTCATTTCATTATTCCTGAAGCAATGCCTTCACTGTTGCAGGGAGGTGCCATAAATGTCGCGACCGTTCTCGGTTACTCTGCGATGGCCGGCGTAATAGGAGGAGGCGGACTCGGTGCGATAGCGCTTCAGTACGGATATTACAGATATCAGAAAGACGTTCTCTGGACAACGGTCACACTGCTGATAATCATGGTAATGCTCATCCAGGAGATCGGCATCTGGATGTCCAAGAAGCACAGAAAGACATAATATTGATTTCTGGACGCATTATGCTAAACTTATAGAACAAATGTTTGTATAATGTGAGGTATGAAGATGGGCAGTATTGAAAGATATGACGTTAATGAGCAGTGGGCACATTCAGGCATCGTAAAGGCAGGGGATTTTTGTTTCCTTAACTATTGCGCGAGCAACGGCGGCACGATCGAGGAGCAGATCAACGGAGCGTTTGACGAGATGGAGAGACGTCTTGCTCTGGTCGGTCTTACGCTTGAGAACGTAGTTCACATGGATTGCCTGTTCAGGGATATCTACAACATTCCCGTAATGGAGAAGGTCATTAAGGAAAGGTTTCACGGCAAGTATCCTGCCAGGAAATCCATTGAGACGGATTTTGCCCATGTCGGCGGACCCGACGGCCTTCATTTCCAGGTTGACGCAGTTGCATACTGCGGCTGATCTTCATTAAGCCTTGATTACCTCTTCAACGAGTGTTAGCATTTGCGGGTGCTAATTGTTATTGCTGTCAAGGAAGAGGTTAATGAGCTTTTTATACGAGACGCATCTTCATACATGCGAAGCCAGCAAATGCGGCGAGATCCACGGTGAAGATTATATTCCCTACATGATGCAGAAGGGGTACAGCGGAATGATCGTTACCGATCATTTCTTTAACGGTAACACCTGTGTCCCTGCCGATCTTTCATGGAAGGAAAGGATCGATATATATTGCAGCGGTTATGAAAGAGCATTAAAGGCTGCCGAAGGCAAAGACTTTACCGTTATGTTCGGCGTCGAATTCAATTTCGATAAAGACGAGTATCTGCTTTACGGCGTTGACAAAAAGTGGCTCCTTGATAACGAAGGCATAATGCAGATGACAAGGCAAGAGCTCTTTGAAGCCGTACACAAAGCAGGCGGCATCATGATACAGGCTCATCCTTTCAGGGAAAGATATTATCTCAGTGACATCAAGCTCGCTCCTTCCTGTGTTGACGGGATAGAAGTTTATAACGCGGCCAACAGCGCGAACATGAACGCTCTCGGATTTGAATACTGCAAAAAACTGAATCTGCCCATGACCGCAGGTTCAGACATACATTTTTACCGTGACAACGAGATGGGCGGAATGCTTTTCGATGAAAGGATCGGTTCGGTCGGGGAATTTGTTCAGGCTGTAATGTCTGGGAAAGGAATACCTGTATCCCTGGCGCCTGACGGAACAATTACTCCGGTTTCTGACATGCCTGATCAGACCGTATCAACTGAATTGCCGACGCTCGAAGTGCTTTATCCTGAAGGTATGTAAGTTGCTATTTAGAAATGACTTTCCTGTCGAGGTCTGCCTTTAGTACGGCATAACTGTAAAGGCATATGCCGTCCGGAGCATTCGGATGGATGTCGTCTTTCATGAAATCTTTGATCCCGGTGTCTTTTAGTACCCGGGAAATAACAGGGTCAGGGTTGATGCAGACATGACCTTTTTCATCACACCAGTTGATCAGGGCGCTGCGGAATTGACCGCCACGTTCTTCGTATTGCACGTAATCTCCGGTGAATGTCCACGGGGCGACGAAATAGATCTTTGCTCCGGGTGATCTTTCAAGAATGATCCCGGTCAGCTTTTCGATCCTGCTTACGTATTCTTCCGGTGTCTGGGAAGCGTATTTGCCCCAGGGGAATATGACATCGTTGATCCCGATGGCAACAACATAGATATCTGAAACAGGAATGTTTTCCGATTGTTCTATTAGATGATGGACCATCCATCCGCCGCATGAAAGCCTGGAATGTCCGCCTTTGATATACGGGATCAGAGCCTGATACCATGGCAAGCCGTTTGTTTCGGTTCCGTCTGTAATGCTGTCGCCGAGAAAACAGAAGGTCTTACCGCTTTGAAGATCCGAGAAGAGTTCGCCTTCTTTAAGCTCTTTGGTCATGCCGCCGTAGACCGGATACTCAATATGGGTCACGTAGTAATGTCTGTAAGCGGGAACAGCCCGGAAATATATCAGAGCAAAAAGAACAAGCAAGACCAGGATGGCCGATAAAACGATGGTGGTCTTACGGGATCCTGTCTTGCTTGCCGTGTTGCTCATATTTACTGATGAGTATTACAGGAGATGAGCTCTCAGATCTTCACCGGAGAGAGGTGAGAGGAGGGCAGGAGCGATGTCGAAAACACTCTTGCAGCCGAAGTCACCCTTCTGTGAAAGTCTGTAGATAGCTCTTGCATAAGCGGTGAGGACTGAACCTGTAAACTCAGGGTTGGAATCAAGCTTGAGTGAATACTCGATAACGTGCTTGTTGCCGCCTGTTGTACCTGTCCTGAAAACGAAACCGCCGTGGTTCATACCGGAGTGGTTTGCCTTGAACTCATCCTCAGAGATGAAATGTACCGTTGTATCGTAGTCAGCGAAATAATTAGGCATCTCCTTGATGGTCTTCTCGATGAGAGCCTTGTCAGCGCCGTCCTCTGCAACAACGAAGCACTCTCTTGTATGCTTCTGACGTGTCGTAAGCTCAGGGTTGGAGCCTGAACGTACTGCCTCGAGAGCCGCATCAACGGGGATAGTGTACTGCTTGCCGTTCTTTACGCCGGGAATTCTTCTGATAGCATCGGAATGGCCCTGTGAAACACCCTTGCCCCAGAAAGTGTAGTCCTTGCCATCGGGAAGGATGCAGTTGCCGTAAAGTCTTGCAAGAGAGAACATGCCGGGATCCCATCCGCATGAGATGAGGGCAGTGTTATTGCCTGACTTTGCAGCAGAATCAACGTTTGCAAAATGTTCAGGGATCTTGGCGTGAGTATCGAAGCTGTCAACGCAGCTGAAGAGCTTTGCGATAGCGGGTGTCTGTGTGGGCAGGTCTGTTGCCGAACCGCCGCAGATGATCATGACATCGATCTTGTCCTTGTAGGATTCGATGGCGGAAGCTGATGCGACTTCTGCGCCTTCGGTAGCGATCTTGACTGTCGAAGGGTCGCGTCTTGTGAAGACAGCAGCGAGCTCCATGTCAGGATTTGACTTGATCGCAAGCTCAACACCCTTTGCGAGATTACCGTAACCGTAAATACCAATCTTGATAGACATATGAAAATACCTCCTTATTGACGCACACATTATAACAAAAACTGAAGTGTTGTATTATAATAATCGTCATGCCAAGTATTAAATATCTGATAAGACGCATCACGCGTATGGACTATAAGGCGATGAACGCCAAGATCAAGGATATCCACGAGAAGTCGGGTAGAAGCCGCCTGTGGATATTTTTCGACATGGCGCACTGCGCGCGCAAGTTCGGTGCTGGCTACATGGATTACTGGCTCTATGAGATGTATAACCTCAATGATGCACAGAGGGACACCTATATCACCAGAGGCAGGAGCAATGACCTCGTAAACAGGTACAACGATCCCAAGTACACGCATCTGATCGACAACAAGATCGAGTTTAATACTCTTTTCGGAGATTTCCTTGCACGTAAATGGATCCCCGTAAGGGAAGACAACAAGGATGAGGTGATCAGCTTCATCAAGGATCACGACGTTCTCATCGCAAAAGCCGATCTCGGCAGCTGCGGAAAGACCGTCGAAAGGGTGGAGTGCGATAAGGAAACCCCGGAGCACCTTTATGACAGGCTCCTTCATGCCGAACGTCCCCATCTTCTTGAAGAGGTCATAGTCCAGCACCCGGCGGTCAGCGCGATCTATCCTCATGCGATCAACACAGTCAGGGTCGTAACGATCCTCAAGGACGGAAAAGTCCATATCGCAAGTGCCTGCGTAAGATTCGGCAATCACGGACATACGGTAGATAACTTCAACAGCGGCGGCATGACCGCCCCCATGGATGAGAAGACGGGTGAGATCACTGATTACGCGATCGACAAGAGCAAGAACCTGTTTACCCATCATCCTGAGACCGGAGCTGCGATCAAGGGATTTGTATTCCCGATGTGGGATGAGGTCTGCGAGATGTGCACAAAGGCTGCAAAAGTCGTTCCTCAGGTCGGTTACATCGGATGGGACGTATGTTTTACTCCTGATTGCCCCGCCATAGTCGAGGGCAACGATTACCCGGGGCACGATCTCTACCAGCTTCCCGAGCATACCCATGACAAGATGGGTATCTGGCCAAAATACCAGATATAAAGACTTCCGTTAAATGAAATGTTATTAACACAATAATCCCGGTCATTAGTGTTACTATGACAATAGGGTTTGGGAGGTGATAGTTATGGAACAGGAAAAATGGGAGAAACTTACACCTGAAGAAAAGAAGATCGAACTCTAC
>SVJC01000049.1 GCA_015069215.1 Oscillospiraceae bacterium
GCGAGATCGGCAAGAACATGACTGCTTTCGAATACGGCAATGACATGATCATCGTCGATGTCGGAATGAGCTTCCCCGACGAGAACATGCCGGGCGTTGACTGTGTCATCCAGGATTACACTTACATCAGACGCAACCAGGACAAGCTCAGGGGCATCGTACTTACACACGGTCACGAGGACCATATCGGTTCTCTCCCCTATTTCCTGCGTGAATTCCAGTGCCCTGTTTACGGCGGCACCCTGACGATCGAACTCGTCCGCTTAAAGCTCCAGGACAAGAACGTTCCGCTCGACGGCATCACGCTCCAGACCTGCAGGAACGGCGACCACATAAGGCTCGGAATGAATTTCGACATTGAATTCATCAGGGTCAATCACAGCATCGCAGACTCCTATTGCCTTGCGATCAAGACTCCCGTGGGCATCGTTGTCCATTCAGGCGATTTCAAGATCGATTACACGCCGATCAACGGCAAGACCATAAATCTCCAGCGTTTGGGCGAACTCGGAAAGGAAGGCGTCCTGCTCTTCATGTGCGAGTCGACGAACGTTGAGATCGAAGGATTCTCACCTTCCGAAAAGCATGTCGGAGAAGCTTTTTCGCGATATTTCAGAAAAGCCGAGGGCAGGATCATCGTCGCGACCTTCTCTTCTCATGTCCACAGGATGCAGCAGATCATTTCCGCAGCCGAAAAATACGGCAGGCACGTTTGCCTCTGCGGCCGCAGCATGGTCCAGGTCTTCGGCATCGCGAATTCGCTCGGTTATATCGACATGAAGCCTGATACGCTGATCAACATCGAGTCTATCGATAATTACCCTGATGACCAGATCGTCGTCCTTACGACGGGCAGCCAGGCTGAGCCGATGAGTGCTCTCACAAGGATGGCTTTCGATTCGCTCCGCTCGGTCGACATCCAGAAAGGCGACACGATAATCATATCGGCAGATCCCATCCCGGGCAACGAGAAACCCATCTACAGAGTCATAAACGAGCTCTACAAAAAGGGCGCACACGTCATCTACCAGTCGCTTGCGGATGTCCATGTCTCAGGCCACGCTTACAGGGACGAGCTCATGATGCTCCACACGCTCATCAAGCCGAAGTTCTTCATCCCGATCCACGGAGAATACCGTATGCTCTGCCTGCATAAGGAAATGGCGATGAATCTCGGCATGAACGAAGAGGATATCTTCATCCTCTCAAACGGAGACGTTTTTTCCCTGAACCCTTCAGGCGGCAAGATCACGGATCACATTCCCGCTTCGCCCGTACTGATCGACGGTTCGGTCACCATGGATTTCAACGACAGAGTCTTAAACGACAGGATCCACTTGAGTGAAGACGGCGTCATCGCGATAGCGCTGACTGTCGATTCCGTGAGCGGAGACCTCCTGTGCACTCCCGTCGTCAATTCGATCGGTTGCCTCGATAACGACGTCAACAAGGATGTCATCCACAGCGCGATCGCCCAGAAATGCGAAACGCTCCTCGCTTCTTCAGGCCGCCGCGAAGGAAGCCTTGAAGCATTTGTCGAGAAGCGCGCATTCAGAGAGCATCTTAAGAATTTCGTTTCTTCGAAGATAGGACGCCGTCCGATGATCCTTACCAATATCAGCAGGATCGACACCGATTACTACGACCGTTACTACGGCGATATGTAAAGATCAGTCTCTTATTATCTCGGTTACGTCCTTGACCGTCTGGATCCTCGCGATCGTACGGTCGAGCTGTTCCTTGCCCGAAATATTCACCGTAACGTAGATCCTTGCGTCTTTTCCGTCTACAACGGTATTGAGTTTAACAATGTTAATCTTCTCTTCATTGATCTTGTCGAGCACGTCGAGAAGCAGTCTGTTGCGGTCTGTGGCACAGACGATCAGCAGGACATCGTAGCTTGAGAACTTGGCCTTTGACTGCCAGTGAACCGGAACGAGCCTCTGGTATCTTTCGTCGTCCTTCTGGCTCTCGCCCTTCTTGTTCTTGATGTTCTGTATGTTCTTGCAGCTCGTCTTGTGGATGCCTACGCCCTTTTCGCGCGTGATGAATCCGATGATGTCATCTCCAAAGACCGGATGGCAGCACTTCGAGATGTGAGTCGAGATCGCCTCGATCCCGTCAACAATGACCTCATCATTGCTGTGTGTACGCTTTGCGGCGCTCGCGCGGGAATTCTTTTCTCCCTTGGCCTGTTCTGCGAGTTCTTCGGGTCTGACGCCGGATCTGATCGCGGCGGCCGTCACGGGCTGGTTCGGATCGGAATTCAGAGCGCCAAGCTTGGAAACGTCATAAGAAGCAACCTGCTTCGTCGTCTCAGGCGTAGCCTGCTTGCCCTTGGCACTCTTTCCGGTCCTGGACACATCGATCTTACCTATCTCGATCGGCAGATTGACCGGACTGTAAACGATGTTTCCGTCAGCCGTGATCCTGTATCCGAGAGCAGTCCTCTCTTCTTCGGAGCAATTGCGGATATAGTCGTCACGGAGTCTCGAAAAGACCTTGGTAACGCTGATGCTTCCGTATCCGATCGCCGCATACATATCGTCAAGGCTTGAGAAATTGTTCCTTCTAAGGATCGTTTCGATCGACTTATGCATGAGGAGCTTATCCGGCGTAAATCCGTTTCTTCCGATCTCACTGTACAGGAGCTCCTTACCGGTCGTGATATTCTCGCCTCTTGCTTCCTTCTTGAACCAGTTGTTGATCTTCGATTTAGCGTTCGGCGTCTTGACGATCTTGACCCAGTCACGTGACGGACCCTTTACAAGCTTCGGTGAGCTCAAGATCTCTACTATTTCACCGTTCTGAAGCTCGTAAGAAAGCGGAACGATCCTTCCGTTGACCTTTGCGCCGTGCATGTGATTGCCGATGCCGCTGTGGATCGCATACGCAAAATCGATCGGGCACGAACCTCTCGGGAGCTTAATGACCTCATGCTTCGGTGTATAGATAAAGATCTCGTCATCAGGCGCGATGCTCATCTTGAGCGATTCAAGGAATTCGCCGGAATCGGCAAGCTCGCTCTGGGAATCGATGATCTGTCTCATCTCATCCATCTTTCTGTCGAACTTGTCAGCCTTAAACTCGGAAGAGTTGCCGGACTCCTTGTAATGCCAGTGCGCAGCGATACCGTACTCCGCGATCTGATGCATCGCGAAGGTCCTGATCTGCACTTCAAAAGGCGTATGGTTATGGCTTACGACAGTCGTATGGATCGATTGGTATTTGTTCTCCTTCGGCATCGCAATGTAGTCCTTGAAGCGTCCGGGAACATGCTGGTACATCTCATGGATGATACCCAATACCTGATAGCATTCGATGACCTCATCGACAATGATCCTGCACGCGAAAAGATCGTAGATCTCATCGATCGTCTTTCCCTTGTCGTGCATCTTCTTATAAATGCTGTAGAAATGCTTCGGACGGCCTTCAATGTCGTAATGGGTAATGCCGTTCTCCTCGAGCTTTGCCCTGATCTCGGAGATCACCTGCTCCATGAAGTCCTCACGCTGCTCGCGGTTTCCCCTGACGAGCTTTACGAGCTTATCGAACTCTTCAGGATGCAGATACTTAAGGCACAGATCCTCAAGCTCCCACTTTACCCTGTAGATACCGAATCTTCCCGCGAACGGAACATAGATGTCCAATGTCTCCTGGGCCTTCTCGATCTGTTTGTCGGGCGTCTGGAACTTGAGCGTTCTCATGTTGTGCAGACGGTCTGCGAGCTTGATGAAAATGACCCTGATATCGTCAGACATTGCCACGAGCATCTTTCTTACGTTCGATGCCTGGATGTCATCCTTCGAATTATAGATAACGTTATCGAGCTTCAGATTTAATTTAGTAACACCGTCTACGAGGTTTGCGACAGCTTCACCGAACTTGCGGGAGACCATGTCGAAGTCCGCAGCGGTATCCTCGATCGTATCGTGCAGGAGCGCAGCCGCCAAAGTATTGGCATCGACCTTCAGGTCAGCAAGGATACCTGCGACAGCGAGCGGATGGATGATGTAAAGGCTGCCGTTCTTGCGCTTCTGGTTCCTGTGTGCCTTGAACGCGAAGACAAACGCTTTGCGGAGCATGGCGTTATCTCTTTCTATGGTATCTTCTTCAAGATTTGCCGCATGGGCATAGCCGTCGTAAGTGTTGAGGATATCCGAAAAGGACTCCTCATAATCATCGGCGATCTCAGGGATCAGCTCGTCGTTTTCGAGATACGCGCGTTCCTTCTCTTCCGCCTCTGCCGCACTCTGGTCTAAGGTATTCAGTTCATCTTTCTTATTTTTGGCCGACATTTGTCACCTTCCTGTATACTGCCGAATCACTAAGCTTAACCCTTGTTCCGCCGGGCGTGATGTTGAAGCACAATCTCATGGGAGTGATCTCCCTGAGCTTCAGGAGCCCGCAGTCTGCAAATACTTCCAGGCATCTCTTCGTCTGAAACGGCGTGATCTCCGTCCCGGAATTGTTGTTGATCAGCATCGCCAAAAGGACGCAGTCAACGGTCGAGAGTGATGTACCTGCAAACTTATTGATTATCTTATAACACTCCGAGAAATGTTCGTCACGCGGTACCATCTGCGAAATAACGTCCTCACCTGGTGCGATCTTTGTGATCTGGGCGGGCTCAAGTCCGCTGGAATAAAGCTTTTCGGCTATCTCAGCCTTCTGCCACATGAATCCTTTGGAGGGCTCGGGGCAGATATCGTTTAAGTGTAGCGACAATGTCGTATCGCCCCTGAAAGTATATTCATTCATTGTGTAGCAGATATCCACCACATCTCCCGACTTCAGAAGATAGTAGTAATTTCCCATTCCGAAACCGACGGCAGACAAGGAATACCTGCCGTTGCCGTCAGTCAGATCGAGCCTTAAGTGAGCACCGTCGCTCATCGTTCCGATCTCCCTGATAACGAGATTCCTGGTAACAAAATTCGGCTTTGCATTTCCGATGCCGAAAGGCCTTAACCTGCATACCTCATGGTAGGAATCAAAGTTCACGGCAGAAGGATCGAGCTCACATTCAACATCGATCGAATTGTCACGGTCTTCATCGCCGGCATCGATTCCGCCTGCTTCTGAAAGCCTCTTTGCCTCAGCTTCCAGAGCTTCCATGAAGGCTCCCATGCCCTCTTTTCTTACGAGCATGCCGGCAGCCTTCTTATGTCCGCCGAAATTCACGAGCTTATCGGAAATGCCCTCAAGGCACTTGAAAAGGTCGAACTCACCGAAAGCCCTTCCGGACCCTTTGGCACAGCCAGGTTCAGTCGCATCATCGGTAAAGACCAGCGCTGACCTTCCGTAGAACTGGGCAAGCTTGCCGGCAACGATCCCGAGAACGCCCTGATGCCAGTTCTTACCGTATACGACAACAGGTCCGCAAGTGTTTGTAAGGCTCCATCTCTCAGGCCTGTCAGGGTTCTCGAGCTGTGCTCTCGCCTCCTCGAAGACCTTAGCCTCGATCTCCTTGCGCTCCTCATTCTCACGGGTAAGATCGTCAGCTGCACGCTTGGCCTCGGCAGGATTATTCTCCAGGAACAACTTGAGCGCGTCAGAAGAATCGTAGAGTCTTCCGGCTGCATTGATTCTCGGTACGACATTGAATGAGATAAATGTCTCATCGAGCGACTTGCCCGAATTGAGCAGCATCTCGTTCATTACCTTAACGCCGACGTTTGAAGGAGTCTCCATGCTCTTGAAAGCACGCTTGATAATGGTCCTGTTCTCATTGGTAACGGATACCAGATCTGCGATCGTTGCAAGTCCTGCAAGCTCGATCGCCTGGCGCCAGAGATTACCGTTAACGCCGTGTCTGCCGTCTTTTCCCAAAGCCTCAACGACCTTTAAGGCAACACCTGCGCCGCACAGTTCCGTAAACGGATATGTGTTGTCTGGCCTCTTGGCGCAGATGACGCAGTCAGCATCGGGAAGCTCATCCTTGACGTTGTGGTGATCGGTCACGATGACCTTGATCCCGCGCTCTTTAAGCTCTGCTACCGTATCGAGATTGGTTACGCCGCAGTCAACGGTAATTACAAGGTTAGGCTGTTCTTCTATGACCTTGTCCATGATCTTCTCGGTCAGGCCGTAACCGTGCTCCGACCTGTGCGGAACAATGTATCTGACGTCTGCATTATGGCTTCTGAAATATCTTACGAGTATCGCCGTGGCAGTGACGCCGTCGCAGTCGTAATCCCCGTAAACAAGGATCCTGCCGTGGCTGTCGATCGTCTCAATGATGATATCGACTGCCTTCCTCATGTCATTGTAAAGGAAGGGATCGTGCCAGATCCCTGCATCATCAGCCAAAAACTGATCAACAGATTGGCCTTCGGTTATACCGCGATTCTTAAGCAAAACACCAAGGAGCGAATCAGCATCCGCTACTTTTTCGGATGCCGATAAGCGCCAGTTCTTACCGGTCAATAACATATCACTATTCTCAACTTTACCTTTATTGACCTTATTATATCGAACTGTATCTGACTTTACAAAACTAAAGGACTCTTGAGCATTTGTTTTACGGCAAACTGTCCTCAAAACAAAAAGAGGTTACCCTTTCGGATAACCTCGTTTAAGTCTTATCAATGCTTTCTTTTACGAGCTGCTTCAGACTTCTTCTTTCTCTTTACTGAAGGCTTCTCATAATGCTCTCTCTTACGAACCTCAGCGAGAACGCCGGACTTCGCGCAAGAACGCTTGAACCTGCGAAGCGCACTGTCAAGGGACTCATTCTCCTTAACTCTAATCTCAGACATCTTTATCCCCCCTCTCGTGCGTGGAATTCAAACTAGCACATTATATAGGACGCCCGTAAATAAGTCAAACCCTTATGTCAGAACGGGATTTGGACTCCAAGGAGCACCAGCGCGTCCTTCAGAAGGAACGCGGCGATAAAGGCCAGCGAAATGGCCGGAGCAAGCGAGCTCTTCCTCTTTTTCGACTTGCAGACAAGTGCGAAAACGATGCATAAGACAATGCCCGCGCAGGCCGCCATAACAGCGCCTCTGAAGCCTAAGAACAGCATCAGGCACATAGAGAGCTTGGCAGGACCGAAACCTGCTTTTGATTTAGAGATCTTGCCTGCGATGACCGTGCCGATAGCCATGAGAATGCCCGTACAAGCGGAAACGATGACACCCTCCATTGCAAACTTCTGTGCATCAGGCCTGAAACCGACCGTCATGATCCAAACGATCAGGATCGCAGCCAGGAACCCGTCGGGAATGACTCCCGAATCCCAGTCAGCCAGAGACAGTCCCAGCAAGAGCATCTCAAGTGCCAAAGCCGCAACAACTGCTGCATCAACACTTCCGTGAAGCGCCAAAGTACCTGCGAAAAGCAATCCCAGCAAGATCTCAAAGATAAGATCTCTCGGCGGAACCTTTGATCCGCAATATCTGCACTTACCCTTCAATGCGACATAAGATATTATCGGAAACAGGTCTGCCGTAGATAACTCGTGACCGCAGGTATCACAGTGGCTGTGACCTAACATCCAGTCTTCACCGCGAACGACACGCCATGCCGTACATGTTATGAAACTTGCAAAAACCGCACCGAATAAGAAGGACAAAACTATCAGGTAGATGCCTATGAAAGGCATGTCAAACAATGGGTAAGAGAATATCAAATATCAGCCTCCGGTTCCAGGTTTTTGATTATAGTCGGTAAAGTATCCCGGCATTGACGCACCACCGTCGATCTTAGCATAAGTCTTACCGTCACCGATATAGGTCGTGCCGTTGCCGCCAACGATCTTCCTGCTTTCTTTAAACATTTCCTTTGCACTCTTACCGCTTACAGAGAAATCGGCATCGGGAGCAGCATAGATGCGCTCAAGATTCGCGCAGTTATCGAACATCCAATCCATGACTGCATTGTTTATATGGATTCCCCTGATATCGAGTTCCGAACAACCGATTCGGCTGAACATACCGGTTGTATTAGTGCAGGTATTCGAAAGCTGCAGATATTCAAGATTATCGATCTGTGTTACTTGAGTCCTGTATCTGAATGCTCTCTGTGAATCCGTGACTTTTGATGCGTTGCCTTTATCACCGGCAGGCAAAATGATCTTGTTCAAACGGTCTTCATATTCATTCTGCTTTTCTATGCCAATGAAATACTTCAATGAAGTTACGTTAGTGAAATCGAAGCTGCTGACATCGAGTACAAACTTATCAACTCCGGCGGGGAGCTGAGGTTCAATTCCACTGTTCTTTTCTTTTGTAGCCACTTGGCAGAACATGGAAGACATGTCTTTAGTTGCCGTAGTATTCCATCCGCTGAGATCTATCTCGGCAAGACTGCAGCAGTTCATGAACATCTGTGAACAGCTTGCAGGAGCAGTAAAGTTCCGAATTTCGAGTTTTTTGAGTCTCTTACAGTTGTAGAACATCTGACTGGCCGAAGTATAACCGCTTCCAAGAGTAACATCGGAGAAGTTGATATACTCTATTACCGTCCTTCCGCTAAACAGACTCGATAATGCAGTAAGACCGGACAGATTTGCAGATTCCAACTCAAGGTTCTTCAGATTATTATTATTCCAATTGAGGAAACTAAGATTGGCCGCCTTTCTCAGATCAATTGAATTCATATGTATGGTTGTCAGATTACCGCAGTTGGTAAACGGGTTGGTAAATGATGAGCAATTCGCCAGATTGACCCCGTCCATGACAACTTCCTTCAGATCCGCACTTCCGTTGAACATATCTCCCAAAGAACCGGCTGAGCGGAAATCGCTGCCGCTGATATCGATCTTTTCAACGTTTTTGGTTTTATTGAACATATTGTTTACCCAATCCGCGTTAGGAATATTCAGTGTAATACTGAATGTCTTGGGTGAACCGGTACCGAGGCTTTCACATTCTGCGAAAAGGTAGCTCGCATCAGTTGCTGCAGGGAATGAAGCACCATTGAGGTTTTCAACATTGATGAGGTTCTTACAGCTCCTGAACATGTTCTTTATGTTGGAAGCCTTTGCAACACCGCCGGTTGCCGGGAAGCTGATGGTCGTGTATCCGCAATTGTAGAACATACCCTCCATGTTGATCGGATCTTTGGTATTGAAGTTAAAGCCTGATATATCAAGTGTCTTCGCTCCCGTATTCTTTGAATAACAACTATAGAAAGTATGGTACATGGACGTTACGTTCGAAACATCCCATTGTGAAATGTGCAGATCTGAAAGGTTAGTGCAGTATTTGAACATCTCACTGAGCGATGTGCACTTATTTGTAACGAGTCCTCTCAACTCTGCTGTTTCAAGAGTGTTGCATGAATTGAACATCTTTTCAGCTGTCCATTCATTCTCTTTACTTAAGGTACTGTCGTTCATATATACTTCGCGGAGATTCGCTTTACCTGAGTACAGACCGTTTATGCTGGTAGCATTAGGCGCAGTCAAGTTGTTAAGATAAACGATCTCGATTTTACTTATTGCTTTGAGCAGATTCGAAAGATCGCTTACTGAAATCTGCAAGCCGTTAAGATTGAGCTCCTTAAGATTGGTTAATCCTGTGAACAGGTAAGTGTTATTGTATAATAGGACGAAATCATCATCAGTCAGGGTCCAATTGTGGAAGTCAGCCTTTTCAAGCATGTCACAATGCTCGAAGACACCTGAGAAATACTTAACGCCTTTGAATTCGATATCATTGAAATTAATCAGATTCTTAAGATGGTCACATCCGGAGAACACCTGCTGAAGCATGTCAAGATTATTCATCAACTTGTGACCTTGAGGGAATTTGATCGTTTCGATATGGCTTGTTTTAGCATCATCAGTAAAGAACATCTTATTGATCCCGATGATGTTATTGGCGGGATTGGGATCTTTATAGTAGTTATGGCACTTTGAGAAATCGAATCCGCTTACATCGATCGTGGTAGCAGGGCACCCTTCTTCACAAGCAAAATTACGGAACATACCGTCCATTGTCTCAACATTTGAGGTATCCCAACCGAGTTTGAACAACGGCATTGATACTTTGCGGCAATCCATGAATACCCTGTGCATGTCGACCGTGTTGGTGGTAATGATATTGTCGAGGCCGGTAAACTCCCTGACATCAGAAAGATCCTTAAACATGCTTCCCATGATCGGATTACCGTTAAAGTATCCGGTATCACTGAGAATATATGCTGACTTGGTGCCGTCACCGTGAGTAACTATGTAAAGTCTGTAATCTTCGGTAATGTTACCGTCCTTGTCCTCTGAAACATTTACCCCGGTAAGAGATCCGATTAAAGATGCGTAGTCATCATGCTTTCCGAAGACAACGTAACTAACGTGACTGCCTAAGATCTTAGAATTGAAAGCAGGACCCGAAATGAGCCTTACATCTACAGCACGGGAATATATGATCCGATAACCGTTTGAGGTCTGCTTGACCGTACAGTCATAATCCGGCACGGGATCCGGTGAAATAGCCAGGCCGAAACCATTCTTGGTATTAATATTCTGGAATATGAATCTTTGAGTATTACTACTCTTAACATCAGGAACATTGTGCGTTCCGAGCGCAACGCCGTTATTATTTCTTAGAACGAATGCAAGGCCGGAGTCAGGACGTCTTGTAGTATTGCCGCCATCGTCCCAAATAACGTTGACTTCGATGTCTCTTAATGTGTCAGGAATGACATGGTGGCTTCCGCTTCCCTTGCCAGAACCGTTGGCAGCAAAGCACAAAACAGCAGTTCGCTTATAAATAACGCTGCTCTTCTCGATAATGCTGATCTCGCACATTACATATGCAGGATACTTGTCATCCTTACATGTCAGATCATAGAAAAGCAGCGATACTCTGAAATCGCCGTAAGTCTTAGCCATGACCGGATTTGTATAATCATATGACTCGATGGGGAAGATTCCCCTGTCATCTTCTTTTGCCTGGTAATAACCGAAGTGGACGATACCTCTGTTCAGGTTCTCTTCACCCGAATTGATCAATGTATCGATCGAATGAGCCGTATTGCCGGGCGTCAGCGGATTAATGCCGACAGCAGTTCTGTTGGCATCAGAGATCTTTACGCCCGCATAGATAGCTTCGGTATAGTTGTTGTTTCTTCTGAAAACGAGAGTGTTACCGGAATCAGCCTTATTGGCAGGTCCGGTGCTAAGCAGCTGGGCGTCATCTTCACCGGAAAGATCAGTTATCCATACATCTGATTTGTCATCATGCCTGACGTCATCGCATTCTTTGCGGATCGAATCAACGAGAGTATCTGCCAAAAGCTGCGCACGTGCAAGCTTTAACGTACTCCTGTACGTTCTTTCGATGGGATTGATGAGCATTACGCAAAGAACGGCAAAAATAGACGTCAAAGTCATGGCGACTATGAGCTCAACAAGTGTTATGCCCTTCTTTGATCTTCTATTCGATTTTAAGATGACGTTACGCATAGTTTTAATCCAGATTTGCATCGTAAACGAAGTAAACGCAGTTGTCTCCGCCGCCTTCAGTCGTTACCGAATAAACCTTGAGCCTGAGCATGTTGGCCTGGCCGTCAAGAGATTCATCTCCGACCGTGCTGCTGCCTGCACTGCCGGCGCTCAGGATCGCGGCATCCAGCATTTCCCTCATTGCCTTATCGCTGTCCCTGGTCCTCTCTATCGCGTAATTCTCTGCGGTATGGGCAAATTTCATGCCCTGCGCGAAAAGTGACATGACGATGGTCAGGACCATGAAAGCGACGACTACCTCGGCCATTGATTCGGCCTTGTTCGAAAGAAGCGCTTCTTTTGTCTTGGGTATCATCTTCATGAAGCGTACTCCTTTGTGTAAACATACTGTGCTTTTCCGACTTTTGCCGTAACAATTAACGTTTTGGAGTTTTCTTCGACATCGATCTCAGCCCTGACTGAAGCTTTTGGCAATCCTGAGAAAGTGTTCCGGTAGTAAATACTGTCATCTCCCATTCTGTCGCTCTTGATCGCATCAAGATCGAATTTGCCTTCTTCAATAAGCTCATCGATCGATGCACCCAGGCTTGCAGCAAGTTCATATGCCTGATCCTGATTGAGCTGTCTGTTGGAAGATGCCATGAAAGTAGTAGTCGCCAATCTTAAGATAACGACGGACATAAGGACTATGATTGCAAGTATGGAAACGAGCACCAAGCTGGCGCCCTCGTTATTACCGAGTATTGCGGTTGTCCTTTTGATCAAGTTGTCGCGTCTCATACGTCTCATACGATTCCCCTATTATGACAACTACACCCTTATCTAATTATACACTTTATATAAAATAAGAAAAAGGGGTTGTTAACTATTGATTAAGGAAAAAGCCGGGGATTGCTCCCCGGCTTCCTTCTGAAAAACAATTCCAGTTACTTTAGTTTAATTGCTCAGTCTCTACTCAGATCAAGCACCTGTTGCTGTCCAAGTAGCTGTCTTAGGATTCCAAGAATAGGTGTATTTGTTGATCTTGACTGAACCTCCGGTGATAAGACCGTTAGTATCTGCTGTGAAGCTGATGTCAGAAACCAATTCGCTTGCGTCACCGATGAGAGACATAACGTTTGTGCCGTTGCCTGCAGAAGTTGTGCCTGTGATCGTCAATGTGCCGGTGGAAGGCTTACCCTTAGAATACTGCCACGTAGCTGCTGACTGAACTGCTGTAAGGACTGTAGCTGCCATCTGATAGTCCTTCTCCTGTCTTGCTCTCTTGATGTAGCCTGTAAGTGCAGGAACGAGCATTGCTGCGAGGATTGCGAGAATTACGAGGACTACGATGAGCTCTACTAATGTGAAACCCTTCTTTGATGACTTGATAACCTTTTTCATTTTCTTTTCCTCCTTGTTTGTATTCACCGGGTGGTTAGGTTTGAGTTTGATTTGTCAAATACGCTTGACTTGCTTGATGGTTAAATTATAAACCATTGACGAACAAACTTCAACACATTTCCGCCACAATTCATTGTTGGGTAACATATTGTTAACCTCAAACCGCAAAACCCCTTGTTTGCAAACGGTTTGTAAACGGAAACACTATATGAAAGTGTGCAAAACCTCAAGGAAAAATAACCCGAAAAGCTCTGAAAATGCGCATCCCAGAGCCAAATATGGCGCCAATTTGACTTTTTCTTTGGCACCCCTCTTTTTTGTGAACAAAAGATAAACGCCGTAAAAACCTGCTATCAAAAATGCTATCAAACCGGCGATTATCGTCTTATCAAGCCCCAGAAAAAGCCCCGCAGCGGCCATCATCTTGATGTCTCCGCCTCCGAAGCTGTTCTTTATCAGCAAAGCAGCTATAAGCATTGGCACAGACAGCACGACGGCTCCGCAAAGGCAGCTGATCAGGCTTTGAGTAGTGACGGGGGAGGTAAAGAACCTGATCAATGCCAGGACGGCGATAAGCACGCACATCATGTCCGGTACTATTCCTTTATTAATGTCAGCAGCCGCGCAGGCAACCAGGAAGATCAGGAACATAGCCGTGATGACGGTCACCCATTCATAACCGCATACGATTATGGCGGATGCAACGGCTACAATACTGAATATATAAAACACGGGAGTGAAAACCGCTCCCATGTCTTTAATAAAACTATTTAAATTCTTATTATCTTTCGACATAATAATCAGTCGTCATAATAAGCGACGCGTTCAAGTTCCTCCATGGTGGTGATGCCCTGCTCTACGAGCTTTATGCAAGCCTGTTTGAGGGTTACCATTCCCTGTTTCTCGATCGCGTATTTCTTCATTTCCTCTGCGGTTGCGTTTGCGGCGACCATCTTACGCATTTCCTTATCGACGACAAGTACTTCATGGATCGCCGTACGACCCAGATAACCGGCGCCATGGCAGTGGACACATCCGACAGGCGCCTTGGCCGTGGGAATATCGTGCCCCACAAAATCTTTCTGGGCTTCAGTAAGGCGTTCCAGACGGGCACAGTGCGGGCAGACCTTTCTTACAAGTCTCTGCGCTACAACACCTGCCAGGGCTGAAGACAGAAGATATGGCTCAGCTCCCATGTCAATGAGTCTTACGACCGTTGAAGCTGCGTCATTGGTATGAAGCGTTGAAAGAACGAGGTGGCCCGTAATTGCGGCTCTGATGGCGATCGTGGCAGTCTCGGCGTCACGGGTCTCACCTACCATGATGATATCCGGGTCCTGACGCATGAGGGCACGAAGACCGATCTCGAACGTGAGTCCGGCCTGCGGATGTACCTGAACCTGATTAAGCCTAGGCAGGTTCTTCTCGACAGGGTCTTCGATGGTGCTTATGTTGACCTGTTTATGTGACAATGATGCCAGAGCATTATAAAGCGTCGTGGACTTACCTGAACCCGTAGGTCCGGTGATATAGATAAGGCCGTTAGGCATCTTGAGCATTTCATTGAACTTATCGAAAGCGTCCTTCGTCATACCGAACGTCTCGTTGTGGTCGATCTCGACGACAGACATGATGAGACGCATAACAACCTTTTCACCAAATACAGTAGGAATAACATTTACACGGACGTTGACGATCTGGCCCTGGATCCTGACCCTGAAGTGACCATCCTGAGGGATACGGCGTTCAGCAATATCCATCTCGCCCATGATCTTGATCCTTGCAACGAGTGAATCCTGAACGTTCTTCTGGAGTGTAATGTAATCGAGGAGCGCACCGTCGATACGCATTCTGACCATGACGTTGCGCTCGAAAGGCTCGATGTGGATATCGGAAGCATTGTCCTGGAAAGCCTTGTCCAGGAGCGAATTAACGAGGTTGATGATAGGAGCATCATCGGCACCGGCGCTCGTATCGATGACGAGCTCGTCGATGTCCATGCCCGTAGCAGTGATATTCGCGTTCTCAGCCGCAGCCTTAGCCTTGATCTCCGCATACTGGTACTCGATGGCACTCTTTAAGGGTTCGAGTTCGGCAAGGACAGTATCTACGGGGAGACCTATCGTCTGTCTGATATCTTCGATCGCATAAAGGTTGAGCGGATCGTTAACTGCGAGGACTATCTGCCCGTCATTGTTTTCGATGGGCATCATGATGTATTCTTCAGCCATCTGCTTAGGAATGAGCCTTACAGCTTCGACATCGATCTTGAAGGTCGAGATGTCGATCAGCACGGTCCCGAGTCTGTCGGCGAGAGCCGTCAGTATCTGCTTCTCGGTAGCGTAGCCGAGATCCTGGAGGACCTCACCGACACGCTTTCCCTGGGACTCTTTCTGAATGGCAAGAGCCTCTTTAAGCTGCGCCTCGGTAATATAGCCTGCCGTAACGAGCAGATCACCTATTCTGATTTTGCTGGCTTGTGTATTGTTATCCATAAGTAATTCCTCTTACTTATTAAATTCAGGTTTCTCGGTCATGTAGAAGCGGAGGCTTACTCTTAATTCCTTATATTCAGGATTCACGAGAGTCTTGTTACCTTTCTCGTCTTCAACCCAGATCTCCTTCGCATCGGTCCAGAAGAAACCATTGAGCCTTATCGAAGGATTCTTGGTAATGTCATCGATCAGTTTCTGGCACTTTTCCTGAGTTCCCTGGACGACAATCGTTATGTTGGCACACTGAACTTCGGCAAATTCAGTCGTCTTTGCATCTGCGATAGCCTGGGAATAGTAAGCCTGCAAGGACTTGACATCGAGGTTTGCAAGATAAGCCGGATCCTTTAGATCTATCTTTTTGGTCTCTGATGTCGTCTTATCATCTGCAGTTGTGTCTGAATCATCAGCGGCTTTCGTCTTGATCACCTTGATCTTTGAATAAGCATAAGGCGCTTCATTTACGTAAGAGCCGTCTCTCAAGTCAACGATGAAATCGACCGGAGTCAGACCGAAACCCAAAATGTAAGATGTTCCCATCTTTTCGATCTTGGAGTTGTCCATTACATCATAGAACTTTTCCGTGGAACCGTTAATGTCGGTAACTGCTTTGTTATAAAGGATCTCCGCAGAATCAAGCTGCATCGTCTTCATCTTGTATTCCTGCTTCGTAGCCTCGGCGGCCCTGATCCTATCGTCCAGTTCTCCGAGCTTAATCGCAGCGGGTCTTATCATGTACCAACCGAAAAGAACAACTATTCCGACATATAAAACGATTGCTATAGTCCTTTTGTCCTGCGGTCTAAGAGTTGTATCAAATTTCATGTTATGCTTCCCCCTCCGCTTTGTCAGTTTCGGCATCACGGGGTGCCAAC
>SVJC01000050.1 GCA_015069215.1 Oscillospiraceae bacterium
TCGATGATTCATGGGGATATCAGGTCACCGGTTACTATGCCGTAACCTCGAGATTCGGTACGCCTGCGGACTTTAAGTTCATGGTCGACGTTCTTCACCAGAACGGCATTTCGGTCATCCTCGACTGGGTCCCCGCGCATTTCCCGAAGAACCTTGAAGGCCTGGTGAGATTTGACGGTACTCCGTGCTATGAATACGCTGACCCGAGGATCGGCGAGCACCGTGAATGGGGTACTTACGTTTTCGATTATTCCAAGAACGAAGTCATTTCGTTCCTTATCTCCAACGCCGTGTTCTGGATCGACGAGTTCCATCTTGACGGTATCCGCGTAGACGCAGTATCTTCAATGCTTTACCGCGACTACGGCCGTACGCAGTACATCCCGAACAAGTTCGGCGGCAACGAGAACCTTGAAGCCATCGAGTTCTTCAAGAAGCTCAATTCCACGATCCGCAAGAACTATCCTTATGCGATGCTCATCGCTGAGGAGTCCACTGCATGGCCGAAGGTATCACATCCCGTTGAGGAAGGCGGTCTCGGTTTTACGCACAAGTGGAACATGGGCTGGATGCATGACACGCTCGATTATTTCTCCACGGATTCCTACGCAAGGGGATGGCATCACGACGAGTTCTGCTTCTCGATGATGTACGCTTTCGCTGAGAACTATATCCTGAGCCTTTCGCACGATGAAGTCGTTCACGGCAAGCATTCCCTGATCGACAAGATGCCTGGCGATATCTGGAGAAAGTTCGCATCTTTGCGAACCATGATGCTCTATCAGATCAGCCATCCGGGCGCGAAGCTCAACTTCATGGGCGCCGAGTTCGGTCAGTTCATCGAGTGGCGTTTCTATGAGCAGCTCGAGTGGTTCCTGCTCGATTATGAGTCACACAGGCTCCTGCAGAACTTCAATTCAGAGCTCAACAAGTTCTATATCGAGCATCCGCAGCTCTGGATCGACGATCATACATGGGCAGGCTTTGAGTGGATCGCTGCAGACGATACGAAGAACAACGTTTTCGTTTACAAGAGATCTTCTCCGAACCCGAAGGAGAACGATATCTATGTTGCTCTCAACATGGTTCCCCAGCCTCTCGAAGAGTATGACATTCCTGTTTATGAGCTTGGCACATACCGCCTTGTTTTCAATACGGACGACATGAGCCACGGCGGATCCGGATATCCTACCGGAACTGATGCGATGGGTTGTGTTGAGGCTATTGATGAGCCAATGAACGGCAAGCCTTATCACATCACGATCAATCTGCCGCCTCTTGCAGGTATCTATTTCATGAAGGTGAAGGATCCCAAGCCGAAGAAGGCTTCTAAGAAGACGGCTGAGAAGAAGCCTGCCGCAAAGAAAACGGCAGCCAAGAAGCCGGCAGCCAAGAAAGAAGCCGTTAAGAAGGCTCCTGCAAAGGCCGCCGCAAAGCCCGCAGCAAAGAAGACTGCGGCAAAGAAGCCCTCTGCGAAAAAGACAGCAAAGGCACCCGTAAAAGCAAAAAAATAAACGATATATACCGGAGGTAATGTTTTATGGCTAAGACTGAAGTCGTTGCGATGATACTCGCAGGAGGACAGGGAAGCAGGCTCGGCGTTCTCACTAAGAAGATTGCAAAGCCGGCGGTTCCTTTCGGAAGCCGTTACAGGATCATCGATTTTCCTCTCTCAAACTGTGTCAATTCCGGATTTGAGATCGTAGGCGTTCTCACGCAGTACCAGCCGCTCGCACTTAATACGTACGTCGGTAACGGACACCCGTGGGATCTCGACCGTAACAATGCAGGTGCATACATCCTTCCGCCTTATCAGACGGCAGGCGGATCATCTTGGTACAAGGGAACGGCAAACGCCATCTATCAGAACATGAGCTTTATTGATGACAACAATCCGAAGTATATCGTTGTTCTCTCAGGCGACCACATCTACAAGATGGACTATGCCGCAATGCTCAAGGCTCACATCGACAAGGGCGCTGACGCAACGCTCGCAGTCTATGAGGTACCGTGGGAAGAGGCTCCGAGATTCGGTATCCTCAACACCAAGGAAGACGACATCATCGAGGAATTCGATGAGAAGCCCGCTAAGCCGAAGAGCAATCTCGCATCGATGGGTGTCTATATCTTCACCTGGGATGTCTTAAGACAGGCCCTCATCGACGATGAGAACGATCCTAATTCCAGCAACGACTTCGGTAAGAACATCGTACCTAACCTTCTCGCTCAGGGCAGAAAGCTTTGCGCTTACAGATTCTCCGGTTACTGGAAGGACGTAGGAACGATCAGTTCTCTCTGGGAGACCAACATGGATATCCTTGATAAGCCTGAAGAGATCAACCTCGTTGACAGATCCTGGAAGATCTTCTCAAGGAACCCGGTCAAGCCTTCACACTTCATCGGAAGCGGCGCTAAGGTTAAGAACTCGGCACTGACGGACGGATGCCGCATCTTCGGTGACGTTGAGCATTCAGTGCTTTCTGAATCAGTCATCGTAGAAAAGGGTGCGATCGTAAAAGATTGCGTCCTGATGCCGGGCGTCGTCGTAAAGGAGGGCGCACACATCGAGCGCTGCATCGTTGACTTCGGAACCATAATCGGCAAGGACGTCAATGCAGGTTCTTTCGTCGAGGGCGAAGGCGCTTACACAAATAAGAAGATCTGCTCAGAAGGCATCTGCGTTTTCGAGCGCGGCCTGAAGATAAAGGACGGCGCGGTCATTCCGGGCAACAGCATGATCGATACCGACGTTGAGGTCTCTGAAGATCAGAGCGTCATCGAATACACCTTCAGGGTATGAGAACGGGAAAAGGAGATTGAGATATGTTTAACAATGCAATGGGCTTGATCTTAGCCGACAACAAAAAGATTTCATTGGGCGAGCTCTCCAATCCGCGTGCTCTTTCAGCTATGCCTTTCGGCGGAAGATACAGGATCATCGACTTCATGCTTTCCAACATGGTCAATACCGGTATCAAGAACATCGGACTTCTTACTTACAACAAGTACAAGTCACTGATGGACCACACCGGAACAGGCGGAGCATGGTCCCTTGACCGTAAGAACGACGGTCTTCACATCCTGCCTCCTTACGTTAACTCTGAGGCTACCGGAATCAATTCCGATGAAGAGCTTACGGGCATCATGGACTTCCTCAGGCAGTCACGTACGACTTACATCATCGTAACCGGCTGCAACATCATCCTCAACACGACGTTCGATGCATTCATCAAGTCACACGAGGAATCAGGTGCTGACATTTCCGTTATGTACAACCGTGACGGCACGAAGTTCGGCAGCCCTTCATACATCTTGGACATCGACGAGGACGGATTTGTAAGAGACATGCTCTACAATCCCCCGAAGGCTGCTTCAACAAAGTCTTCACTCGGCATCCTCTGTCTGAGAAGAGACCTCCTGATCGACATCCTTGCGCGCCAGATGGCACACGGGCAGCAGCATTTCGGAATCCATTCCATCGTTAAGATGTTCGATGAGCTCAAGGTCCACGGCTTTGAGTATTCCGGTGTCGCACTGAGGATCAACAGCGTTCAGACATACTTCAACGCTTCAATGTCGATCATTCAGGATTCCGTCAGAAATAACCTTTTCTGGAGCGGTGACCCGATCTACACGAAGGTCAAGGACGAAGCACCTACGCTTTACTTCGACAATGCTGACATGAGCAATTCGATCGTATCCGACGGTTGCAGGATCTACGGCAAGGTTGAGGAATCAGTCCTCTTCAGAAGCGTTACGATCGCAAAGAACACGACGGTCAAGAACTGCGTAATCATGCAGGACTCACACATTTCCGAGAACTGCCATCTTGAGAACGTAATCCTTGACAAGAACGCCTTCGTCAGGCCGGGCGTGCGTCTCGTAGGTCACCCCGATTACCCCATCGTCATAGGAAAGGGAGCAGGTATCTGATATGGAAAAAACGATCAAAGTATTACTCGCTTCATCCGAGTGCAGTCCCTTTGTAAAAGTTGGAGGCCTGGCAGACGTTGTCGGCAGCCTTCCCGTTGAACTTAACAAGCAGGGAGTTGATGCACGTGTCATTATCCCTCTGTACAAGAAGATCAAGGTCAAGTATAACGACAGGCTTCAGTTCCTCGGCTGGAAAATGGTCCACATGGGCTGGCGTTCACTCTATGCAGGATTGTTCTCCATGGAGATGAACGGCGTCACGTTCTATTTCGTGGACAATGAGTATTATTTCAACTTTGACCAGATCTATGTTGATTATGTTTTCGACATCGAGCGTTATTGTTTCTATCAGCGCGCAGTCCTCGATTTCATGGGCGACTTCATGAACTTCGAGCCGAACGTTCTGCACTGCAACGACTGGCAGACAGGCATGATGCCGATGCTCCTCGACTGCCACTTCAAGAAGCACGGCTATCACAATGACGTTCAGACTGTTTACACGATCCACAACCTGAAGTATCAGGGCGTTCATTCTACTGACGTCGTAAGAGAGATGCTCGATCTTCCTGATGATTACTTAAGGGATGATTTCTGCATCAAGGATAAGGCCATCAACTTCATGAAGGCCGGTATCGTTTTCTCCAATTCCGTAACGACTGTATCTCCTACTTATGCGTATGAGATCATGACCGATTACTACGGCGAAGGCTTAAACGGCACATTGCAGAAATATGCTTACAAGGTCTCCGGTATCTTAAACGGAATCAACGAGCAGGAGTACGATCCAAAGACAGACGACAAGATCCCGATGAAGTATTCCATCAAGGATTATGAGAAGGGTAAGGCTGCCTGCAAGAAGTCACTGCAGGAGCAGCTTGGATTAGATGTCAATCCGGGCGCGCCCCTCTGTGCCATGATCTCCCGTCTCGTCGACCAGAAGGGTCTTGACCTTCTGCTTTACGTTCTTGAGGAAATGCTCTATGACGGAATGCAGATCGTTATTTTGGGAACGGGCGATCCTTACTATGAGAGAGCTCTTACCGACATCGCGAACCGCAACCACGGCAAGATGTGTGCCTGCATCGATTTCGACAGCGGCCTTGCACATACGATCTATGCCGGTGCGGATATCTTCCTGATGCCTAGCCTTTTCGAACCTTGCGGCCTCTCACAGCTCGTCTCCATGGCATACGGTACAGTTCCGGTAGTTCGTGAGACAGGCGGCCTCAAGGATACCGTAACGCCTTACAACGAATATACGGGCGAAGGCAACGGCTTCTCGTTCGCCAACATCAACGCTCATGAGTTCCTGTTCGTAACCAAGTATGCCGCTGACCTTTACCGTCATCACAAGGATACCTGGAGCAAGCTCATTGAGACAGGCATGAAGGGCGATTACTCATGGAAAAAGAGTGCTGGCGAGTACGCAGGCCTCTATTCACTGATCACGGGAATCCCTATGCCTAAGGAAGAAGAGCCCGCTCCCAAGAAGGAGCACAAGCCTGAGAAGAAGGCTGCTCCCAAAGCGGAAAAACCTGCGGAGAAGAAGGCTCCTGCCAAGAAGTCCGCAGCAAAGAAACCTGCTTCAAAGAAGCCGGCTGCGAAAAAGCCTGAAGCTCCGAAAGAAGCTAAACCCGAGGAGAAGAAAGATTGATGGAGTCTTCCGGGACAGACAATCTGAATAACAATTCACGGGCGCGGTGCATTCATGCATCGCGCCTTCCTGAGTACAGGACGCCTTTCGGAGCAAGGCCTTGTGATTCCTATACGGAGCTGTTTTTCGACTGCTATAAGGACGCTGCGGCCGTTACGCTGTGCTACACATATGGTCTTTATTCGTTTTCTTATCACGAGGAACCGATGTACCGCGTCGCGGGATCTTCAAGGTATCACGTCAATCTCATGATGCCCCACGAGCCTTCGGTACTTTTCTACTGGTTCAGGTTCAAGATCGCAGGCGATTCTGATGACCTCCCCGAATGGCTTTCACAAAAAGGTGAGGGCAGTGAGGATCCTGCTCCAGAGCTCACGCTCTACTATGGCGCTGCGGCTGATACCGCAAACGGCGAAGGCACGATCTACCATGAACCGCCGCGTGTTGGAGCTGACGAGGACAAGTATCCGTACGCTTTCCAGATAACCGTTTACAACAGGGATTTCAAAACGCCCGATTATATGAAGGGCGCGAATATCTACCAGATCTTCCCGGACAGATTCGCAAGAGACACGGGCTTCTCGGTTGAAGCTATGAAAAATGCCAATCCGCGTCCCGAACGCGTCTATCACGAGGACTGGAACGAGGATGTCGATATCTACGGCAAGCCCGAGACCGGTTATCTTGCATGTGATTTCTACGGAGGATCCTTAAGAGGCATCAGGGAGAAGCTGCCTTACCTAAAGGAACTCGGGATAAATATCCTCTATATGAATCCTATTTTCGAGGCCAGATCATCGCACCGCTACGATACTGCCAACTATCTGAATGTCGATCCGATGTTAGGCGGTGTGGCGGCATTTAACGAGCTTTCGCGCGAAGCTGAGGCGGCGGGGATCAAGATAATCCTTGACGGCGTTTTCAGCCATACGGGAGCCGACTCGATCTATTTCGACAAGTTCGGCCGATACGGCAGCGAAGGCGCTTATGAGGCCTACAGAGACGGCACAGAGAGCCGCTACCGCTCGTGGTATAACTTTTATCGCGGAGAGGACGGAGCTATCAATTACGATTCGTGGTGGGGCTTCCCCGATCTTCCCAACGTCAACGAAAATGATCTTTCCTACAGGAATTTCGTTTTCGGTGACAACGGGGTAGTCGACACATGGACATCCAGAGGCGCTGACGGCTTCAGATTAGACGTCTCTGACGAGCTTCCCGACAGCTTCATCAGACAGATGAGAGCTACCCTCAAGGCAAAGACAAACGGCGAGGGAATGTTAGTCGGCGAAGTCTGGGAGGATGCATCAAATAAGTGCAGCTACGGCTCTTACCGCGACTTCATGCTCGGAAACACCCACGACTCCGTTATGGGCTATACGTTCAGGCACATCCTTTTGGATTATCTTTGCGGTTATATCTCTGCGCAGGTCGCTGATTCAAGATTTGAAGGCTTCCGCGAAAGATACCCCGATGAAGCATATTACTGCATGATGAACCTCGTATCTTCGCACGATGTTCCGAGGATAATGACCATGCTCGGAAAACCTGCCGAGACCGACGACCGCGAGATACAGCGCGGCATAGAGGTCGATGCGGCTGATTACGACAGATGCGCAGCGCTTTCAAGGATGGCATATGCTTTCCAGAATGCTTACATAGGAGCATCCTGCCTTTACTACGGCGACGAAGTGCTCATGCAGGGCTATAAGGATCCGTTCAACAGAAGGACTTATCCTTGGAACCGTCTGACTGCCAAGCAACAGGAGAATCTCGCTTTCTTTAAAAGGATTGCGGGTTTGCGCAAGGTGCATACGTGCCTGCGCACGGGCTTTTACAAGACTCTGCTGACCGATGAGGGTGCTTTCGCTTTCGAAAGGTATCTTTCTGAGGGAAGAGATTACTTCGGTCATCAGGGAACGGGCGCAAAGAAGATCGTCTTTGTTGCGAACAGATCCGAAAAACCGCTGTATGTTACATGTAACGACAGTTATTCCGGTGTTAACGTGACGGATAAGGTATCGGGATGGCATCCGCCCCTTTCTGAAAGCATCATATTCGGAGGCTTTGAGAACGGTTCAACGACAGTGGGACTTAAGCCTTATTCCGTGGCATTTATTATTTATTGAACCGTTTGTGATAAACTACAACAAATAAAACATTGCGAGGTCTAATTATGCCTACTATCATTCCCGGAGCACCGATCTCAACTGCTGATGCACAGCGTTTGGGGGCATTCATCTATATAACTCCTGAAGAATATGCTTCTATCAATAACGGTACGATACCGGATTCTTTCAAGGCAAGGGTTGCAACAGCTCAGCAGCAGCTGTCAGTCAGATTCCTGACAGAACACCCGGAAGGAGCGCCTGCTCTGGATACCTCGACTCCCGATTCGGAGCTTGCAGGCAAGGCATCCGCTCTGGCAAGTGACTGGATCACGAACCATGTTGATTTCGGTCAGCAATATATGATCGAGGGCAATGCGGTAAAGAACAGGCTGCGCGTCCTTGATACCGAGATCGCTCAGGCCAAGTCAGTACAGGAACAGCAGAGCCGTGAAGTAATGAAGTTCGACAAGCTCGGCCAGAAGGAAGCGATGCAGCAGGCGGGTATCGCCGCAGGCAATGCAAAGAAAGCTGCCGAGACTGCCCTTGCCCAGAAGGAAAGACTTGCTTCTGACTGGGCACAGAGAATGGCTCTTTGGAACCGCTGTATTGCTTCTGACTATCCTGTAGGCCCTGACGGATTGTTTGATCCGGAAGCTTCCTGTGCAGCCGTATTGCAGGCAGCTGCCGCACCTCGGGCAACTGCAAAGACATATCTCGATGCTGAAGGCAATGAGGTCGCAGTCGGCTCCACCATGGAATCAACAGACAAGAAATGCCCGGGATGCGGCGCTACAGTCGTTTACGATCCCGATACGCTTTCCATGACATGTAAGTTCTGCGGCTACTCAAGACAACTTCCCAAGCCTGAGGATGTTGCAAAGGATGTTGAAGAGATCGACTTTACGACAGCTACGCAGAGAGCCAGCATCGACTGGGGTCAGGCGAGAAAATCCCTTACCTGCAAGAACTGCGGCGCAACAACTGTTTTCGATGCCACTGATACGGCAGCATGCTGCCCTTACTGCGGATCTACGCAGGTCATGCCGGTCGACGACCAGGCTGACGCTATGGCTCCGGGCGGAGTTGTTCCTTTCGAGATCTCACAGCAGAAGGCATCCCAGCTTTTTAAGAGCTGGATAAAGGGCAAGTTCTTCGCGCCCAATGCGGCTAAGAAGTCCTGCGAAGCCAAGAACTTCAGCGGCGTCTATCTCCCGTTCTGGACATACGATTCCCAGACGACATCGCCTTACCAGGTCGAGCTCGGCTACAGACACGAGAGGACCAATTCCAAGGGCGAGACAGAGACTTATTACGAGTATAAGCACTTCTCCGGTATCTACGAGAAGTTCGTTGACGATGAAGTCGTTTACGGCAGCAAGAGGACCGATAACCCGTTTATCAACTCCGTAAAGAATTTCGACTTTAAGAAGATCCGTCCTTATTCGCCTGAGTTCATCGCAGGCTTCCTCGCCGAAAGATATACGGTCGGCTTGGACGACGGCTGGCAGATCGCCAAGGGCCAGATCAAGAATACCCTCAAGTATGAGATCGGCCAGTACGAGAAGCGAAAAGAGCACGCCGACACGGTCGAGAAGGTCAATTTCAACACCGACTTCGCAAAGGTAACCTTCAAGTACGTCTTAGCGCCCATCTGGATCGCAAACTACAAGTTCAACGGCCAGGTCTACAACTTCGTAGTCAACGGCCAGACAGGTAAGATCGCAGGCAAGTCGCCTATCTCCGTACCGAAGGTCATCCTCACGATCGCCCTCGCGATCCTTGCGATAATCATCCTGTACTATCTGTTCGGTAACTGACGGAAGTAACAGATTATAAACTTAAGGTCCTGAAATCGTTGGTTTCAGGACCTTTTTGTATGATTGTCCTCTAAAAGCCGACAACATATATGTTATGTGTATTGCATATATGTTAGCTGTATGCTAACATTGAAATATCTAATCAAAGTGCAAAGGAGTAAGGGCTATGATCAGCAAAGCATATGACAGACGAATGGAAGCATACAGAGATTTTCTTGATACAGCAGTAAGAAAGAGAAAAGCAAACATTTCAGCAAAAGAGCTTGCTGAGAAAATGGAAATAGTTCCGGCAAGTCTCTACAGAATGGAAAGCGGCGTTAATGATGTAAAGGTTTCAACGCTTCTGGCTTATCTGGACGGCTTCGGATTCACTATCGAAGTGGTCCCTTATGAGAAAGAAACTGAATCAGCTTTTGATTATGTATTGAACACAAATGACTCACCTGTTCTTATCGAGAATACGGACAGGAGAACTCGCCTTAAGTTATTGCAGCGTTTACTGAAGGCGGAAGAAGAATATATCGCAGGAGAGAGATAATGCCACGGTTGTTTGTTACAGGCGATACACACGGAGATATTGATTGGCACAAGCTCAATACCAAAAATTTCCCTGAGCAGAAATCCCTTACCAAGGATGATTATGTGATCGTGCTCGGGGATTTCGGTACAGTGTGGGGTTTGGACAAAACAGACAGATACCTGCAGGATAACTACAGCAAGCGTAATTTCACGACCCTCTTTATCGACGGCAATCACGAGAATCATGACGCTTTGGATTCGATGCCGGTTACAACATGGAACGGCGGAAAGATCCATAAGTTGACAGATTCGGTTTTCCATCTTATGAGAGGCCAGGTCTTTGAGATTTGCGGAAAGAAGCTGTTTACCATGGGAGGAGCCCGTTCTTCCGATATCAAATACCGTAAAGAAGGGGTTACCTGGTGGCCACGCGAGATGCCTTCTGCCGAAGAATACGAAGAAGCTGTTTCCAATCTCGAGAGACACAACGGTACGGTTGACTGTATCCTGACCCACTGTGCGCCCGAAATGACTCTTCTGGCAATGAACATGCCCAAAATGCAGTACCGTGACCATAATGAACTTACCGAGTTTCTGGACACGCTGGCTCAGACGGTCAAGTTCAATGACTGGTATTTCGGCCACTACCACGATGAATCCGATTTCGGCAAATACCATTTGCTTTATAACAGGGTAGTTGAACTTACCTGACGCCCAAAACAAGTAATTGGGACGCGTTCATGGAAGCTGTCGATATGTTTACGCCGGATTACATGGAAACGGGACGATAAAAATATCAGATTGTCAACCTAAAAAACTTCTTGACACTGTACTATCCGAAAAGTATAATTATCGAGCTTGCTTTAAGCAGTGCATGCGGCCGTGGCGGAACTGGCAGACGCGCACGTTTGAGGGGCGTGTGGGTAACTCCATACGAGTTCAAGTCTCGTCGGCCGCACCAAATAGAGTCCTGAAACTTGTGTTTCGGGACTTTTCTTTTGCCTGTTTTTTTCTGCAGACAACTGCTGCTAAATGCAGGCTTTCTGCTGTTTTGTAACATTATTACACAGATTATTTGTCCTCTTAATACGCATAAACGAGTTTGATTGGAGCCAATAATGCTAGTAGAATATATCTAAAATTTTTAACTTTGAGTCTTTTGGTTATGTTTGAATTATCTGGCGTTATGTAGCAATGAACGGTGTCTTAGTTGACGCCGGATATCTGTTGAAATACGCATTTAAGCTGCAAATCAAAAGTAAGATTCGAATGTTGATGCGAATCGGGTAACTGTAGGAGGCAAAAATGGAAATATCAAGGATCATATGCTTTTCGATCGGTCTGATTCTCTGCGTTTTAGGTATTTTTGTGTCCGTAAAACAAAAGAAAAACAAAAACGCTAGCTATTATGGGGCGTTGACCGAGTTGGCATCGAATTTTGTCCTTTTGCTGCCGAATATTTATAAGGAAACGCCTCTTTCATTTGCCAGAGGAATAGAAAGCTTAATAAATACTTTCCTGGTTTCGTTTACCAAGTATTCCGGTGAAGGATACGACCGTTACCTGCTTGAAAGTTCGGATCCGTACGTTGCCTTGTTTAACAGCTGCTACAACATTCTATATACGCTGACAAATATCCTGATGCTTTTTTTCGCGGCGAATATTATCCTTCATTTGATTGAGGGTCCGTTACAGGAAATAAAGCTGTTCAGGAGAAAGAAAGGGAAGGTTTATCTTTTCTCAGAATGTAATGAAAAAACGCTTGCGATAGCCGAAAGCATTAATATGAAGCAGGACAAAAATGCTGTTCTGGTATTTGCTTCATCTGATGAAGATGTATCTGACGTTCATAAAGAATCCATCAGAAAGATAGATGCCATTCTTATGAAGTTCAGTGCAGAAGATATTTATTCGAATCTTAACGGAAAATCCAGGGAATTAGAGGTGTTCCTTTTCAATACCAAGGAGGAACTAAACCTCAGTCAAATGGCTGATATCACCAAGGCACCTGTAAATTCACGTGTAAGGATATTTGCTGAAGTAAACGCTCTTCCGTGGAGTCTCTATGATGACTATATTGCCACGCGCACGAAAGAAGAGAATAAAAGGGATGAAAAGCCGGCCGGGAGTACTGAAGCAGAAACCGGTGAGGAAGAAAAACAACCAAGACTGATCATTAATCTGGTACGTACCGAAGAAAACTTCATCTATAATACGCTTCTTGTTGAATCGATCTTTGAGGATGCAGCAGCTGATAAAAAAGGCGTAAAACAGATCAAGGTCCTGATCGCCGGTTATAATGACAGGAATATCGAATTCCTTAAAGCTATACTTCACCTTGGTCAGATGCCGGGTTATGAGCTGTCGGTCGTACTTATCGAAGACGGTGACCATAGAGATGTCATTAAGCAGAAGATACCTGAGTTGTGCGAAAAAGGCGCAGGATACGGTGATGCCATTTATACGTTTAAGCACATCACTGGCATTTCTTATGACTCCATCAGATTTGATGAGAGCATCGGAGAGGAATGTAAAGACTTTACTTATGCATTTATCAACGTAGAGGATGATATCAGTAATCTCGGGCTTGCCATCCGGACTGACATAGCAAGACAAAGAGCAAGGATCGCGGGTAGCTACAGGATACTGGTCAACATTTGCAACCGTGAACTCTGTAATGATGACAAGCTGAATAAGCAAATAACCAAGAATATGAGGATCGTGGGCGGAATCCGCGAGGTGTATGCTCATGACTTTATCACGATGTCATCTATTGAAAAAGCCACCAGGGTTATTCATAAGAACCGTTATAAAGGGAAAAAGACGTGGGAAGAATACTGCAATAATGAGTACAATCGTCATTCGGTATATGCAAGGACATTGAGCTTTGCCTTTAAAGTCCTGGTGATCGATGAGAAAGAAGAGACCAAAGGCAGATATCAGCTGACAACTGACGACAAGACTTGGATGGTCTATGAGCATATGCGGTGGAACATGTATACCAGGACTATGGGATATATCAAGGCTCCCGATGATTTCCCGCGTGAGGAAGACGGAACGATCCCGGGTAATGTCAGGAAGGCTCTGAAAATACACGAGGATCTTGTGCTTTTTGATCAGCTGACCGTGAAGGAAGCCGGAAAAGATAAGCTTGAGCTCAACGACAACATAATAGAAGCTTTGAACGAATGTACTCAAACAGCTGCAAGATAAAAGAAAATGCATTTTTGGGGCTTCGCAAGAAGTCAGTATGTAGAGCGCAGCTTGTTTTCACGATGTAAAATTCCTTTATGGTTATGGTATAAAATGTAATCATAGTTGTTAATCCAAACTCTTTGTCGGGGGTATTTTTATGGGCAGCATGGCAGCACAGGTTACGGCGGCTTTTTTTGATTCAAAGGGTATCCGTTATGACATGTCTGAAGACGGACAAGCAATCTGTACCGGCTTTGAAATGGATAATCGCGAAGGCCTGAAGATCCTGATCATCTTTGACCCGGGTGATGAATCTGTAGCGCTCAGGGCATTTAATGTTGCCAAGATCCCGTCAGACAAGACGGATAGCATGTTTGCTGTTGTTAATTACCTGAATACCAAGTACAGATGGATCAAGTTCATTATCGACGAGGAAGATAACACCATAACAGCTGAAGATGATGCTGTTATCCAGCTCGATTCCTGCGGAGAGGAAGTACTTGAATGCTGCAGACATATAGTTGCTATTGTTGATAAGGCATATCCTGAGATAATGGCTAATCTTTTCGGATAACAGTACTTTGATCGGTATTTCGAAAATGGATGGTATCTTTCCCGGATGTTCTGAATATTCGGGTTGCATTAAGATCGATTTCGAAGCAATTTAAATTCTGATTATTTAACGGTTCATAGTGATTGTCCTCATGTTCGATTGAACGTTTGGTTATAATTTTAAGATATAACCATGAAGCGGTGTGAGACGTTCTTTCAGGAGTGCGGCATATGAAAGGTATTACGAATTACTTTGAACTGTACAGTGTTCACGGGCTTCCGATACAGGAAGCTTATTATATTGCCGGGTTTAATTACTTTCTGACAAAGGATCCGGCGGTTTTTGAAATGATCGAAGCTCTGCAAAGCGAGATCTGCAGACTCAAGAACCGCGCCCCGTATTCCGATGAGGATGCGGCTGATTATTGCGTGAAGATCATGGAGAAGACCGGATACTACGAAGAAGAGAGTCCCAATGTCTTTTTCCCGAAATACAGTTTCTACGGGAACGAGAAGAATCCTCCCGAACAACGTATCAGAAACAACGTGGATTATTACGGTTTGTACCAGACAGGAGCTGTAAGCCTTCACGAGGCTCTGGTCTTGGCCAAGAACAAGGCATACCTGATTAATGACGACAGGATGCTTACCATGATCTTCGCCATCGAAGACAAGATCATGGAAGAATGCCGCAGGAATCCGTCTCTGGGTGATTCTGTTGCTTCATACATGCAGGGTAAAGGCTACAGATTCAAGGAGGAATCCAAGGATTTCTATGTGCCTGTCATTCCCGGTGAAGAGAAGGAGCCTGAGAAAAAGCCTGTAGGGAAGACTGTTAAAACAAGTTCTGGCTGCATCATCACAAGCTGTGATGCATATGATGTTTATTCCGTTCTCAATCCGGTCCGTGATGAAGCAATTATCTATTGTCACGGCGGAGCTTTCAGAGACGGGGACAAGGGCGATAATCCCGAATTTCTTACAGCTTTGGCTGAGAAGACATCCATGCGCGTGTATTCCGTTGGTTTCAGGAATCTTGATGAAGCCAGAAAGATCCGTACGATGGTTGACGACATTTCAGGCGTTATCAGTCTGATATCAGCTAAAGACGCAGTAAAGCGCTTTCATCTGGTTGGTGCGTCTTCCGGCGCATATCTTGCATGGATCCTTTCGCTGATGCTGTCAAATCCCCGGAAGTTTGATGTTGGTTATGATTACTCCGTCAGTTCTGCTGTTTTGTTATCAGGGTATTTCCTTTTCGATAAGGAACATCCGCTCATCCAGTCACTTTACCTTTTCCCGACGTTCCAGGATTTCCCTGAAGAACTCAAATCTGTTGACATGGATTATTCTGGTTACTGGATCCCTCCGGTACTGCTGATTACGGGTGATAAGGACGGGTGCCTTAATGAGAGCAAGGCGCTTTATAATGCTGTTAAGAGTTCGAACGGCACTGATATTGAAATGTTCATTCTGAATTCCGAAGATGATAAAGCCGATCATTGCTTCATGATCGAAAGACCTGATTCCGCCATTGCAAAGGATACAATTGCCCGTATCTGTGCGTTTATCGGCAGAAGATATTCCAAAGCAGGAACAGTGGCCCCAAAGCATGATCAAGGTGCTAACCCCGTAAAGGGTCTCAAGTTCTTCGGTCCGCCGAAGCCTGAAGAGATGAGTGATCTTGAAGAACACATCAAGGATGAAGGCCTTTTGAGGTTTTACCGCTATTCTGCCGGCTGCGTCGTAGTTAACCAGAACGGTGAGATCCGCATATTCACGCCTTCTGAATTGTTCATGATGATAACGTTGAATAACCGCTTGGCAGGACTCCTTCAGATAGGTACGATCAAAGACAAGGGATTGCTGTTTGCTTCGACTGACGGAAAGATCATTATGTTTGACAAGAAGTCATTTGATCCCTTAAATCCGGATTCTGCCAAGAAGATAGGG
>SVJC01000051.1 GCA_015069215.1 Oscillospiraceae bacterium
CCAATCCGGGATGGGTCGAGCACGATGCAGAGGAGATCTTCCTGTCGGTTCTCAAGGCGATAAACATGCTTCTGTCTGAGAATCCGCAGGCAGTTGGAAATATTGCTGCAGCAGGTATCACAAACCAGCGTGAGACGACCATTGCTTTTGCACCTGACGGAAAACCTTTTGCTAATGCCATCGTATGGCAGTGCAGAAGAACGACTGATATCTGCAGAAGACCTGAGATCAGGGATCGGGAACGTGAGATCAGCGAAGTCACCGGACTCAAGATCGACCCGTATTTTTCGGCTACGAAGATGCTCTGGCTGCTCGAAAACGTTCCCGGATTAAGAGAGCTCGCAGACGGCGGCAAAGCGTATTTCGGAACCGTTGACGGCTTCCTTGTATATAGGCTCACGGGCTGCAGGACTTTTGCTTCCGACTATTCGAACTGCTCGAGAACGATGCTTTTCGACATTACGGAAAAAGACTACAACGAAGACCTGTTAAAGCTTTTCAAGGTGCCGCGTACAGCGCTTGCTGAGCCGCGTGAATCCTGCAGTGATTACGGCGCGATCGAACTTGATCCCGCATTCCTGAAAGGATCCGGTTTTGACGATAGCGGCATCGAAAATCTGATGAGCCTGAACGGCGTAAGGATCACGGGTGTCATAGGTGACCAGCCCGCGGCACTCCTCGGACAGAACGCTGTTAACGAAGGTGAATCCAAGACCACATACGGTACGGGAAGCTTCACTTTGATGAACCTCGGAACGAAGCCTGTCTTCTCAAAGAACGGACTTCTGACATCCTGCGCCTGGTCTTTTGATGGCATTACTTCATATGCACTTGAAGGAAGCATTTTCCAGGCAGGTTCAGTCATCAGCTGGCTCAAGGATGAACTTAAGCTGATCGATTCGCCTTCAGAGTGCGACAAATATTGTGAATCGATCAAAGACACCGGCGGTGTATATCTCGTACCTGCTTTTACGGGCCTCGGTGCGCCTTACTGGAGACCTGACGCGAGGGGCGTCATGACGGGACTCACGAGGGGCACGGGACGCGCTGAGATAATAAGGGCAGGCGTGGAATCCATCGCATATCAGGTAACCGAACTGGTCAACCTGATGACTGACGACACGGGTATCAAGGCGAAACAGATGAAGGTTGACGGCGGCGTTTGCGCAAGTTCGTTCCTCATGCAGCTTCAGGCTGATCTTCTCGGCGTTAAGATCACCCGCGCATCGAGCGATGAGATGACCGCGATGGGTGCGGGACTTGCAGCCGGCGTAACTTGCGGTATATTTGACAGTATCGAAAATACCGGAAGGTTCTATGTCCCGGGAAGGGAATACGAACCTGACATGCCGGCATTTGAGGTATCGAGGATAATGGAGGGGTACAGGAATGCCGCGAGAGCTGCGCTTTCAGCTTCGGGCAACTGATACTAAAGAACGTTAAAGAATGGTACAGGTCTATTACGTATTTTTTCAGCTGTTTGTAGGATTCATCCTCGGCTTTGGTCTGAACAAGGCCAGAGTTCTCGACATGCGCGGCGAAAAGATAATGACGGAGATCCTTCTCAAGGCCGTTCTGCCGTTCATGATCATTTCGTCGAGCCAGACGAATTTCTCCTTCGAAGAACTCAAGGGAATGGTTGCCATGTTTGCTTTTGCTGCAGCATACTATTCGCTTGCACTGGTCCTTTCACGCGTATCTTACAGGCAGACGAAGACCACCGATGACGAACAGAGGGTAATGACCACCTGCACGGTCTTCCAGAATACCGGTTTCGTCGGATTCCCCCTGATGCATGCACTTTACGGCGACAGGGGCCTTTTGCTCGCTGCCGTTTTCAATCTCGCATACAACTGCTTTTTCTACACATACGGAGCACACATAATCTCCAAGAAGCCGCACTTCAAGCTTTCCGAACTCTTCAGCAGTACGGTTTCCACGGCTTCGATCGCAGCCATAATCCTGTTCATCCTTCCGTGGAGAATGCCCGGATTCGTTATCAATGCGGTAGCCATGATCGGTGACATGGCAGTCCCCATGGCAATGATGATCATGGGATCCCAGCTTGCGACAGTTGACGTCAGAAGGATATTTCTCGACTGGAAGCCCTATCTGGTGTCTTTCGTCAGACTGGTGCTTATCCCAGCCGTTGCCCTTCTTGCAGTCTGGGGCATGGGACATGCGATCTCGATAAAGCCTGATACCATGCAGATAATGGTACTCATGTGTGCGCTTCCCTGCGGTTCCATGAACGTGCTTTATGCCGAACAGTACAACACCGCGCCCGATCTTTCCACGAGGATAGTCACGATGTCCACGGTCATGATGCTGATAACGCTCTTGTTCTGGACCAGGATAGTCATGTACGTGCTCGGAGGATGAAATGGACGAGAGAATAGAGAACGCCGGGCTTGTTGAACTTCTCGGAAAGATCCGCGAAGACAACAGCGAAAAGAACATGATCGCGCTCCTAAAGGAAGCCGCATCTTCCAGATTCATCGTTCCCGTTGATGGCAGCGAGGGTAATTACAGCTTCCATGCGGTAAGCGACAAGAACGGCCTCAAGTACATGGTCGTTTATTCGGATACCGACAGCTTCGAGGTTGCTTTTCAGGATAAATACAAGGATCAGAAGGGCGTCGCGGCAGGCTTCGGAGATCTGATCGAAGTCGTCATGACCGACAAGATGGGACTGTCCGGATTTGTCATCAACCCCGGTGTCGAAGAAGTCCTTTTCGGAAAAGACATGGTAAAGCTCATCGCACAGCAGATGGGCATCGGAGGCGACGGAACGGTCAAGGTCGGAGAGCCCGACAAGTATCCGCCGGAGCTTCATGAGGCGCTTACAGACTACCTTAAGATAGAACCTTCAGTAAAACGCATCTGGGTAAGACTGATGCGCGAAAACGGCACGGACCGCATAAGCTGGCTCATCATCGCCGACACTGATCTTGAAGGCGAACAGCTCAAATACATGCTCGATAACATGAGAAAGTACGCTCTGCCGTATCTCGATAACATGGATGCCTACTGCGCTTCTTCAAAAGAAGAATTCGCATCCAAAGTGATAGGCGGCGTTAAGCCTTTCTGCGGGGAGGCGTAATGCAGTGGACCGCAATAAGACTTCAGTAATAGTTCTTTTTCTCCTTGCGGGATTTTTCTTCATCGCGATAGCGATGGTATTCAACACGTCTGTAAGACGGAATGCTGCTCTTGCCAAAAAGGGTGCCGTTGAAGAGAAGATCGCGTCCCTCAATCCTCTCGATCTTACGATCTACTGGATCGGCAATGTTCCTGAGGAACTGGAATCACTCAAACCCAAGATGAAGATCCTCAAACCTGAAGAGGTCAACGGCGAAAACATGCCGATCAAGTTCACTACTTTCCGCATCACGTACAAGGAAACGGAAAAATCTTCGGAGAAGGTCATAGAGCCGCGTGATTACAGTGAGTACATGCTGATCGTGATCAATACCTCCGAAGGCTTTACGGACGAATCAAAGGAAGTCTTGAGAAACTGCATAGTCGATAACGGGGTTCCGGTCCTCTGCATAGGCGGCAAGGCCTGCGACATGGTCGGAACGATCCTGATCCACGGAGCAGGGTATCCATCTGACTACTCAATGCTCTACAAGCTTAAGGAAGGCTATGACGAACCTTTCCTCAATGCCAAGGCGGTAGCCGCAGGAGGCATCGATCTGGCTGAGGAACTCGCGGAAAAACTCAGCACATATTTCAATGATGCAGTGGCGAAAAAGATCACGGAAGCTTCCGAACGCGTGTCATCGGCATTTTCTTCAGTAGATGAAGCTGCAACTGCCGGAACGACCGCTTCTGAGTCGGCTCCGGACGGATCGGCAGAATCCTCAGTTTCCCCGGAAACCACCCCGAGAGGGCTTCTCGTACCCAGCGGCTGGTAAAATTTCAAGCCTGTCAGATAAGGGCTTTTCGAGGTTTGACACCTAATTGTAATAATTATAATATAGTAGGGTGTTCGCAGGAGGTGGTTACCATTCGCGCTTTGGAGGAAAGAATACTTAAGGAAGGCCGGGTACTGCCCGGAGAAGTACTTAAGGTAGGCAGTTTTCTTAATCAGCAGATCGATACTGCGCTCTTGACGGATATGGGCAATGAGATAGCCCGCCTTTTTGGTGACTCAAAAGTCACAAAGATCCTTACCATCGAATCTTCAGGAATCGCTATCGCCGTTGCGGCAGGCTGCGCGCTTGGCGTGCCTGTTGTTTTCGCAAAGAAACACGCTTCAAACAACATGAGCGGCGAGGTCTATACTTCAAAGGTCTTCTCTTATACGCATCAGAAGACTTTTGATGTCGTGGTTGCCGCGGATTATCTTAAGCCTGATGACAATATCCTGGTCGTTGACGATTTCCTTGCGAAAGGCGGCGCGCTTAACGGATTGTTCGACATAATCGGACAGTCGGGCGCTAAGCTCGCAGGTGCAGCCATTGCGATCGAGAAGGGCTTCCAAGGCGGCGGAGACGCTTTGAGGGCCAAGGGCATCAGGGTCGAATCACTTGCGATAATCGACTCGATGAGCGACACATCCCTGACTTTCAGGGAGCAGTAAATCTGTATGCAATAATTTTTTGCATAAAAAAAGAAATTGGAGGAGAACTATGAGGAAATTGGTTTCACTGGTGCTCACAGCAGCATTCGCAGTGTCTTCTTGCTGGGCTCTCGCAGGATGCTCAGGCAAGCCTGCTGAAACAACAGCAGCTACCACCACAAAGGCAGGAGAGACGACTGCACAGGAGTCACAGAAGCCGGGCGAGTCAAAGGCCGCAACGGCAAGCATTAAGGTTGGTGCGATCTACATCAACAGCCAGAACGATACCGCAGGTTATACCTTTGCACATCACAAGGGCATTACCGAAGGCATGAAGCAGGTAGGTCTTGATCCTTCCAAGGATCTTTACATCGTTGACAACGTACCTGAGGACGATGAGAAGGTTAAGCAGGCGATCGACCAGCTCGCCGGCGACGGATGCGACATCATCTTCGGCATCAGCTTCGGATACATCAACGCAATGGAGGAGAAGGCAGCAGAGTATCCTGACATCATCTTCTCCCACGCTACAGGCTACAAGTCAAACGACAAGAACTTCAACAACTACTTCGGCAGGATCTATCAGGCACGTTACCTTTCCGGTATTGCTGCAGGATACAAGTCTCTTGCTCTGAAGAACAACAACATCGGTTATGTTTCCGCTTGGGGCACAGAGTATGCTGAGACATGCTCAGGCATCAACGCTTTCGCTATGGGCGCAAGATCAGTCAACCCTGACGCAAAGATCCATGTTTATGAGATCTCCACATGGGGCGATCAGGAGAAGGAGAGACAGGCAGCTCAGGTCCTCATCGACACATACAAGTGCTGCGTCATCGGTCAGCACTGCGACTCCGCTCAGCCTCAGATCGTTGCTAACGAGAAGGGCGTATTCGGATGCGGATACAACTCCGACATGACAAAGGAAGCTCCCAAGGCTCACCTCACTGCAGCTGTTTGGAACTGGAGCGCTTACTACGCAACAGCAATGAAGGCTGCAATGACAGACAAGGGTTCATTCATGCAGTCAGTAGGCAACTACTATCAGGGTCTTTCTGCCGGTCTCGTTGACATTTCCGAGCTTTCCGGCAACTGCGAACCCGAGACTGCTGAGGCCATCAAGCTCGCCAAGGATCTTATGATCTCCGGCAAGTGGGATGTTTTCTCCGGCGTTAAGCTCGTATTCTCCGGTGCTGCAGGTTCTGTTGCCGTTGAGCAGAAGAACGATGCACTCAAGGATAACACTGGCGCTGAGAAGGTTGCTGCAGGCGGAGCATCCGTCGGTGATGACGTAATCCAGGGCTCAATGAACTACTATGTTGACGGTGTAACTCAGGTTAACTGATCCCGTTAAATAACGCTGCAGGAGAGGTTTTATGGAATATGCCATTGAACTAAAGGGTATTTCGAAACGTTTCGGAACACTGTTCGCAAACAAAAACGTCAATCTGCAGCTCAAAAAAGGTGAGATTCTCGCCCTCTTAGGTGAGAACGGATCCGGTAAAACGACTCTCATGAACATGCTGTCGGGCATTTATATGCCCGACAGCGGTTCTATTATTATGGACGGCAAAAAAGTGTCCATCAGCTCGCCCGAGGATTCGGCGAAGCTCGGAATCGGCATGGTGCATCAGCACTTCAAGCTGATTGAGCGTTTCACTGCGCTCGACAACATCAGAATAGGGTTAAGGGATGAAAAAGGTCTTTTCCTGAAGAAAGACACCAAAAACTTAGTAGCTACGATGGCCGCGAAATTCGGCTTTGAAATAGATCCTGACAAACTGGTCTCCAACATGTCTGTCTCCGAAAAGCAGACGCTGGAGATACTGAAGGTTTTGTGCTACGGCGCAAAGATAATAATCCTGGACGAACCGACGGCGGTCCTTACCGTCCAGGAGATCGAAAAGCTCTTCAAGGTCCTCCGCAAGATGAAGGAAGAAGGGCATTCGATAATCATAATCACGCATAAGCTCAACGAGGTCATGGAGATCTCAGACCGCGTAACGATATTAAGACACGGCGAATACATCGATACCGTAGAGACTGCAAAGAGCAATGAGAAGACCCTTACGGAGCTCATGGTAGGCCGTAAGATCGACCTTGACATCAAGTGCATTCCGATAGAAAGGACGAAGCCTCTTCTTGAGATCAGAGATCTTACCGTAAAGAACGATGAAGGCGCGGTAGCAGTCGATCACCTGGATTTCTACATCAGGGGCGGCGAGATCTTAGGCGTTGCCGGAATCGCAGGTTCAGGACAGAAAGAGCTTTGCGAAGCCATTGCAGGACTGCGTCCCGTCATTGACGGAAAGATCATTCACAAGGGTGAGGACATTGTAGGATTATCACCCAGCAAGATCCTCGAGAAAGGCATTTCGATGAGCTTTATCCCCGAGGACAGACTCGGCATGGGACTGGCTCCGTCACTGTCCATCACGGACAACATGATACTTAAGAATTACAAAGATGCCAAAGGCCCCTTCATTGACCGCAAGTACGCAAGGGAAGAAGCGAAAAAGGTCATCGACAGGCTCAAGGTCGTAACGCCTTCGACTGAGACTCCCGTAAGAAAGCTTTCAGGCGGCAACGTACAGAAAGTCCTTCTCGGCAGAGAGATAAAGTCTGGTCCTAACGTTCTCATCACGGCGTACCCTGTAAGAGGACTTGATATCGGTTCGTCGTTCATGATCTACGACATCTTGAACGAGCAGAAAAAGAAGGATGTCGGAATCCTTTTCATAGGTGAAGACATCGACGTCATGATGGCCCTCTGCGACAAGATAATGGTCATTTGCCACGGCAAGCTGATGGGCGTTGTTAACAGCAATCACACGACCAAAGAGGAGATAGGCCTCATGATGACCGGTTCGCTCGATCTGGTCGACAAGGGCGGTAAGACTGCGGGCATCGCAAGAGATTCCGCGATCAGCGAAAACGAAGAAACGAAGGAAACGGAGGAAGCCGGTACATGAAAAAATATCATCTCGTAAGGCGTCCCGTTCAGTCGATAAGAAGACTGCTTGTCTATTATCTTATCGGCATCGTGATCTCGCTAGGTATCGGCGCTGTGCTTCTCGCATCACTCGGTATCAATCCTTTTGAATACTACGGAAGAATGCTCACCATCGGTATGGTCGGCAACAAGTACGCATATAAGAATTTCGAGGGTTTCCTCAAGGTACTGGTCCCTTTGCTCATCACATCGCTTGCATTGGGTCTTTCGTTCAAGATGCGTTTCTGGAACATCGGAGGCGAAGGTGAATTCCTCATCGGAGCAATAAGCGCAGCGATCGTTGCATTCAATGTAACGGGGCTTCCGAGACCTGTAACTATAATCCTCATGTGTGTGGCCGCAATGCTTTCGAGCGGGCTTTTGGGTGTAGCGGTCGCCTTCTTCAAGGTTAAGTTCAATACAAACGAAACACTTGTTACGCTGATGCTCAACTACATCATGCTGTACGTGATCACATATCTTGGAAAGACCAAAGAAGACTGGAACTTTTTCCTTGATCCGAAGTCGGCAAGACCCATCTTCGGCAAGTTCCCCGAGACCGCGATCATGGACGGCGTCAAGATCGGAAACTTCAATCTGCTCTGGTCAGTTATTGTTGCTGCGGTACTCGTTGCGCTGATCTATGTGTATCTCAAATATACAAAGCACGGATATGAGATCGCTGTCGTAGGAGACAGTGCGGCTACGGCAAAGTATGCGGGAATGAAGGTCGGAAGGATCATAATGCGCACGATGTTCATTTCATCCGCTCTGATCGGACTTGCTGCAGGCCTTACCGCATCGGCATCGGGAACGATCTCAGAGACGATCACGAACAATGTAGGATGGACCGGCGTCGTCGTAGCATGGCTCGGAAAACTGAGCACTCCCGCGATCGCCATCACTTCAGTCCTCATCGCGATCCTTCAGTTCGGATGCAAGACCGCTGCAACGAAGTATCCTTCGATCGACAGCAACTTCGCTGATCTCCTGCAGGGCATAATATTGTTCGCGGTACTCACTGCAGACTTTGCAGCAACGTTCACATTAAAGAAGAAGGAGGATGCGAAAAATGCTTGATGTTATTACGCTCTTCCTGTTCAGCATAATCGTTTACAACATCCCGCTCCTATACGGCACTGCGGGCGAGATCATGATCGAGAAATCAGGTTCACTGAATCTCGGCGTTGAAGGTACGATGGCGATCGGCGCCGTTGCGGGATATCTCATCGGAATGAGATCCGGAAGCCTTCTTGTCGCATGCCTCGTAAGCTTTGCCGCATCGGGTCTGGTAGGACTGCTTTTCGCGTTCCTTACAGTTACTCTGCAGGCGAACCAGAACGTCACCGGACTTACGATCACGACGTTCGGTGTTGCTTTCTATTACTTTATCGGAAATGCTGTCTCCAACAGTGAAGCCAAGTGGCCCGCTCTCGGCGGAAGCCGCCTTGACGCGCAGTTCCAGCCGATTGAGATACCTCTGCTTTCAAAGATCCCAGTGATCGGCAAGGTGGTCTTTTCGCACAGCATCCTTATCTATCTCGGCATTCTTATCGCAATATTAATGTGGTTCTATTTCGAAAAGACAAATCCCGGATTAAAGCTGCGCGCCATCGGTGAAAACCCCGGTGCCGCCGATTCTCTCGGTGTCAACATTTCGCTCTACAAGTATATCCACATCATCATCGGCTCAGGCATCATGGGCATCGGAGGCCTTTACATGGCACTCAACATGGGCGGTACTTTTGAAGGATCGAACTGCTGGATCAACGGCTACGGCTGGATCTCCATCGCGCTCGTCATCTTCGCTAACTGGAGTCCCGCCAAGGCGATCCTCGGAACTCTTATCTTCGGTTTCTTCAACACGCTGCGTGTCCAGAATGCGCCTCTTGCCACAGCTTTCCCGACCACGCTCGGATGGCTTACGAAGATACCTGCGCAGTTCTTCTCAGCATTGCCGTTTATCATTACTCTCATCGTTCTCATTCTGAGCTCGGTAAGGAAGAACAACAACAGCAACGAGCCTTCTGCCATCGGCAGGAACTACTACAGAGAAGACAGATAGAGTAAAATAGTCTCCATGAAAAGGAGTGTATTGCAATGAAAATAACCGGCGCCCAGATCGTTATCGAGACCTTGCTTGAGCAGGGTGTTGATACTGTGTTCGGTTTTCCGGGTGCGACCGTGATCGACATCTATGACAAACTTTTTGACTGCGGCGGCAAGATCAGGCACATACTGGCTGCACACGAGCAGGGTGCTGCACATGCTGCAGACGGCTATGCAAGATCCACGGGCAAACCGGGCGTTGTGATCGCAACGTCTGGCCCCGGCGCGACAAATCTCGTTACCGGCATCGCTACCGCATTCCTTGATTCAGTTCCGATGATCGCGATCACCGGAAACGTTTCCAACTCCATGATCGGACGAGACGCTTTCCAGGAGATCGACATCACCGGTGTAACTCTTCCGATCACGAAGCACAACTTCTTCGTAAGAGACATCAAGGTACTTGCAGATACGATCCGCGAGGCTTTCAAGATATGTGTTTCGGGAAGACCCGGTCCCGTACTCATCGATATCCCGAACGATATCCAGACAGCTGCGTGCGAATTTAAGCCTGCCCGGAAAGTCATTCCCGCAAAGCCCGCGAAGGCTGATGCCGCAATGGTTGCCAAGGCAGCCGAGATGATAGCCGAATGCAAGAGGCCGTACATCTATTTCGGCGGCGGTGCCGTGAGAGCCGGCGCAGGCAAGGAGATCCTTGCGCTCGCTGATAAGATCGACGCATTCATCGGATGCTCCATGATGGGACTTTCGGAAATACCGACAGACCATCCCAGATTCCTTGGAATGCAGGGAATGCATGGGCATTTTGCTTCTTCCGTAGCGCTTGCGAAAAGCGATCTCATGATCGCCGTCGGAGTAAGATTCTCCGACCGCGCAACCGGCAAGACTGACAGGTATGCACTCAATTCAAAGAAGATCCATATCGATGCGGATTTCGCTGAAATAGGCAAGAATGTTTCAGTCGATCTCGGCTGTTGCTGTGATGTCAAGGACTTCCTCGCAAGGCTCATCGATGCTGTCGGTGAGAAGAAGCTGCCGGATTGGGAAGAGAAGATAAAGTCCCTCAAGGCACGTGAATCAGATGCATACGATGACGATACTTTCGTACCCAGGAAAGTCATCCTTGAGGTGGCTTCCAAGGTTAAGCCTGACACGCGCATAGCGACCGACGTCGGCCAGCATCAGATGTGGACGGCGCAGTTCTATAACTTCAGAAAGAAGCACACATGGCTCAGTTCAGGCGGACTTGGAACGATGGGATTCGGTCTTGGTGCAGCTATCGGTTCGACGTTTGCGACAGGCAAGAGGGCAGTCCTGATCACCGGTGACGGAAGCTTCGGCATGAGCCTTAACGAGCTTGCCACGGCGGTAACATACAATGTTCCCGTAACGGTCATCGTGTTCAACAACAGGACGCTCGGCATGGTAAGACAGTGGCAGACTCTGTTCTACGACAAGAGATATTCAGGCACCGACATCGAGCGTAAGACTGATTTCGTCAAGCTCGCTGAAGCATTTGGTGCAAAGGGCTTCAGGGCAGATAACATAGACGAGTTCAAAACTGTTTTCGAGAAGGCTTATGCGTATGACGGACCTTCCGTCATCGACATGAAGATAGATCCTGATTCGATGGTACTGCCGATGTTAAGACCCGGCGGAACTTTCGACAACCTTGTCACATGGAAGGAGGCCGAAAATGAAGAAGGATAAGATAATCATCGCCATCTACGTAGACAACCAGTACGGCGTCCTTTCGCGCGTTACCGCCATGTTCACGAGAAGAGGATTCAACATCGATTCGCTTACCGTCGGTGAGACGGAATCGCCAGCATATTCACGTATCACGATCACGCTTTCAGCGGCGAAAACAGACAAGGATCAGGTCGTCTCGCAGCTCAGGAAACTCTATAACGTAAAGAAGGTCGTTGTCCTCTCCAACGAGGATTGTATGAAGCGTGAGTTAATGCTCATAAAGGTCAGGAACAGTGACGACGTAAGGGACCGCATCATAGAGACTGCAAACATCTTCAGGGCCAAGATAATCGATCTCGGAGAAGAAGCGATAAGCATAGAGGTTACCGGAGATTCTCAGAAGATCGACGGATTCATCCAGAACGTCAAGACTTACGGCATCATCGAAATGTGCCGTACGGGAATCGTTGCTCTCGACCGCGGAAGCACTACGATCTGGTCTGATCACGATGACGACTGACGCTCGTTGACCGGGCGGTTTTTGTAACTCTAATGTCAGAAATCGTTCATAATTTCATAACACATTCTGATATTGCCTGTGGTAGACTAAAGCCATCAGAAAAGAACCAAATACAAAGACAGGTTCAAGGAGGTGAGACCAATGGGACATGACAGTACAGCAAGCAGACAGTTGGTCTCGCTTGGTTCAGAGCTTCTCCTGTAAGGTTTTCTACTTAAATTGAGTTTAATACTCAGCACGGAACCGAACAGACCACTGCAACACTTGAACTACAACTTAACAAAACTAATCAATCCCCCGTAAGCTGCGTTGCGGGGGTTTTGTTTTGAAGCCGAAAGAACTATAATCGATACATAAACTTATGGAGGTCAAGACAATGGTAGATTTACCCAACATCGACATCAACAAGGTTAAGGAAACAGCAAGCGGCGCTCTTGACGCAGTATCCAAGAACGAGCAGGCAAACGGTGTATTCGAGAAGGCTGCAGGCGCAGTAGAGAAGAAGACAGGCGTAGACGTTCCGTCAGCAGCTGATCTTTCCAAGATGCTCGACAAGTAATCCGGTGCTGTTGTGACTGAACGGCAGGGTGATCCGGTTTTTGATCTGATAGGCAAATACAGACTTCAGATCATGGGTTTTGCTGCGTTGTGGCTCTTTTTTTATCACACGCAGGATTCCTGCCTTTTGTTTCCCACAACACCTTTCATAGGTGATATAGAGACACTCTTTGCCTGCAACGGATATGCCGGCGCGGACATGTTTTTCTTCCTTTCCGGCATAGGCATGGTTCACTCTATATCAAAGCATACGATCCCGCAGTTTTATCTCAGACGTTTTCTGAGGATATGGCCTCCGTTCGCCATCTCAGGAACCATAACTGCGGTCATATTCAAATGGTCATTCCCCGATTATCTGCTTACGATAACCGGGGTCTCTTTTTACGCAAAATCCCTGTTTTCCCTTATATGGTTTGTCCCTGCCATCGGAACACTTTATCTGCTTTTTCCGCTTTATCATCAGATGATGAAAAGGATAAAGAGAAAGATCATTCCGACGCTTATCCTTTTTGCAGTATGGTTCGTTCTTTCCTTCTTATGGAAGAGTGATGCTCCCCGCGGAGACCTGTCCATCTTTACCAACCGCATCCCTGTTTTTTTGTTTGGAGTCTATTGCGGATACCTGAGCAGGGAAAAGAAGATCAGATTTGGTTCCATGGGCCGGATCATTCTTTTCGCGGTCTGGGCAGTGGGGATCATACTTATGTCCTTTTCAGAATACTATGAGGGACTGGATTTCTCGCACTATCTGATCAAATACATCGGCGCGGCCATGGTCTCATCCACGATGTGTGTTTTCCTTGCGTTGATCTTTGACAAACTGGAGAAAGTGAAGTTAATAGGCAAGATATTCGGCCTGGTAGGCGTCATGTCGCTTGAGATGTATTGCTCGTTTGAACTCGTAATGAACATTCTGAGGCCAAAACTTTTCGGCGTAATGGAGGATCATCTTTACACGCTGGTGCTGTTTGTCATTGTGCTTGCTTATTCGATCCTTCTCTATCAGTTTACAAGGCTTATACGTAAAAAAATAATGTATAATTAATAAAGTGCTGTCCACCGGGAGGGAATCACTTTATGAAACTGTCTGATCTGCTTGTGTATGACAATATTGTCGTACAGTGCCATGACAATCCAGACGCTGACGCGATCGCATCCGGGTTTGGCGTTTACAGTTATTTCAAATCAAAGGGAAAGAACGTCAGATTCATCTATTCCGGCAATTTCATAATCACCAAGACAAATCTCAAGTTCATGGTCGATGTTCTTGAGATCCCGATCGAATATGTTCCTGATCTGCAATATAAGCCGCAGCTGCTCGTTACATGTGACTGCCTTTACGGCGAGGGCAACGTAAGGAAGTTTGAAGCGGAGAACATTGCTTCGATAGACCATCACTTCATCGGAGACAATAAGCCGCCGGTCCTCAATGACGTGCGTCAGGGCGTAGGCAGCTGTGCAACGGTCGTCTGGGACCTCCTCCGCAAAGAAGGATTTGATATAGACAGGAACCTTTCCACGGCTCTTTATTACGGCCTCTATACGGATACGAATACGCTTGCCGAGATCTATCATCCGCTCGACCGCGACATGCTTGACGACATTTACTATGACAAGTCGATGATCAAGCATTTCTGCAATATGAACATGACACTTCAGGAAGTTAAGATCGCCGGCATGGCACTTCTCGGATATGAGTATCACGAGATACACAAATATGCGCTTCTTGAGACGATGCCGTGTGACCCCAATATCTTAGGACTCATCAGCGATTTCTTCCTTGCGGTCGATACCGTTGATACGTGCGTCGTTTTTTCGGAGCTCGACGTCGGCATCAAGTTCTCCGTAAGAAGCTGCACCAACGAGGTAAGGGCAGACGAACTCGCTGAATACCTGGTACGCGGCATCGGTTCGGGCGGCGGACGTTCTGACAAGGCAGGCGGACTGATACAGAAGGATCTTCTGGCTGAACTCAGGCCCGATTACCTTTCGTCTGATGCGATCCATAAGCATGCGATAGTCACTACTGTCCTCCGTGACAGGCTTCACGATTACTATCAGGACTGCAGGATCATATATGCGGGAAAAGACAAGGTGGACATGTCTGAGATGAAGCGCTACAAGAAGCTTCCGCTCAAGCAGGGTTACTGCATCCCTTCCGAATTCCTGCCTGTGGGAACTCCCATACTTGTACGTTCGCTCGAAGGCGACACGAACATCAATGTTGCTGATGACACCGTCATCATGATAGGTGTAAGGGGCGAGGTCTATGCCTCCAATAAAGAAGTCTTCAACAGGAATTACAAGCTGATAGACGACAAATACGACATGCAGCTTGATTATTTCCCGACACTTAAAAATACAAAGACCGGAGAGATACTGCAGCTCAGAAGCTATGCCAGATCGTGTGTATCCGAGGGCGGAAATACGATACTGGCGATGCCCATCGAAACGACTACGAAGGTATTTACCAAGTGGAACGGCTCTGAGTATCTGAAGGGCGAACCCGGGGATTACCTGGCAGCCAAGGAAACCGATACGGATGATGTTTACATCATCAACAAAGACATTTTCATTCAGACGTACGCTCCGGCTTGAGAGCATACCAAAAAGGACGAGTAATGAGCGATTTTAGATACGACGCATTTATTTCTTACAGACACGCCGAGAAGGATACCCTGATCGCCTCTGAAATACAGAAGAGCCTTGAACGTTTCAAGATACCGAAGGCGCTCCGCAAAAAGAGCGGAAAGGAAAGGTTTAACCGTGTTTTCAGGGATGTTGAGGAACTTCCCATTACGAGCAACCTTACCGAAGATCTTGAGGAAGCTTTAAAGTCTTCCGAGTATCTTATCGTTATCTGTTCTTTCAGGACATCTGAATCAACCTGGGTAAAAAGGGAGATAGAGAAATTCCTTGAATTTCATGACTATAACAAGCAGCTCATTCTTACGGTTCTTGTAGAAGGTGAGCCTGATGA
>SVJC01000052.1 GCA_015069215.1 Oscillospiraceae bacterium
CATGTTCCTGCCCGAAAACCAGCCCAAAGAAAAGAAGGACTGGGCAAAAAGCGCCGCCGTCATACTCATGGTCATACTCATGATGTTCCCGGCAGCGATCAATCTTTTCGTCATCGCAGGAAGCACGATAACCGGTGATGAAAGCAACAAAGAAAAGATAGGCTCTTTCGGAAACATACAGGATGCCTATTACGCGAAGACCATCGAAGAACAGTTCTTTGCGCCGGATTACAGAAATAAGTTCTTCTACAGATATCTGGCTAAGGAGTGAGAGGGGACTAATGGATGAAGAAGGAAGTACTGATCAGGATCGACGTGTTTTTCGCGGTCTGCGCGGCATACCTCGCGATCCCCGTGGTCATATTCCTCGCGGGCTACCTGAAGCCTGAGATAGGGATACCTGCAGCACTGATAATGACCGGATGCGCTCTGTATTCCTGCTTTGATTTCTGCAAGGGACCTGACAGGAAGCTTTCCGGAAGATCAAGTGATTATCTAGGCATGAAGATGCCCGTAAAGTTCCTGATCGCACTTGCGGTGATCTCATTCATCACGGTATTCGTATCAGGTGTCGGCGAATACATTTATTCCATGGTCGATCACGTTTTCAGAAGGGCGATCTTCAACGACCTGATAAATTACAAATGGCCTGTCATCTACGATTACAGCACGCAGTTTAACCCCAGGGTCATCTCCGTATTGGGAAAGACTGAAGGAACTGCAGCCCTTGTTTACTACACGACTTTCTGGATGCCTTCCGCGCTCTTCGGCAAGTTCTTCGGAATAGCGGCAGGCAACATCTTCCTGCTTATCTGGACAACGATCGGAGTGTGGCTTACCCTTGTAGGCACAACGCTCTTCATCAAGAGGATATCCTGGGCGGTGCCCATAATATTCATTACGTTCTCAGGACTTGACGCACTGCCCAACATCGTTCATTCAATCACGCAGTACGACGGCTTCATGGCGATCGAGCACTGGCTGCCGACCTTTGCATACATGAGCAATTTCACGCAGCTTTCAAATGTCTTCAACCAGTGCGTTCCTATCTGGGTCGTGATGGTAATGCTGATGCTCTCGGCAAACGTCAGATCTGTGGGCTTCATCGGAAGCCTGAGCTTTGCTTATTCGCCCTGGGCATCCATAGGCATGATCCCGCTCGCCATTGCGCTTGCGTTCAGGAAGCAGCTCCAGCCTGCAAAGAAGGCGGGCGTTATCCTGCAGCTTCTCAATCCAGTAGGCATCGCCTCCTGCATCGTCATGCTCGGAGTTTACGGACCTTATTACATGGTCAGCACTTCTGCCTCTGACGAAAGCGGATTTGCCTGGAAGTTCTGCAGTAATTTCGGCGAGTTCATCCTGTTCTGGCTCCTGCTCATGATCATTGAGGTGGTTCCGTTCGTTTTCGTGCTCTGGAACAAGGGGAAAAAGGAACCGCTCTTCATCGCTTCCGTTCTTACGCTTGCCATCATCCCTGTTTACAAGATCTCTTATTTCAACGACTTCTCGATGCGCGCATCGCTCCCGGCGCTGTTCGTGATCGCGGTAATGTTTACCGAGCTCCTGGCCCGGATGTTCGCAGAGGACAAGCAGAGGATCAGGAAAGCAAAAAAGCGTGCGAAAAAGGAATCCGTCAAATGCTTCTTCGTTCTTGCACTCGCAGTCGTCTGCGCGTTCCCCTGTGCCGTGGACCTGGTCCTGATACTGGGATCTGAATTTACCGGCGAGCCTCATTACGAGAACGACATCGGTTCGTTCGGCCGCATCGCAGGCGAGGAAAAGGGTTCATATTATTCGACTGAGGCATATACTGAATCTGTCATGCTCCGCATGGCGGACGGCTACGAAAACACCATATTCTTCAAATATCTGGCAAGATCAACGGAAAGCAGGCAGGAATGAGCGTTAAAAAGACAGGCGGATCAAAGGGAATAAAGATACCCTTCAGACTGTGGTACGGTCTGGCGGCCTGTTTTCTTGTGCTCCCCGTCATAGTATTCTGCGCCGGGTATCTGAGATGGTACGTCGGAATTCCTTTTGCTCTTTGCTTTGCAGGATTCGCGGTCTATGCGGTGGCAGACTGCACGAAGCCTGCGTCAGGGAAGACCGCCCTTTCTTCAAATTCAACGGACATCGTTATCCCAATGTCATACCTGATAGGATTTGCCGTTTTCGCGGTGTTCCTTGCCTGGTTCTCGGGTGTCGGTGAGTTCATCTATTCGCTTCAGGATCACGCGATCAGGAGAGCGACCTTAAATGACCTGGTTTCCTACAAGTGGCCTGTCATCTACGATTATTCGACTCAGACCAATCCTGATGTCATCAAGGAAATAGGCAAGACGAGCGGCAAGACCGCGCTGATGTACTACTTCACTTATTGGATGCCTGCGGCACTTGCGGGAAAGCTTTTAGGAAGGACTGCAGCCGATGTGTTCCTCATGCTTTGGACAGGCTTGGGAATATTCCTCACGCTGATAGGAATGGCGAAGATAAACGGAAGGGCATGCATCACACAGCCACTGTTCTTCATGTTCTTCGGAGGACTGGACGTTATCCCGACGCTGGTTCACAGCTTTACCGGATATAAGCTCTGGACTTCCATAGAGGGATGGGTTCCCAACATGGCATATTACTGCAACATGAGCGAGTTCGCGAATGTCTTCCATCAGTGTGTTCCGTGCTTTCTTATCACCGTGCTCGTGATGCTCTCGGTCAATACAAGATCGTTCGGCCTGACGGCGGGGGTTCTTTTTGCATATTCACCGTTTGGTGTTTTCGGAATACTTCCCGTGGTACTGACTGCCGTTTTCAGAAAAGACATGAGACAGGATGTGAAGGGCACCATAAAGGACCTTCTGACTCCCGCAAACATCATCCCTGCGGCGATCCTCCTTATCATGTACGGAAGCTTCTATTTCGCAAATTCCGGTGCGGTGGGCAATAACGGATTCACATGGAAGTATTACGATTCGATAGGACTTTTCGTCATCTGCTATCTGTGCTTCCTGGTGATCGAGGTCTTGCCGGTATCGGCGATCCTCTTTAAACGGTACAGGAAGAATGCCTTCTATCTTTGTGCTGCCATATGCATGACGCTGATACCTCTTTACATGATGACATGGGTCAACGACTTCGCAATGAGAGCTTCCATGCCGTCAAGGCTCATAATGTGCATTTTCCTGGCAGGGTTCTTCAAAGACCTGTACGATGAAGATGCCGAGCGCCTGAGGAAGAAAAAGAAGATGGACAGGAAGCAGGCGGCAGGTCTCGTCTTTACGATCCTTACCGTGATACTCATGATGTTCCCGGGGTTCGTTAACGCCTTCCTCATTGGCGGAAGCCAGGTGACGGGTGAACCGGACCGCAAGGACATGGTCGTTTCCTTCGGCAATGTAAAGCATGCCACGGATGGCTCGATAGAGTATGCTTATGTTATAAATAACCAGTTCTATACTGATGATTACATGGATTCGTTCTTTTTCCGTTATCTCGGAAAGACGTAAGGAGGCAGGAAGTGAAGAAAGTCGTAACCATACCTTTCAAGGCTTTTTGGGCAGTGAGTCTCGGATTCATTGCGCTTCCGATAATCATATTCTTCACGGGGTATCTGAGGCCCTATGTCGGGATCCCGCTGGCGCTCCTTTTCATATTTGCTTATGTCCTTTCGGTAAGGGATGCTTCCAGGGATCAGGAGAAAAAGCTCCTTGCAAAAAGCGACACCGACATCAAGATCCCTGTCGGATACCTGATCGGATTTGCTCTGACGGCTGTTGTCCTTTCTTATGTTTCGGGAGTCGGAGAATTCATCTTCACGCTCAACGATCACCCTTACCGCAGGGCGATCATGAATGACCTGGTCAATTACAAGTGGCCCGTCATCTACGATTATGCAACGCAGACCAATCCTAAAGTTATCCAAGAGATCGGCAGGACTTCGGGAAACTATGCGTTCATGTACTATTTCACGTTCTGGCTTCCTGCGGCACTGGTCGGAAAGCTTGGCGGTGCCTTTGCCGCAAACCTCGCGCTCATGCTCTGGAATGCGATCGGGATCTTCCTTACGTTTATCGGTGTAAGCAAGATCATCGGCAGGGCAAGCTTTACGGTTCCGTTCGTTTACATCTGTTTTGCAGGTCTTGATGTCCTGCCGAACATAGTGCACAACTTCGTTGAATGGGACTGCTGGAACGGAATGGAAGTATGGGCGCCTGTTCTTGCTTACATGAGCAATTTCGCCGAGCTTACGAGTGTTTTCCACCAGTGCGTTCCGTGCTGGCTCATAGTAACGCTGATGATGATGTCATACAACACAAGATCCCTGGGATTTATCGGAGGAACGCTCTTTGCATATTCGCCCTGGGGGATCATCGGATTGTTCCCTCTTGCGATCGTAAGGGCATTCTCCAAGCCGATGAGGGCCGGCGGAACGGGAAAAGCCGTAAAGAACGTCTTTTCCGTCATCAACATCATTTCGTGCGCTTCGCTCCTTTTGATCTACACCCCGTTCTATCTTGGCAACCATTCCTCAACGTCAATAAAGGGATTCTTCTGGGAATTCATAAATGACCCCGTGCTGTCGGTCATCGTCTACATCCTGTTCATCGTGATCGAGATCGCGCCTGTCGCCATTATCCTTTGGAAGACCGAAAAGACTGAGGCTTTGTTCATAGCGTCGCTTATCGAGCTCGTAATAATCCCGATCTACAAGATCACCGAAGCAAACGACTTCTGCATGAGAAGCTCCATGGCGGCAAGATTCATCTTGTGCATACTCCTTGCTCGTTATCTCAAGGACATCTATGACGCAGACAAGATCATCGTCGCCAATAAGCTCAAGAGAAAGAAAAAGGACGTCATCAAGCTCGTATTCACCATGCTTACGGTGATCCTGATGATGTATCCTGCGTTCGTAATGGGGTACTACGTAATCGGAAGCGAGTTAACGGGCGAGCCTCACAATGCCGAGACGATAGGCTCATTCGGAAACATAAAGGAAGCAGAGCATACGTGGAACGTCACGCATAACTATATTTCGAACGATTACCAGGAAGCGTTCTTCTTTAAGTATCTGGCGAAAAAATAAAGGGGATCAGTCCTCGTCTTTTGTCTCGTCCTTGGCGATGTATATCGGTCTGCCCTTGATCTCGATGTAAGTCCTGCCAAGGTATTCACCTATGATTCCCAATGCCATCAGCACAAGTCCGCCGATGAAGAGGATGAAGCAGAGCAGTGAAGGGTAGCCTGCAGCAGCGGTGTCCCAGAGCCTGCCGATTATCGCCTTGATGAAGTAATAGAGCATGTAGATAAAGCCTGCGATGGCGAAAAAGAAACCCATGTATGTAGCAAGCCTCAAAGGTGCCGTCGTGAAAGCCACGATACCGTCGATGGCATAGCGGAAAAGCTTCCAGAAGCTCCACTTAGTCTCGCCTGCGGCTCTTTCAACGTTTTCATGCTCGATCCACTTGGTGCGGAAACCGACCCAGGCAAAGATACCCTTTGAGAAACGCTGTCTCTCCGAAAGGCTTAAGATAGCGTCAACGACGGGCCTTCTCATGAGCCTGAAATCACGAGCACCGTCGGCGATCTCAACATCGATCATGCTGTTGATCAGTTTATAAAAACACCTGGCGAAAAAGCTCCTGATCGGCGGCTCGCCCTTACGGGTAACGCGTCTTGCGGCTACGATGTCGCATTCGTCTGCATCCAGATCAGCGATCATTGAAGGGATGAGAGCCGGGGGATCCTGCATGTCGGCATCCATGATAGCGATGTATTCGCCCTTGGCCTTCTGCATTCCCGCATACATGGCGGCTTCCTTGCCGAAGTTTCTTGAGAAGAAAACATAGCGGATATCAGGATCGTTCTCTGCAAAACCCTTTATGATCTCTTCGGTCTTATCGCGGCTTCCGTCGCTTACGAAAATGAATTCGAACTCTTTGTCAGTATCCTTCATGGATCCTCTGACGCCGCAAAGCGCTTCATAAAGTATTGGAAGTACCTCTTCCTCGTTGTAGCAGGGAATTATCAGGCTTACAAGCATCTGTCATATCCGCCTTTCGTGAGGCCGTAAAATTGGAACGGCTTAATAAAATGTATTATAATCAAAAAGTTCGTTAATTGATACATTTGTCGAGCGATAAGCAAACGACAGGTCAGGAGGCTACATGAAGGAGTTGGACTCGCTGGGACAGGGGAAGAGATCTTCCGCCTCACGTCCGAAGGCAAAGGAACCGGAGCTCGCTCTCAGGGTTAAGCAAAAGCCCGATTACCGCCCGCTTCTCGCATTTGCTCTGGCACTCTTGCTTTATTGCTTTACCGCAATCATATGCAATAAATACCCGACGGGACAGTATTCGTTCATATTAAGTGACCTCAAGGCGCAGTACGCGCCGTTCCTCGCGCTCAACAGGGCAAGGATCTTAAGCCTTTCAGGCGGTTCTGAGCATCTCATCAACAACCTGACTTATTCATTCCAGTTAGGTCTCGGAAAGAACATCATGGGAACCTTCGGCTATTACATGGCAAGTCCCCTGAATCTTATCTACCTGCTATTTGAACCGTCTCAGATCGACCTCGTGGTCATTCTTCTGGTCATACTGAAGCTGAGCCTTGCATCAGGCTTCATGGCGCTTTTCCTCGGCTCAAGGACTGAGGACAGAAAGACAAAATGGCCTGTTCTCTTGGGCATTGTCTACGCTTTTTCGCTCTACGCGCAGGCGTTCGCATTCCAGATCATGTGGCTTGACGGCTACATGCTCCTGCCTTTGCTATTGTATTTCGTCGAGAAGTTCATTTCGAGGAAACGTTATCTCGGAATAGTCGTAACGCTTCTCCTGCTTTTCGTATCCAACTACTACATCGCATACATGGTCGGCATCTACAGCTTTCTTTACCTCATCGTGAGGATGATCGTGCTGAAGACCGATGTCAAAAAGGCAGTAGGAACTGCAGTCAGATACGTGCTTGCGGCAGCCTTTACCGGCATGTGCACGGCAATCCTGATCCTTCCTGTCGGAATCGACACCCTCGTTAACAGCGACAAGACGCAGGCTTCTTCTGATCCCGACCTGATAATGTATTCTCCACTCACTGTCATCAAGATGTTCCTGATGGGTGACCCGGGCGATTTCATGGATGTGCTTCCGGCGAACTATCCGTTCTTCTTCTTAAGCCTTTTGGTCACGATCCTCGTACTCATATACGTCACGAGCAAGGTGTTCAACGGCCGCGAGAAGATCATTCACATCTTCTGCCTCGCAGGAGCTTTCCTTTCCACGGGATTCTACTATCTGGACAAGGCATGGCAGGTCTTTGACGATCCCAACTGGTTCTATCACAGGCACGCTTTTCTGTTCCTGACGATATTCCTCGTCATAACCCTCAGGGTTCTCGAAAGAATGAACGAGATCCCGTTCAAGGACATAAGGCGCGCCGCGGTCATCGTAAGTGCGGGCCTGATCATTACTTATGCATTGGGCAGGTACAAGAACGAGGACAAACTGTTCATCTATAACCTTGCGTTCATACTGGTCTATTGCGCGGTCGTTGCAGGATACGGCGTAAAAAACTGGCACGAACAGCTCAAGGACATTCCGCACATCCTTTCGCCGATGCTTGCCGTCTTTGTCGGATTCGAGCTTGTTTTCGCAGGCCCTATGCTTTCAGCAGGCATTGAGAGCTTCACCGGCTTTTCCGGAAATGCAAGGGAATACATCTCTGCGATTGATGCTCTTGAAGAGTTCGGCATAAGAGCAGGGATACAGAACAAAGAGCTTGGGGCGGCGAGGGCCGAGACCGAGCATGTGGCAGATTATAACCCGCTCTATTATGTTAATGAGGGTGAGCAGATCTATGGAAATTTCCGCAGCATGTCATTCTTTAACTCGAATTCAAACAAGAGGATGCACCACTTCTTGAAGCAGCTCGGTTATCCCGTTAACTACAATTACTTCGCTGCTTCATACGATCAGGTCATACCTTCGAACGACGCATTCCTTTCCATCGGAAGCGTTGCGAGCAGGAGGCCCATATCGTTCTACCAGAAGACTGGCACTGATTCGTTTAAGACCGGACTCGATTTTTATAAGGCAGGGAAGACGCTGCCCATTGCGTTTGCGGTATCAGGCTCAGCTTCCGGTTTTGACTTCTACAAGCTTGAGAAGACCGCTGAAGGAAAGGATTATTTCGCTTTCCAGAATGAATGGTATGCTTCGATGTTCCCTGAACAGTTCACGAAGGATTTCTTCATTACCATGAAGGGAAGCGAAGTCTCCGAACCCGTTATAACGAACGGCATCAGCTTCGACACGAATGCATATAAGACACGTGCCGACATCATCAGGAATCAGGAATCTTCAGAGAGCAGCAAGGCAAGTGCGTCTAAATCCGAAAGCAGTGAAAGCGGTGATTCCGCACCCGTAATGTACGATGATCCCATCGGCTTCGAGGGCGTCGCATCAAAGGAACTCAACGCTAAACTTAAGACGATCTACCGCCAGAACGAGAACCTCCCCATCAGGGTCGAATTCCACGTGAAGGCTCCATCAACTTCTGAGATCTACTGCAATCTCTCCACTGCAAGGATCCTTAACGACACTGCCGTCTATGTCAACGGCATAATGATCAACAGCTTTGAGAGCGATGCATTCTATTCACAGATCTTCAGGATCGGTTCCTTCGAACCGGGCGAGGAAGTTACCGTGACATTACTTTCCGATGCGGCAGAATGGTCTTATCTCGATATCAGATTCGGATATTTCGATTATGAGACATTCGAAAAGCAGCTCGAAGCGGTAGACCTTTCCAAGGTTAAGAACGAAGTACTCGAGGACGGATATGCAAAGATCATGTTAAACGGCCTTGCGGGTGATGAGCTTATCGTAACCTCGATCCCTGCCGAAGACGGCTGGACACTTACGATCGACGGACAGCCGGCAGAACTCGGAAAGTATCAGGATGCTTTCCTTGCATTTAAGGCTCCTTCCGGTTCCCATACGGCCGAACTGAGCTTTACGCCTCCCGGACTTAAGGCCGGGGCGGCAGTCTCATGCGCAGGCTTAGTCTGTCTCGTGGGATTTGTTTTTATTGATAAGGCAATTTTGAAGAAACAGGATAAAATACAGGCAACAGAAGTTAAAACCGAAGAAAAAACGGAGGAATGATCATGGGTTACATGGATGAATACGAGCTTTGGAAGACAGATCCATTTTTCGACGAAGCGACAAGAGCAGAGCTTGCTGCGCTGAACGATCCTAAGGAGATCGAGGACAGATTCTACAGGGATCTCGAATTCGGCACGGCGGGACTTAGAGGCGTTCTTGGCGCAGGGACCAACAGAATGAACGTCTACACGGTTGCAAAGGCAACTGCGGGACTTGCACAGTACATCATCTCATGCGGCGAGGAGGCCATCTCCAGGGGTGTCGTAATTTCTTACGATTCACGTAATTTCTCACCCGAGTTCGCTGCAGTAACGGCCGGCACGCTTGCAGCTTACGGCATCAGCTCAAAGCTTTCCGACGAGCTCCGTCCCGTTCCGATGCTCTCATACTCGGTAAGGTATTTCAAAGCTTTCGCAGGCGTCATGATCACCGCATCACACAACCCTGCCAAGTACAACGGCTACAAGGTCTACGGCGAAGACGGCGGCCAGGTTCCGCCTGAAGCTGCCGATGCGGTCCTTGCCAACATCGGAGCGATAAATGACATCAGAACAGTCAAGACTATGAAGCTTGAAGAAGCTGTCGCTAAAGGACTTGTCACATATTTCGGCAGCGAGGCAGACGAAGCATATACAGAAATGCTCACAAAGCTGGTGGTAGACCAGAGCGCCATCGACAGACAGGCTGACATGAGCATTGTTTACACTCCGCTCCACGGATCAGGCAACAAGCCCGTAAGAAGGATCCTTGAGCGTGTTGGATTTAAGAACATCCACATCGTAAAAGAGCAGGAAGCACCGGACGGAAACTTCCCGACAGTCGCTCTTCCCAACCCTGAGAATCCGGATGCTCTCTCGATGGCGATCGAGCTTGCCAAAAAGACCAACGCATCACTCGTATTCGGAACAGACCCTGATTCTGACAGGATCGGCGCGGCAGCAAGGATCGAAAAAAACGGCGAAGTCACATACAAGTGCTTCTCCGGCAACCAGATGGGCCTCATGCTCCTCGATTACATCCTTGATGCAAAGCAGCAGGCTGGAAAGCTTCCCGATAATTCATTCGCGGTAACGACCATCGTTTCTTCCAAGCTCGCAGGTGCCATCTGCGCAAGCTATGGCGTGGAACTCCAGGAAGTACTTACCGGATTCAAGTTCATCGGCGAGAGGATCAAGCTTGACGACGAGTTCGGAAACAAGCACTTCCAGTTCGGTTTCGAAGAAAGCTACGGATATCTGTCCGGCCTCGACGTCCGTGACAAGGACGCGGTCGTTGCGGCAATGCTCATCTGCAACATGGCTGCCGCTTCATTCGAGAAGGGCGAGACATTGGCTGACCGTCTGGCTCACGTTTACGAGAAGTACGGATTTGGATTCGAAGAGGCAGTCAGCGTTACTCTCGAAGGCAAGGAAGGAATCGAGAAGATCCAGAACAGCATGGCCGAACTCAGAAATGAACTTGAGGCTGCAACTGACGTTAAGGCTTCTCAGACGCTCCTCGGAGGTCCGAAGATCATCGCAGTAAGGGATTACAAGACTTCCAAGAGATACGATTTCTCAGGTGACGAGGTAAAGATCACACCCATTACTCTTCCCAAATCAAATGTCCTGCTCTATGAGCTCGGCGGAGAGAAGGGCCTCGACTGGGCATGCGCAAGGCCTTCCGGAACGGAGCCCAAGCTCAAGATCTATTTCGGTGTCTATGACAGCAATGAGGAAAATGCAGCTTCAAGACTTGCTTCCCTGAAGACAGAAGTTGCAGGATACGTAAAGGAAAAGCTTAAGTAAACCTTGATGCCGTGGGGATGACGAATTCATCCACGGCTTTGGCAAAACCCATTTCAGAAACGGCCGCAGTTATGTATGCGGCCGCTTTTTTTGCGCCGTCGCATGCGTTGCCCATAGCAATGCCGTATTTTGCGTCCGCGATCATGGAAATGTCGTTGTCCGAATCCCCGATGGCAAATGTACAGCCGCGCGGGATGTTCAGGTAATCGGCAAGCCCTAGGAGAGCCTGACCCTTGGTGACATTTGCCGTCATTATGTCGTAGAAGGTGGGACCTGAAGAGATCACCGTAAGGTCAGGATCGTTTTCGATCGATCTGATGATCTCCTCCGGCGGATCTATCAGGAGAAATTTGTTGAAGGGAGGAAGATCGTCCCTTTTCCAGCAGTCGTCATCAAGATCAAAGAGCGGCGCCTGCTTGGCGGGTTCCACGTCCTTGTTGTAGTCTTCGCAGAAGAACTTTCTTTTGGAGTACTTCGTGAAATATATGCCCGTTACGGAATAAAGCGTTGCGTTCACCTTGTTTTCGACCATCAGCTTCAGAAGATTCCTCACCTTGCTGTCGGAAAAATCGCTGGAAACGATGTCTTTCCTGTTTACCGGGTCGAAAAGAGCCCCGCCGTTGCCCGTGATTATCGGGATGTCTATCCCCAGGCGTTCAGCGAATTTGCCGACAAGAAAAGACGACCTTCCGGTCGCTATCGTAAAAGCAATGCCGTTATCCTGAAGACGCTTTACCGCTCTTTCGTTCTCGGGCGGTACGTCCTGTCCGGGCAGCAGGAGCGTATAGTCCATGTCGGCTGCCAGAACGGCCTTGTAACGTGTTGTCATCGGCAAATCCTCCGTCGGTGGATGAAGTATAAACAATTTTACATCAGCGGTGGGGCAAATATGCGGTATTTTTAACAAATTGATTTTTCCCGCTTTTAGAATAATATAATAAATGAGTTCCAGAAATTGGGACTGTTATACATATGCTTAGATAACTAAAGGGGACCTTATATGAAGAAAGTCGATGCCCGCAACTCAGGCGCAGGAGACAAGCGCTCTGACAAGGGACAAAAGAATACGGGAAAGCAGCTGGTTGTCAAAAAAGAACCGGCTGCAAAGATGTCACTTCCTGCAAAGACCGGTAAAGCCTCAGCCTCTTCAAAGCAGTTGTCCCCCGCACCGAAGAGCGAAAAGCCTGCCGGATCTTCAGGTGAATTCGACTACAGCATGCTCGGCGTAACGAGCAAGAAGCGCCAGCAGCAGAAGACAAAGCAGGCTCAGGCCAAGCAGAAGGCCCGCGCAGCCGAGTCAAAGTCCAGAACACGTTCCGGCAAGCCCAGGACTCCGCTTGCGATCATAATAATGACACCGCTGGTCATCGTTGCGGCTCTCGGAACATTCTATTTCGGATATCTTTTGAAGACAGGCTATTTCAGGGAGACAATCGTTGCCAGCATGGCTGACGGAAGCACCGCAAACCTTTTCGTTGAGGATGCATTAGCTTACATCTCCACTGACAAGTTCTTCCCCGGAACACTGATCGACGGAATCGACGTCGGCGGCATGACCAAGGAGCAGGCAAAGGCAGCTGTCGTAGCAGCTCAGCCCAAGTCACCCGAGAAGGTAGCCATCTCCCTGTCACTCGACGGCAAGGAATACGATCTCGATTTCTCGAACGTATCTTTCGAATACAACACTGACGATGTCATCAACGAAGCTTATTCGCTCTACAGACTCAAGGGCGATGAGGACAACGCAACTCTTACCGAATACTTCAACGGCGTTCAGGCTCTTACGGTAGACCCCAAGGAATACCAGACAGCTTACACTGTTAAGCATGAGGGTGTTGAGGAGACCGTTAAGGAACTTCTTGAGAAATTCCACCTCGAGCCTGTAAATGCATCCATCAGCACATTTGATGCAGACAGCAGAGCTTACACGATCATTCCTGAGAAGAAGGGATACAAAATCAATATTCCCGCTACCACAGAGAAGGTCAAGGCAATGCTCGATTCCAGAAACTATGTCGGAATCGTTCCTGTTGAAGCGGAGATCATCTCACCTGAGATCACGGAGGCATCCATCAACGAGACCTTCGGACGCATCAGCTCCTGCACATCCAAGACAACGAGAAATTCTAACCGTAACAACAACATCAAGAAGGCTTGCGCTTACATGAACGGCTACATCCTTAAGCCGGGCAAGGAATTCTCGTTCAACAAGGTAGTCGGACAGAGAACGGCATCCAGAGGATTCAAGGAAGCTAAGGTCATCGCAGGCGGACAGTACGAAATGGGTCTTGGCGGCGGTATCTGCCAGGTAAGCTCAACTCTCTACAATGCCGTCATAATGGCAGGCCTTACCGCATCTGAGCGTCATCCTCACGCATTCCCGTCAACATACCTTCCCATGGGTCAGGATGCTACAGTTGACTGGCCTCATCTCGACTTTAAGTTCAAGAACACCACCGACTCCGAGATCATCGTCGTTGCATGGTGGAGCAAGAGCGACAGAGTCTGTCACGTTGAGCTTTACGGAAAGAAGCTTCCTGACGGTCAGAAGATCAAGTTTGAGAGTAAGACGACATCAAAGGGCAAAACTCCTTCTACCGTTGAGTACGTTGAAGATCCGGATATGAAGGCAGGCGAGACAGAGGTCGTCAGAAGCGCACACTATGCATGCACCGTTGTCTCTTATCAGGTCTGGTATGACAAGAACGGCAAGGAGATCAAGCGTAAGAAGGTTTCCACGTCAAACTTCAGGGCTTACACGAAGAAAGTTGCCGTAGGAACGCTCCTTCCGAACGGAAAACACGCAAAGCTTGACACAAAGACCGGTAAGCTGTCAGGAATGCCGACGCCTACACCGAAGCCTACAAAGGCCACCAAGGCGACGACCAAGCCGCCTGAAGCCTGATATTGACCGTATTCGAACAATTCATGTTATTAAGCGGGCTGCCTTCACGGGCAGCCCGTTTTTTCACGACTGCCTTTTAACAAAAAACAGATTATTAATTTGTTTGTTTTATGACTGCGAATCGCCAATAAAAGGTTTATAATAGACATTGTTTTTGTAGACTGAAATCAGAATGTAATAATTCTGAGCTAAGTCAAAAATTTTCCAAAGGAGATCCAAGTTTATGGCAGAACTGACAAAGAAAACCATGGACGGTAACGAGGCTGCTGCGTATACTTCGTATGCATTTACCGAGAACGCCGCTATTTACCCGATCACACCGTCCTCACCTATGGCTGACCACACCGATCAATGGGCTCAGCAGGGCAGAAAGAACATTTTCGGACAGACGGTTAACATCGTTGAGATGGAGTCCGAGGGAGGCGCTGCAGGTGCTGTTCACGGCTCACTCGCAACAGGTGCACTCACCACGACCTATACCGCATCCCAGGGTCTCCTTCTGATGATTCCTAACATGTACAAGATCGCAGGCGAGCTCCTTCCTTGCGTTTTCCATGTTTCCGCAAGAGCTCTTGCAGCTCACGCTCTGAACATCTTCGGTGACCACGCAGACGTTTACGCTTGCCGTCAGACAGGTTTCGCAATGCTCTGCTCCAACTCCGTTCAGGAAGTTGCAGACCTTGCTGCAGTAGCTCACCTTTCCACAATCAAGACAAGAGTTCCTTTCCTCCACTTCTTCGACGGTTTCCGTACATCACACGAGATCCAGAAGATCGAGGTTATCGACTACGATACACTCGGAACATTGGTTGACTATGATGCAATCAAGGCTTTCCGTAAGAGATCTCTTTCTCCTAACCACCCGACACTCCGTGGTACAGCTCAGAACCCTGACATCTACTTCCAGGGCAGAGAAGCTTCCAACCCCTTCTATCTTGCAGTACCTGATCAGGTTCAGTACTACATGGATAAGATCAACGAGATCCGTGGTACAGACTACAAGCTCTTCAACTACTACGGTGCTGCTGACGCTGACCGTGTGATCATCGCTATGGGTTCTGTCTGCGAGACAGCTGAAGAAGTTATCGACTTCCTCAACGCTCACGGTGAGAAGGTTGGTCTCGTTAAGGTTCACCTCTATCGTCCTTTCTCTGCAGAGAAGCTCCTTGAGGCAATCCCTTCTACTGTTAAGGCTATCGCAGTCCTCGACAGAACAAAGGAGCCCGGTTCTTTCGCAGAGCCTCTCTTCCTCGACGTTGCTGCTGCTTATGTCGGCAAGAATGCTCCTAAGCTCATCGGCGGCCGTTATGGTATGGGTTCCAA
>SVJC01000053.1 GCA_015069215.1 Oscillospiraceae bacterium
CGGTCCTCAGAGAAAGGGTGACCTCCAGAGAGCAAGAGCTGGTGCTGCTAACATCGTACCTAACTCCACAGGCGCTGCTAAGGCTATCGGCCTTGTTATCCCTGAGCTCAACGGCAAGCTCATCGGCGCTGCTCAGCGTGTACCTACACCTACAGGTTCAACAACAATCCTTCACGCTGTTGTTGCTGGTGAAGTTACAGTTGAAGGCATCAACGCTGCTATGAAGGCTGCTACAAATGAGTCTTTCGGCTACACAGAGGAGAAGCTCGTTTCTTCCGATATCATCGGCATGAAGTTCGGTTCACTCTTCGATGCTAACCAGACCATGGTTTCCAAGATGGACGACGGCAACTCCCTCGTTCAGGTTGTTTCCTGGTATGACAACGAGAACTCTTACACATCTCAGATGGTTCGTACAATCAAGTACTTCGCTGAGCTTGGCTAATTAACAGCTTAGAGTTTAAGTAACCAATAACGCCCGGTTCTTATGAGCCGGGCGTTTTCTTATGCTTGTTTGTTATTTGATCGAAAAGGATCAATCGTAGATCTCTACGACGGAAGCCTCGGGAATTGCCCCGAACCTGACGGGGAGCGCGTTGCAGCCTAAGCCGCGCGAGATGAAGAATGTTGTTCCTTTATACTCGAAAACACCTTCCACGACCTTCTTGTGCGGAAGGATATCAGTGCGGAGCGTGGCAAACTCGAGGCGGAAAGGCATCTTTAACTGGCCTGCGTGAAAATGTCCGCTCAGCATGAAGTCAACGTGCTCACCGCTGCCGAAATGAAGTACCGCATCGGGATTGTGGCATATAAGCACTGAGACGCAGTCTGAAGGCACTGAAGGCACCTTGTACCATACACGATCCTTGCGACCGGAATCGTCGACTCCGCAGAGGATCACGGGCCTGCCTGAAGAGCGTGACTTTAATTCCACCCGGGTTCCCTCAAGGCTCATGAAATGGCATTTGCCGTCAGAAGGATCGAATTCGAGATCGTGGTTGCCGGTGACGCCGTAGAAGGGGATGTTGAGCTCTGAGCAGACATCCGATATCTCTTTCAGATAAGAAAGGCCCTTGCTGCTTGTCTGGTAATCGTTGCAGATGTCTCCGCCGAATATCACCGCATCGAGAGGTGACGCTTCGTGAGCAGCCCTGAGAGCCGATATAAGACGCTTGGAGGAAACCATGCAAAGTTCGGCATGAAGATCCGTGAAAAAGAATAGACGAAGGCAGGGAGCTTTTCCTGAAGGGATAGCGGAAGGAGACTGTTTCCTGAAGTCCGTATTCTTGTCAGCAGGAGATAGTTTTCTTTCGGTAACTTGAAAAAGGTGGGGCTCGATCAATGCCCAAACGCCATAAAGCACTGCCGCCAATACTATTACAGCGGGTATTATCATGAGGACAAAAACACCTGCAGGCAGTTCTTTCACTTGAATCTCCTATTTTATTGTTTTAATTTATATGTATATTCTTTTTAATTATAATATACACAGGGCAAACCTGTGATATAATCCTACATAATAGATATAAAAACCTTTTTATATAAGGAGGGTGAAAAAATGCCTAAGACAGAGATTACCTACGAGATCATCGAGCAGATCGGCATCCTTAAGGAAAATAAGTCCGGTTGGCAGCGCGAGGTCAACATCGTCAAGTGGAACAACGGTAAGCCGAAGCTTGACATCCGTGATTGGGGCCCGGACCATCAGAAGGTCGGTAAGGGCATCTCTCTCGATTTCGAGGAATACAGCACGCTTAAAGCATTTTTCGAGGACGGGGATTTCTCGAAGCTCGACGTCTGATATTCACCGGATAAGACCGGTTTATACTGATTATTTATGAGAAGCAACGAACGCGCAGGAATTGTCAGCGTTATCATGCTCTTTTTGTGGGGGACTCTGTTGACAGAGCCCTTCCATATTTTTGCGGACTATATTGCAGGAGCGGCAAGGCTTTCGGTAAAAGGTTTGGGCGGGAATGACATCTTATGTGCTCTCGCGGAATTTGCCGTTCTTCTTATCGTGATGCTGCTCATGCAGAAGCTGATCAACACCAAGGTGGAGACATTCATTCCGTGCGTAGTTGCGATAGTAAGCTCTCTGGCGTTCTGCCTGAAGTCCGTTACTGACGGAAGGCTCGATCTCGGGAAGGGAATACTTCTTGCCATAGCTCTTGCTGTCGTAATGCTTTTCTATATCTTCAAGAGCGAATCACTTCTCAAATGGGCCGCGGCTGTTTACACCTACAGTATCTCAACCGCGCTCCTCAACGCTCTGGTCTTTGTCCCGCTGTCGAAAATGAACGGCGTATTGGGCAAGATCCTTTACATTACCCGCTATAACGGCGTACACATCACGGGAACATTTAGCGGCATTGCAGGGCTCCCTGAACTGGTCTGGGGATTATTCTTTGCCATTTTAGCGGCATTGCCGATAGTTTTCCTGGCAACGCAGAAAGGAAAGGCTTGATACATGGAGCAGCTTGATATGCTTGCAAGCCTCGGGGCGGCTCAGAAAGAAGAAACAACGGATCCCAGGAAAGAATATCTGGATCTCGTAAAGACGCTCAATTATCACGCTGAGCGCTACTATGCCGAAGACGAACCCGAGATCTCGGATTTCAAATACGACACGATGAACAACCGCTTAAAGAAGATCGAGAAGGAGCATCCTGACTGGATCGTTCCCGAATCTCCTTCAAGACGCGTCGGCTGGAAGGCCGAGAAGGGAGTTCTCGTAAAGCATAACGTCCCGATGCTCTCGCTCCAGGACGTTTTCTCCAGGGAAGAAGTAGATGAATTCGTCAATTCAATGAAGGAGCAGTTCGGCGAAGAAGCCGAGTTCCTTGTTGAGACAAAGATCGACGGACTTTCAATGGCGCTGCGTTATGAGAACGGAGAGTTAAAGCTCGCTGTTACGCGCGGTGACGGCATCACCGAGGGCGAAGATGTCACGATGAACGCCAAGATGATCAAGGACGTCGTAAGGACAATGCCCGAGCCTGTCCCTTACATCGAGATAAGAGGAGAGGTCTACATGACCCGCGAGGCTTTTGCCAGGGTCAACGAGCAGGCAGAGGAAGAAGGGAAAAAGCCTTTCGCCAATCCCCGTAACTGCGCTGCAGGAACGCTCCGTCAGATCGACACGAGGATCACTAAGGAGCGCGGACTGTCACTGTTCATCTTCAATGTTCAGGAGACAAAGGGGATCACTTTCAAAACACATCTTGAAGGCTACGAATATCTGAAGCGCAACGGCGTTAAGGTAATCGAGAAATACTATAAATGTAAGACCGCAGATGAGGTCTGGGACGCCATCCAGAAGATCGGTGAGGCGAGAGGATCTCTTGCATATGATATTGACGGCGCGGTCGTAAAGCTCAATAACCTTGCGGAAAGAGAGACTTTGGGCGCAACGATCAAATTCCCCAGATGGGCTGTCGCATATAAGTACCCTCCGGAAGAGAAGGAAGCAAAACTCCTGTCCGTTGAGGTCAACACCGGAAGGACCGGAAGAGTCACGCCCGTGGCTGTTTTTGAGCCCGTAAGACTGTGCGGCACGACAGTATCCAGAGCAACACTCCACAACCAGGACTTCATAGATCAGTTGGGCTTGGGGATCGGCGATACGATCGTCGTTTACAAATCAGGCGAGATCATCCCCAAGATCAAGAGCGTCGTTGAGTCAAAGCGCCCCTCTGACTGGCAGCGTTATCAGATGCCCAATGAGTGCCCCGTATGCGGCCACACGCTTGTCAGGGAGGCTGATGCCGCTGATCTCAAGTGCGTCAACATGAGCTGCCCTGCGACGGTTGCGGGAAGGATAATCAACTTCGTTTCGCGTGACTGCATGGACGTCAAAGGATTTGGTGACGAATATATCAGAAAGCTTGTTGAGGCAGGCTTCCTGAAGGACATAGCAGGCATATACGATCTTGCTTCAAAGCGCAACGAGCTTATCGAAGCTCACATCCTGGGCCTTGAAAAGAATACAGACAAGCTACTTGATGCGATCGAGACATCGAGAAAAGACAGCCCCGCAGACCGCGTTCTGGGAGGCCTCGGAATTCCCGGCGTAGGCAAGGCGACAGCTAAGGAACTCATCAGGACATTCGGTTCCATCGATGCCATAGCCAAGGCTGACAAGGAAGCTCTTTCGCAGGCATCCGACATAGGAGATATAACCGCAGAAGGCATTTACGGGTTCTTCCATGACGATGACAACATGGCTCTCATTGAAAGGCTCAAGCTGGCGGGACTTTGCTTCGAAAGATCGGAAGAGAATATCGGAACAAGCCTTTCAGGGCTTTCCATCTGCATTACGGGAACGCTTCCCGGTATGTCCAGGGATGAAGCTTCCGCGCTTATCGAGAAGAACGGCGGCAAGGTCGTATCTTCCGTTTCGAAAAAGACTTCATATCTGCTGATGGGCGAAGATGCGGGATCCAAAGAGCGCAAAGCGCGTGAACTTGGTGTTCCGATAATCGACCTGGAAGCTTTAAAGGGCATGATCGGTGAGTGACATGAGCATTTCCGAAGAGAAAAAAGAAATCAGGAAAGAGATAAAGCGCCGCCGTCTTCAGCTGGATGACGAGTTCCTTGCGCAGGTAGATAAAGAGCTTCCGGGAGACATCTTTTCGCTTGACGATGATGATTTCAAAGCAAAGCTCAAGTCTGCGAAAAGGATCGCCCTGTATAGGGCAACGGGCGGTGAACTGCCTTGCGACGCGCTTGCCGAAGCGCTAATGAAGCAGGGCAAGATCTGCTGTTTCCCCAGGATCGAGGGAGACGAAATGGTCTTCTGCGATTGTGATGACCTGAGCGGGAAATGCTTTGCCACAGGGGCTTTCGGCATATTAGAGCCTGTTTCTGCCATACCTGCCATTGACCCTGGATCCATCGATGTTGTTGTACTGCCTGCCGTCGCTTATAATGAAGAAGGTACGAGACTTGGTCAGGGCCGTGGTTTCTACGACCGCTTTTATGCCGGGATCAAAGGCAGAAAACCGTTTCTTTTGGGCATCTGCTATGATTTCCAGATCAGCTCCGGGATACCCGTTGAAGAGCACGATCTTACGGCAGACATCGTAGTGGCCATTCCGACCGCGGAAGAAGACGATGATGAGGAAGAATGACGATGCGCTATTTCCTGGTTAATCTTGCGATACATTCAGTCTTTCTTGGGATACTGATCCTGCTTACATGCATTTTCGTTGCGCGCAACAGGGCAAGGAAGACCAAGCACGCCATCTTTTATTTTCTGCCTGTAGTCTTAGCTCTGCTCGCCATCCTCGATCTCGGACTGATTACTGCTCCAAGGCTCATGGATATCAGCGGCATCGCCAGCAAGAGCTACTATTATGACACCGGAAAGATCACCGATGTCTCATTCTTAAATAACTACTTCTTTATCGACGGCAAGTGCTATTTCATCAACCCTTTGAGAATGAAGGCAAAGGTCGGCGATACCGTGCGTGTAAAGCACACGACCTATTCCCGTTTTACTTCGGAGATAATCGACATCTCCAATCCTGAGGCAACTCCTTCAGAGACGGTTACCAGGCAGTAAAAGTTTAAGAAAAGTCCCACACAGTCCCAAATGGTGCCCGAAAGTCCCGATTTCGGGCCTTATTTTTGCATTTGCCCAAAGTCGTCCCCCTAAATGCTTCCGGCTAATATAAACTGCAAGCATATAAAGGAGGTGAGAACAAAATGGAAGAAGTTATGCGTGATTACGGCGGCGGGATCGAAATGGCGGTGGTGTGCAGTGACCTGAGCCTGCTCGAGAACATCAATGCACTGCTGGGTGACAGAGGCGTCATTGGGATAAGAGACGAAGACGGAGTAGTGCATTACATCATTGACGGGAGGCAGAACCGGGGAAGGGCTTCGGCTGCCGTGACAGAACTCGTCAGCGGGAAGGCGAAGGGCAACGTGGATGAAGAGTTCCTGGACACTTGCATCAAGAGCGTATTCAGGGAATTCGGGCTCGACATGTCGCTTATCGGTTCGATAATCCTTTTTGATGCGGTTAAGGCCCTGTTCCTGTCAGGCGCAAAGATGCCTGTAAACATGAAGAGCATCTATCTTTCGGCAGGGAAATCTTACAAGATGACCTTCTCGCAGATCGAAAGGGATGTCAGATACGCGGTCAGAAACAGTGCGTTCTCGGGGATGAGGAGCCGGAACGTCCTCCAGAGCCTTGTTACCCGGACGGGAAGACGTCTCAAGTTCGGAGCATCCGAGTGAAGAGAACAAAAAAGAACGACCGGCTTATGCCGATCGTTCCTTTTGTTTACAACTTAAGCAATTAAGAAGCTATTACTTCTTCTTTCCGCCCTTCTTTGTGTTGACCTTATCCTTGAGGGACTTGCCAGCCTTGAATGTAGGAACTGTAGAAGCAGCGATCTTGATTGTAGCGCCTGTAGCAGGGTTGCGGCCGCTGCGAGCAGCGAGCTTCTTTGTCTTGAATGTACCGAAACCAACAAGAACAACCTTGTCGCCCTTTGTGAGAGCACCCTCGATTGCATTGAGAGTAGCCTTGAGGGAAGCCTCTGCGTCCTTCTTGGAAAGACCAGACTCAGCAGCGATTGCGTCGATAAGCTGTGACTTATTCATGTTATTTTCCTCCTAAATAGCCGTAAACGACCTTTATTGCAAGCATATTATTTACTTAAAAGCAAACATTGTCAAGGGTTTTAGGGCATTTGGAGGCAGATTTATCAAAAATATTTACAATGTGCCATATTTAATGACAATGAATGACAAACGGCTTTACGTAGTGTATTCTTTTACTGCTTTAAATAAATAATAGGAGGCCTAAATATGGTTGTTACTAAAGATACTATAATCGGTGATGTTGTTAACGTTGATGAAGGCATTGCACCTATCCTTATGGCAGCAGGACTTCACTGCCTCGGCTGCGCTATGGCTTCAGGCGAGACGATCGAAGAAGCATGCATGGTCCACGGCATGGACTGCGATGCTCTCGTCGAGGAACTCAATAACTATCTTCAGACTCTTGGCTGATCAGTAAGTAGCGTTCAGGACCACCTCAAAGGTGGTTCCGACGCCAAGCTTACTCTTAACGGTGATCTTGGCCTCGTGTTTGTCGCAGATCAACTTAACGATGGCGAGGCCCAAGCCCGTTCCTTTTATGTTTATTCCCGAATTCTTCGCTCTGTAGAAACGGTCGAAAATGCGGGAAAGACTGTCTTCCGGGATTCCTATTCCGTTATCTGATACCGTTACGTGGATCTTCTGCTTGTCTATCGGAAGGTCAGACCCGGTCCTCCATGCCTTGACGTTTATCAGGGCTTCTTCACCCGTATAATTTATTGCATTTGATACCAGGTTCTCGAAAACGCGTGACAGCTTTCTCGGGTCTGCTTTGACGATGAGGAAATCGTCTTCGGGAATATCAAGGTTGATGCGCTTTTTCGTTCCTTCAAGATCCATTGAATACATCATGGTGACTTCGTCGAGCATTTCGCAGACGGAGACATCGGAGAATTGGAACTCTGCGTCGCTTGCTTCCATTCTCGTGAGCTCCATGATGTCCGAAACGATCCTTTCCATCTGTTCCGAACGCCTGACGATATTGGTCAGGTAAGCTTCTCTCTGTTCAAGGCTGAGCCTGTCGCCCGAAGACAGCATAAGCTCTGCGTATCCGCGGATGGCGGTGATTGGCGTTCTTAAGTCGTGTGAAACGTTTGACATGACGTTCTTACGGGCCTGCTCGCCTTCCATGAGCTTCTTGTTTGTCTCGATAAGGTCACGGTTGATCTCTGAGATATACTGCGTCTTTTCGCGCACCTGACGTTTAAGGTTATCAGCGTCAATGACGAGCATCTTTCTCTGATTGATGTATCTCGAGACGAAGATGACTTCCACGGCAATGACAAACAGGATGTAAAGAATGCTGTATGTAGGAAGCATGTAGACTGCGGTCCCGTCAAGAAGTAACGAGATGTAGAGAACGAAGAATACGAAGCTTACGGACATTGCGATGAGGAGCTGGTTAGGATCCCTGTGCCTGTAGAGCAGGATGTCCTTTAAAAGGTTTCCGGTAATGACCATCAGGCCGAAACTGATGGCTGCAAATTCCGGAGCCACTTTGCCGGCTGCGATATCAGAGATGAGGTAAGCAAGGAAGAAGACAGCTCCCGTCAGGAAGACCAGGATATGGTCGATCCTTAAGAACTTTATGTGGGATTTGCGGAGTCTGCCGTATCTTAAGATGCAGGTGTTGATCGCATAGGCAAACACGGCGGAAACCGTTAAGAGCATGAACCTTTCGACCGCACGGTAATGCGCGTTGACAGGTATGAATCTGAAGTCAACGAGATAGTAAACAAATACTGAAGTGAATGCGATAACGAAAGACCATACGAGAAGGGGATCCTTGAAGTTGCTCGCGATCAGATAAGTACCTGCGATGATGCCGATCGAGAAAAGCAAAAGCATGACGGAGAAGTGTCCTCCGAGGAATGCGGTCCTGAGGCTGACAGAAGCCCTGTTCTGAAGCAGCGGATATGAAATGATGCCCGGATTCGTGACCTTGGTGGGACAGGAAACAACTATCGTAAGATCGATCCTGCCGTCTTTCGGGACGAGCATGCAGTAATCTGCAAAAGCCCTTGTGTTGAAATAAGGTGTCATCTCGCCGATAACGCCTGCATATTCGCCGTTGCAGTAGATGCGTGCGATACCGTTGATATGGTGGAAGCTCAGATACAGTGCTTCGATCGAAGGATCGCATATGAAAGAGTTAACGTAAGCTACAGAGTGAGTCTCGGTTCCGTCAATGATATAAGTCTTGTAGTCAACATCGCCGGTTTTGTTGAACCATTGCGCACTCTTTTCGAAATCGTACCATCCGCGCCAGGTGTCCGTGATGGTAACGTCTTTGGCATGCGCCATGTCATCGTAGAGCGAGAAGGAACCGGTCTCTGTCCTGGATACAGCGTCGTAAGGGGAGACGTTGGGGATTATGTCCCAATGCTCGGAAATGAAGGTTGAGCAGGCATTTGACTGCGAAAGGTCCTTGGATAACACATATGAGTGTTGTGAAGCATCGTACTTCGAGTCGATGCCGGTGAGCGAGTTGAATGAGCTTACAGCTCCTGCGCAGGCGATGGTCGCGACCATGAGGAACAAGAAAGTAAGGAGCGCAAAACTTACGGTCTTTCTGCGTTCCTTTTCGAATTCCCCGAAAAATCTCCGGGCGCGTTTGCTGTGCCTGTACTGTGGCATCTAAACTCCTTGTGCCGTTATTGCTTAAAAATGCCCCGGGAAACATGACTGTCTGCCGGGGCTTGTTTTCCTTTGCGGATAAGCCCTGAACATAGGGCTTATGTTAGATCAATACTGTGTGTTCATGCTGTTCTTGACCGGGGGATAAGCGAAGGAATATCCGATTCCCCATTCGGTCTTAACGAACGTGATCTCCGGTGCGATCTTCTCCATCTTCTTTCTGAGGTAGGAGATGTTAACCATTACGAGGTGGTTGTCGCACGGTGAATCGTCACCCCAAACGTGTGAATAGATCCTTGTGAAAGGAACGATGACGTTTGGTGTCTCAGCGAGGAGGCAGAGGATGTCAAATTCACGGTTTGTGAGATGCAGAGGCTTGTCCTTGAGAGTAACCTCACGTGTCTTGATATTGATCTTGAGCGGCGGATACTCAACGAGGAAACCTTCGCTCTTCATATTACGCTTAATGTGAACGTTGATACGGAGACTGAGCTCGGGAAGTGAATAGGGCTTTGTGATGTAATCGTCAGCACCTACGGTAAAACCTTTGATGACGTCTTCCTGCTGATCCTTTGCGGTGAGGAAGATGATGGGACAGTCAGTGTATGTCCGAAGCTTCGGAGCAAGATCAAATGCAGATCCGTCAGGAAGCATGACGTCCAAAACGATGCATGCGAAATTGTGTACTTTAACTTTCTCAATAGCTTCCGCACAGGAAGTGGCAGTAACGACTTCATATCCTTCGCCAACAAGGAAGTCGTGATTCAGTGTAAGGATATCGTTATCATCATCAACGAGAAATACCTTTTGTTTTGCCATTACAAATACCTCCAATCCCATAATTATCGGCAGGGTAAATCTGTTCCGCTGCCTCTTTTATAAATTTTGATATTTTTGATAATTACACGGATATTATATACCTTCAAATACAAAATTGCACTATCGCAATAATAGAAAATATGTTCGTTTTATAGTATCATTGCCTTATGAAAAGGATAATCTTCCACATTGACCAGAACTGCTACTTTGCCTCGGTCGAGATGATCTCGCATCCCGAATACCGCAATGTACCCATGGCTGTCGTGGGAGACAAGGAGGCAAGACACGGCATCGTTCTGGCAAAGAATGAACTCGCCAAGAAGTACGGGGTCAAGACCGCTGAAGCCATATGGCAGGCGAAGGCCAAGTGCCCGGATCTTGTGCTTGCTCCTCCGCACCACGAGAAATACGAATTCTATTCATTGAAGCTCAGGGAGATGTACTACGGCTATACTGACCGTGTTGAACCGTTTGGCCTTGATGAATGCTGGCTCGACATGAGCGATTACTGCAGAGACTATGATGAAGCAGTGAAGGTCGCGGATTCGATAAGGCAGATCGTGAAGGACCGCTTCAAGCTTACGTGTTCCGTCGGGATCAGCTTTAACAAGATCTTTGCAAAGCTCGGAAGCGACTACAAAAAGCCTGATGCGACAACTGTTTTCACCGATACTGGCTGGAAGGACAAGGTGTGGCCGCTCCCTGCGGATGACCTTCTTTTCGTCGGAAGAAGCACGATGAACAGACTCAGGAAGATAAATGTCAGAACGATAGGGGACTTGGCGCATACCGACCAGGATTATCTGATCAGATATCTCGGTAAGGCGGGAGAAGTCCTGTGGCGTTATGCCAACGGTCTTGACGATTCTCCGGTGGCAAAAGCCGGATATAAGCGTGAGATCAAGTCTGTCGGAAATTCCACGACTACCGCAACGGACATGACGTCGGATGCGGCAGTATCAAGGACTCTTCACATGCTTTCCGAAAGTGTTGCGGAAAGGCTCAGGAAGCACGGCCTTAAAGGAACGGTTATACAGATCGAGATAAGAGACCGTGACCTGGTACGCTCCGAAAGACAGAAGATCCTGTTTGAACCAACCGATAACGCGGGTACAATATACAAGGCAGCGAAATCCCTTTTCGATGAGTCCTGGGACTGGAGCAACGGCATAAGGAGCATCGGTGTAAGATGCTCAAAGGTAATATCCGCGGACATGGGGACCCAGATATCCATGTTTACCGATGAGGAAACCAGAAAGAAGACGAGCAGGTTGGATAAGGTAATAGATGACATAAACAGGCGTTACGGCAAGGGCGTGATCACGAGCGCGGCTGAGGCTGAGATGCAGAAAGCTGAAGATCAGGCGGCGCCCATAAGCAACGATCCGTTTCATCCCGAGGACAGATTCTCATGATGACCGCGAACGAGCATTATAAGTCCGTATTCGGCTGCAAGATGTATAAGGCATCGATCAGCTTCGCGAAAACATGTCCCAACCGCGACGGCACGAAAGGCACCTGCGGATGCATCTTCTGTTCCGCGGGAGGTTCCGGTGAGTTTGCATCACCGGCCGGGCTGAACATAACGGAGCAGATAGATGAAGCGATCTCTAAGGTCGAAAAGAAAGCCGGACCAGGTGCCGGATACATTGCTTATTTTCAAAGCTTTACCAATACTTACTGCGATCCGGATGACCTTGCTGCTGCCATGGATGAAGCATCTGCTCACCCTAAGATCAAGGCGCTGTCGATCGCTACGAGGCCTGACTGTCTTCCTGAAGGAATAATGAAAGTAATATCCGAAAGGGCCTCCAAGATCCACGTCTACATCGAGCTCGGCCTTCAGACATCAAACGATCAGACGGCAAAACTCATCAACAGATGCTATGAGACAAAAGAATACGATGATGCGGTAAAGCGCCTCAAAGACTCAGGTGTCAACGTGATAACCCACGTGATCTTCGGCCTGCCGGAAGAGACTGTTGATCAGATGCTGGAGACGGTAAGGCATTGCGTAAACATCGGAACGGACGGAATCAAGTTCACGTGCCTTTATGTCCTCAAAGGAACTGAGCTTGAGAAAATGTGGCGTTCCGGAGCGTTTGAAGTATTAGGACAAGAGGAGTATTTTGATATTGTCGGGAAAGTACTTGAGCTGCTTCCTCAACACATCGTCGTACACAGGCTGACAGGGGACGGGCCAAAGAGTCTTCTTCTGGCGCCTTTGTGGACCAAAGACAAGCGGAGCGTGATCAACTACATCAACAGGAGGTTCTCTTTGTGAAGGAATATGTCGTTCAGACTATGAAGGCTGCGCAGTCTTTCATTGACAATGAAATGAAAGAGGCCGGTGAAGAGAAGACACGCCGGGTGCTTGCCGAGTTTGAGATAAAGATCGCATACTTCCAGCATGAAAGGCTGATCCACCTGATGGTCACCTTAAGCTTTGCTTTATTCCTTTTGCTTTCGGTAGGAGCGATCTTTCTTTTTCCGCCTGAATTCATTTACTGCGGGCTTTTGCTTACGGCCATCTTTTTCGGACTTACGATAGGTTATGTAATGCACTACTATTTCCTCGAAAACAGCGTTCAGAAGATGTATCACATGCGCGATGAGATGATCGCTTTCCTGGACAGTGACCTTAAGGCGCTGGGGCTTACTGACAGCGGCGCTAAGAAGAAGTCCTGATTTCTCTTTGTAATTGAATATTTATGTGTGATAATAGACGCAGTTTTTTCGGAGGAACGGTATGAGCCCTTTTCTTAAGTATGTAATCGTATTTTTCATTTCAATGGTTCCGCTCATTGAGCTCAGAGGCGCTGTGCCTTACGGGATCACTGTTCTCGGCCTGAACGAGTATGTGACTCTTGCCATCTGCATCATAGGCAACATGCTCCCGGTGCCGATCATCTATCTTTTCGCGCGCAAAGTCCTCATCTGGGGCAGCACCTGGAAGCACGGCAGCGGCATTTTCAAATGGATCCTCAGGAAGGGAGAGAAGGCAGGCAAGAAGCTTACCAAGAACGGAAGCAACGGCACGTTCATCGCGCTCATGCTCTTCGTAGGAATCCCGCTTCCCGGAACCGGTGCCTGGACGGGAACACTTGCGGCATCCATGCTCGACATGGACTGGAAGAAGACCTCTGTAGCAGTTATCTTAGGCGTTCTCATGGCGGGGATCATAATGCTGGTAGTTAGCCTTCTGGCCAAGGCCGGCATCACGTCGATTGCCGATTTCTTTTAAATGAAAATCATTTGATAGTATAATTTGACAACCAAAGCATTGAAAAGAGGGTGTGAAAACGCCCTCTTTTGTGCATATTGCACAAGCAAGTGATTTTCATTTAGTATTGTTGCAATATTGTTACAGAGCGGGGAAGGTTGTAGTATAAAGTCAGCTCCAAGGAATACGGAAGCGATAACTTCCAAGCTCCGAGGAAGGCCGCCCGAAGCCAAAGTCGAATTAGACGCAGGGAAGAACCAGAGTGGTAGCACTTGTGGCGAAGCCGAAGAAACGAAGCCGGAGGGAACTACCGAAGGTCGAAACGAAGCCAGAGATGAAACGCTGAGGGAGAGACGAGCAAGCGGTTGAAGGTGAGAGATCATACAAGCCGCAGGTTGTAACAAATAGTTGATTCGGTTATCGGATCCGCGAACTGGTGAGATGTCACCATCGACAGGAAAGAACCGAAGCCGCAGCGGATGTTACACCGGTTCGTGCAAACCGAGTAGCCGATACCAGCTACGCGATGCCTCTAGCAGATCCCGTTGTGGGATGGTAGCAGACAACAAGAAGCGAAGAGCGATTGTTCGGCGAAGGGAGACATGAGTTGCACGGTGTGATAGGAAGTTGCAGCAGTCAGTTAGTTGTGACAATATCACATGACGCTCGGGTAGCATAGAAAAGGGTCTTTTGAACGGACGGAAGCACAGAGAAGGGCATCGGAACCTCCGAAACGCCTGAGGACCATCGGATTTGGTTCGTTGGAGCAAAATAGAATCCCGCAAGTGAAGAACTTGCGGGATTTCTTTTTGCTGTTTTTTCTAAAGAGTAATTGCATTTCGAGCGGACTTCGCTACATCGAAGCGCGGAGGACTGAAGCGAGGAACGTGATTACTCTTATCGCTTTTTTATCTGAGCGATATAAGGAAGGTTCCTGCCTATCTCCTCGCGGTCAAGACCGTAGCCTGCCAGCCAGTTGTCGTTGATCTCAAAACCGCAGTAATGGACCGGGATCGTCATGAGGAGCCTGTCCGGGTTGACCAGCATTGAGCAGAGCCTGATCTCCTTGGGGCGTTTCATCTCAAGGTTCTGGATAATGTAGGCGGTGGTAAGGCCTGTGCGGATGATGTCTTCTACGACAAGAACGTTCTTGCCCGCAATATCAAGCTCGATATCCTTTATGATACGCACAACGCCTGTCTTGGAGGTCGTGTCCGGAATGTTGGTGAATCCGATCATGTCGACCTTGATCGGAAGATCTATCGCACGAGTAAGGTCAGCCAGGAAATACATCGCACCGCGTATCAGGCCGATCACGACAAGCTCCTGACCTTCATAATCCTTGGCGATCTGTGCTCCCAATTCAGTTATGCGGTTCTTTATGGTCTCTTCGCTATAGATCACGCGCTCTACGCCAAGCGCATCAGAAAGGTTTCCCATCAGCTGTTCTCCCCATTGCCAGGCATTCCACCTGCAAGCTTCAGGCGGTTTACAAGTTCATTGAAATCTTTTTTATATACGATGCGGATGTTTGTACCCGGATAGAGCTCCCTGACAAGACGCATCTTCTTAT
>SVJC01000054.1 GCA_015069215.1 Oscillospiraceae bacterium
AATAAGGTTGCCCGATTATGCGGACAACCTTATTTTTCGTGCATTTTAGGCTTGAAGGATATTGAATTCTTTGTGTTATAATCGAATGGTCATAAAATAATTAATAAAAAGCAAGGAGTCGGGGCGATATGCCGAGTAAGAAGGATTACGGCAATGAGAGCATTTCGATGCTCAAGGGAGCTGACAGAGTCAGATTAAGACCGGCCGTTATTTTCGGATCAGATAATCTTGAAGGATGCATACATTCCTTCTTTGAGATCCTGTCAAATTCAATCGATGAAGCACGTGAAGGATACGGCGATAAGATCATAGTTACGAGATTTCCTGACGGAACCATTGAGGTAGAGGATTTCGGCCGAGGGATCCCGCTCGATTACAATGCCAAGGAAGGCCGTTACAACTGGGAGCTCGTTTACTGCGAGCTCTATGCCGGCGGCAAGTACAATAACAACAGCTCGGGTGATTACGAGTTCTCTTTGGGACTTAACGGCCTTGGTGCGTGCGCAACGCAGTATGCATCAGAGTTCTTCGAAGTTACGGTTTTCCGTGACAAGACGAAGTACAACATGTCTTTTAAGAAGGGTAATCCCGTTACGGACCTTCAAACTGAGCCTTACAGATTCCTGCGCACGGGTACCATCCAGCGCTGGAAGCCTGATACCGAAGTTTTTACCGAGACAATAATCCCGCTCGATGTCTTCAAGGAGATAATCAAGCGCCAGTCCGTCATCAACAGCGGAATCGAGTTTATCCTCAAGGATGCCGAGACGGGTGAAGAGTTCTCATATATCTATCCCGAAGGTATCAAGGGATATGTTGATGAATTGAACGATATGAAGGGCTTTACCGAGACATATACTTTCTCGGGTGAAGGCAGGGGAAGAGATAAGGAAGACCGTGACGAGTATAAGGTCAGGGCCGAAGTCGCGTTCTGCTTTAATAACGAGATCAATGCATTGGAATACTTCCATAACTCAAGTTTCCTCGAGCACGGCGGATCACCGGATAAGGCCGTCAGGAATGCTTTCGTTGCTGAGATCGACAAGCAGATCAAGCTCCGTGACAAGTATAAGGCCAATGAATCAAAGATCACATTCCAGGACATCGCTGATTCACTTATCCTTGTAACGAATACTTTCTCTACTCAGACTTCTTATGAGAACCAGACAAAGAAGGCCATCAACAACAAGTTCATCCAGGACTTCATGACACAGCTCATCAGGGACAACCTTGAGATCTGGTTTATCGAGAATAAGGATTTTGCGGCCAAGACAATCGAGCAGATACTTATAAACAAGCGTGCGCGTGAGAATGCTGAGAAGGCAAAGGTCAACATCAAGAAGACCCTCATGGGCAAGGTTGATATCAACAACAGGATCAAGAAGTTTGTTGACTGCAGGACCAAGGACGTTGCAAAGCGTGAGCTTTACATCGTTGAGGGTGATTCCGCTTTGGGCTCCGTCAAGCTCGGCCGCGATGCCGAATTCCAGGCAGTCATGCCTGTAAGAGGTAAGATCTTGAACTGCCTTAAGGCTGATTATGCGACCATCTTTAAGAGTGAGATCATCACGGATCTTCTTAAAGTATTGGGATGCGGCGTTGAGATCAAGAACAAGCATACAAAGGATATGAGCGCTTTCAATCTTGATGACCTGAGATGGAACAAGATCATAATCTGTACCGATGCCGACGTCGACGGTTTCCAGATCAGAACACTTATCCTTGCGATGCTCTACAGGCTTACGCCTACACTTATCGAGAAGGGGTATGTCTATGTAGCGGAATCTCCGCTTTTCGAGATCACATACAGACCCAAGGGAAAGAACGCGCAGGAAGAGACTTACTTTGCGTTTAACGAGAAGGAAAAGGCCGAGATCCTCTCTAAAGTCGATCCCAAGCTCTGCACGATCCAGAGATCCAAAGGTTTGGGTGAGAACGAGCCTGAGATGATGTGGAAGACAACCATGAATCCGAAGTCCAGGAGACTTATCAAGGCTTGTCCGGAAGATGCGATGAGGACTGCTGAAGTCTTTGATCTTCTGCTCGGAGACAATCTTGCGGGAAGAAAACTCCATATCGAGATGGACGGCAAGAAATACCTCGATATGCTTGATTTAGGGTGATGTAAATGGCACGTAAGAAAAAAGACGATATCAATTCAGATTCACTTAAGGCAAAGCTTACTGACAGCAATGCGAAGGACATGCCGGCTATCGACCAGCCGATAACCGAGATGCTCGAGATCAATTACATGCCATATGCAATGAGCGTAATCGTATCCCGTGCCATTCCTGAGATCGACGGATTCAAGCCCTCACACCGTAAGCTTCTTTATACGATGTACAAGATGGGCCTTTTAGGCGGCAACAGGACCAAGTCCGCAAACGTCGTCGGTCAGACCATGAAGCTTAATCCTCACGGCGACCAGGCCATCTACGACACAATGGTAAGACTTACCAGAGGCAATGGTTCATTGCTTCATCCTTTTGTGGATTCAAAGGGTAACTTCGGTAAGCAGTATTCCAGGGACATGCAGTGCGCTGCACCGCGTTATACGGAAGTAAGACTCGAGAAGATCTGCGAGGAGATCTTTAAGGGTATTGATAAAGATGCCGTAGACATGATCGATAACTACGACGGGACCCTTAAGGAACCGACTCTGCTTCCTACCACGTTCCCGGCAGTCCTTGTTAATGCCAACCAGGGTATCGCGGTCGGCATGGCTTCCAATATTTGTTCTTTCAACCTCGCTGAAGTGTGTGCTGCCGCTGAGGCTTATATGAGAGATCCCAATACCGATCTTCTTGAGATCATGCCTGCACCTGACTTTTCGGGCGGCGGAAAGATCCTTTACGACAAGGAGCAGATGAAGGCCATCTACGATACCGGCAAGGGAACTTTTTCCATAAGAGCAAAGTACCAGGTCGATAAGGCAAAGAACCTCATCGAGATCACGGAGATCCCTTATTCAACAAGCGTTGAAGCGATCATTGATAATATTGCCGATCTCGTTAAGAGCGGAAAAGCAAAAGAGATCGCAGATATCCGTGACGAGACGGACCTGGATGGTCTCAAGATCACCATCGACTGCAAGCGCGGTACTGATCATGAGCAGCTTATGACAAAGCTCTTCAGGTTTACAAAGCTTGAAGATACTTTCTCATGCAATTTCAATATCCTCATTGACGGTTCACCGAGGGTAATGGGCATTGCCCAGATCCTTGACGAATGGCTCAAGTGGAGAAGGACATGCGTCTGCCGTGAGCTTGCTTTTAACCTTGATAAGATGAAGAAGAGACTGCACCTGTTAGACGGTCTTGCAGTCATCCTTTTAGACATCGATAAAGCCATTAAGATCATCAGAGAGACTGAACTCGAAGCTGATGTTGTACCTAACCTCATGAAGGGCTTCGGCATCGATGAAGAACAGGCTGAATATGTTGCAGAGATCAAGCTCCGTAACATCAACAAGCAGTACATTCTCAACAGGATCTCCGACAGGGATAAGCTCAAGGCTGATATCGCTGATACTGAAGATCTTCTCGGCAGTCCCAGAAGGATCAACAATCTCATTGCAAAAACTCTGAAAGAAGTCGCGGAGAAGTACGGCCAGCCCAGAAAGTCCGAGCTTGTCGGAATGGAGGAGACTGAGACATTCGTTGAGTCCGCGGTCATTCCCGATTACAGGCTTCATCTCATGCTCACACGTCACGGCTATCTTAAGAAGCACACCATGAAGTCGCTTCAGAGTGCGGGCGAGCTTAAGACTAAGGACGATGACGAGATCTTCATGGGTTTTGAGTGCGAGAATAAGTCAGACCTGCTTATCTTTACCGATAAGTGCAATCTGTATAAGACCCATGTTTACGATTTCGCAGACACAAAGCCCGGTGACCTCGGCTACTTCCTTTCCAGCGAACTCGGAATGGAAGACGGCGAGAGACCGATGTTCATGATCTCTACGACAGACTATAAGGGAATCCTTTTCATCGCCTTCGAGAATGGTAAGGCTGCAAGATTCCCGATCAGCACATATGAGACAAAGCAGAACAGAAAGAAGCTTCTCAACGCTTTCTATGACGGAAGCAGGCCTGTCGGATTCAAGTTCCTTGCCGAGGATGATGATCCCGACATGGTTGCTACCAGCAGCATTGACAAGGCAGTCGTATTCAAGTGTTCGCTTGTCCCGCTCAAGACAACGAGAACAACGCAGGGTGTCCAGCTCCTTCTGTCAAAGAAGGGTTCCGTATTAAGAAGCCTTTCTCTGCTTGCAGAGGTTGAGGTTGAAGACCCCGAGTATTACAGGATCCGCAAACTGCCGGCGATCGGCTATTACATAAGGGAGAAATCCCTCGAGGCAAAGCAGCTCAGCTTTGATGATCTTAAGTGACGGGATTTTCTGCAGGATATCACATAAGCGATACCGATAAGCGCGGGAACAGAGGTTTCCGCCTTGCGGCGCTGTCCTGCGGAGTCGTATTCATCTTTCTTGTGGTCATGATAACTGTACTTGCAAGAATGAATGCGTATGAAGACAAGACATTGCCTGACTTCACCGAAGCAATTGAAGCGGGTAATTACGATGAAGCTCTTGCGATATACAGAAACGTTCAGGATCAGGTATTGGCAGACAATCCTGATGCTAACGACAATACCCATGACGAGAGGATCAAGCTCTTAAGCAGCATGGAATCCATCGTAGAGAAAAAAGTCGACTTGATCTTTGACAGGATCTTGGCCAACCGTTATGTTCCTCAGCACAGCGACGTTCAGTTCCTCGACTCGATGCAGGAACTTACCGCTTCCGTCGTTGCAAAGCGTCTTAATGCTCTTTGTGAACGGTATATGTTGGGTGAGATAGAGAAACCTGACCTGTCATTCGTTTTCGAGCAGATATCGCCGATCAGTAACTTCTCCGCGATCTCCGGACCGATGCTCAGAGAAGTCGAATACATCGAAACAGCTGCAGGTGACGTCCGTACCGCAGAGAAGGCTTTAGCCGACGGCGACTATGTTGAGGCCGTACAGAGATATCAGAACGTAAATGCACATTATGAAGGATTTGTAGGCGAGTATTCCGCAAGAAGGATCCAGGAGATCAAGACGGCCATGTATGAGCCCATGATGGCTGAAGGCGAGAAGATGCTTGAAAGATATAAGTTCTATTCGGCGGAGAAACTCTTTTCGAATCTTGCAGCGATCTTCCCTGAAGACGATAAGATCAGGTCAGACCTTCTGGTTGCCACGGGACATACGACCAAGACCGTGGAATACAGAGGGCACGTCGAAGTCCTCTGCGTCAGGTCACTGATCGCAAATACCGATACGGCATTCGGTGTTGAATTCGGTAAGGGCGATACGGGATTGTACCTGACGGCAAGCGAGTTTACGCAGATCCTTGAGAATCTTTATTCAAAGGGATATGTACTTGTTGATCCCGAGAACATGATGTCAGCTACAGACCCGGGATTCATCCTGGAGAGAAACCTTACTATACCGGAAGGTAAAAAGCCCCTGGTTATCATAATCGAGAACTTAAGCTACGATCCGACCGCTTATGTCTGCGGAACATGCAGAAGACTTGTCTTAAACGACGAGAAGCAGGTCTGTGGCGAATACACGATCAAGGGTAAGGACGGCGCTGAAGATGCAGTGGTAAACAGGACTGCAGAGGCCATCGGAATACTTGACGTGTTCGTCAGCAATCACATCGATTTCACATACGACGGATCAAAGGGGATCGTGTCGGTCGGAGGCCATGATTCCGTTTTCGGTTATGTAATCGACCGTGAGCAGATCCAGGTAAGAAACGCCCAGCTCCATGCTGCAAACCTCCCCAATGAGGAATACACGGATGCTGAGATCGAGAATAACAGAAATACGGTAAAGGCAATTGTTGAGAGACTCAAGGATACCGGCTGGAAATTTGCTTCATGCACATACGGTTATCTGCCTAACGCCAGAAAAGCTGATCTTGCAGCCATCAGGGAAGATACCGATAAATGGATAAAGCAGGTCGGATCGCTTATCCCGGACACACACATGATCTCTTATCCGGGCGGAAACTACATTTACGGAACGGATGAACGTGCCGAGTACCTGAAGAGTAACGGATTCAGGATCTTTTTCGGAGCAGGTCCGAGGCCTTATCACATCTACGGCAGTAACTATCTGTATTTCGACAGATGCATAATCTCGCCCAATTCAATGAAGAACTATGATTTCACGAGATTGTTCGAAAATGATGACATCCTTGATCCGATCAGGAAGAACCGCAAACAGTGAAACAATATTAATATTATGTTTCATTTTTCGTAAATTGACGCATATATTATGATTTTATAATATATTTGATATTAATATCAGCTTTTGCGCAGATGTTGTTATGAAGAAGCGGAGGGTCCTTTTATGGCAAAGATCGACAGGCTTACCAATCTGACTGAGAACGAAGAGATCCTTTGGCAGGACCGTAAGAGATACCTGGGACTTCCGCTGTCATTCACAATCTACAGCTTCAGTAAGAACAAATTCTACATGAAGACGGGTATCTTCAACACGAAGTCTGAAGAGATCCTGCTTTACCGCATTCTTGATATTACATACAGACAGTCCTTTGGACAGAAGATTTTCGGAGTCGGTTCGGTGATCCTCAATACCGCTGACAAGACAACGCCTGTTCTTGAGATCAGAAGCATCAAGACACCCGACAGGGTCCGTAAGGCGTTGAGCAATCTTGTTGAACAGCGCAGGGATGAAAAGCGCGTCACCGGAAAGGAAATGTTCGGTGCTGCCGGTGCGTTTGAGGCCGGCGGAGATACGGATTTCGATTTTGACGGAATACCGGATCACCTTCAATAATCAACTTGCATAGACAAGAATCGTGAGGAAGACATCGTGGAAACAAGGATTGACAGACTTGGAACAGTAAGAGAAGACAAGCTGAGACAGCTCAGGCAGATCATTGCCGATTCTCATTACATCGTTTTCCTTGGCGGTGCAGGTGTCTCTACTGAGAGCGGAATCCCTGATTTCAGGTCCGGTACGGGTATCTACAATTCTGACAGCGGAGTTAAATACAGACCGATCGACATCATCGCCCACGACTTCTTCATGGAGCATCCTGAAGAATTTTTCGATTTCTATAAGCGTAAGCTCATCTATCCCGATGCAAGGCCGAATAAGGCTCACAAGGCTTTGGTAAGGCTTGAAAGACAGGGCAAGCTCAAGGCGATAATCACGCAGAACATTGATAATCTCCACCAGGAAGCAGGCAGCAAGTGCGTTATCGAGCTGCACGGTTCCGTATTCAGAAACTATTGCATGGACTGCGGTAAGAAATACGATCTTGAATATGTCGTCGCCCAGGAAGGCGTTCCTCATTGCGAGAAGTGCGGAGGGATCGTAAGGCCTGACATAGTTCTTTATGAGGAAAACCTCAATCATAAGGACGTTGACGATGCGATCAAAGCAGTGAAGAAGTGCGATCTTCTCATAATCGCAGGTACTTCGCTTACTGTTTATCCTGCTGCAACTTTTGCACAGTTCCTTAAGCATGACAGGATCGTAATCATTAATAAGAGTTCTACTTACATGGATCTCAAGGCGCTTCTCACCATCCACGATAACGTTGGTGAAGTTCTTGATATATGCGTGCCCAAGCGTAAGCCCGCGGCGCCCAGGAAGAAGAACGGAACCAGAGCCAAGACAGCATCCAAGACCAAGACTGCTTCAAAAACAAAGACAGCAGCAAAGTCTGAGACCAAGTCAAAGACTACAACAGCCACTAAAACGAAGACAGCTGTAAAATCTACAGCGGCAACCAAGTCTGCCGCTTCTAAGACTAGTACTAAGACGGCCGCTTCCAAAAAGCCTTCAGCTTCCAAATCAGCAGGAAAAGTGAATGACGGCAAGTCCTAAGCTTTTTGAAGAAAACAATCAGAAGATCAACGAATCATTGAAGCTTTATGAGAGCAGAAGCAATCTGCTCAGTGTTTTGCGTTTCATTTTATTCGTAGCCGGTGTTTTCTCGTTAATATGGGCAATCCTGAAGAAACTGCCTTTGTTCTATCTCGTATTTGCAGTCATTATCATCGTTTTTATCGTCTTATGCGTGGTGCATGGCAAGGTAACTGCTAAACTTAAGTATTATGAAGCTTTACTGAATGTTAATTCCAGATACATCGCTAGGATCAAAGGCGATTTTGACGGCCTTTTCGCACTCGTTTGTGATGGCCTGAAAAGAAGAGACGAGATCGAGGCAGCTACCAGATACGCAAGCGGAACCGGTTTTTACAGAGACGATCACGATTACTGCATGGATCTGGATATATTCGGAAAGAAATCATTGTTCTCACGTCTTAACGTTGCCGAGACTTCTTTTGGAAGAAGGGCATTTGCCAGAGAACTCCTGGGGCTCGGTGCCAATGTAAGATCTGCAGCAGGCATAGTCGAAAGACAGAAAGCCGTCAAAGAAATGGCTTCCAGGCCTGATTTCCTTGAGCAGTATCAGGCAACCGCAATGCTCGGGAACATGAAGAAGGACCCCAAGGCACTCATTGATTTTGCATCAGAGAAAAAGCCTGCCAAGAGCTCTCATATCGCCCTTGCTGTTATACAGTACTGCCTTTGGCTGGTTCCTATTGCAGCGTTGATCTTTTCTCCATCAAATGTCCGCGTGTGTGTATTGGGAGTTATTATTGTAAATCTTCTGGTCTGGGCGCTTGGCATCAGATCGAATTCTTATTATTTCAAAGCCGCAGACGGAATGCCTTCACAGGTTTCCACGATACATAAGCTTTATTCATTGCTCGAGTCTTCGGAACTCAAGGATGAATATCTCTGTTCGCTTATCAGGGGCAAGGGAGGGAAGACCGTTACCGGAGCTTTGTCTTCATTGTCTTTTATCCTTTTCTTTGAAGGACTCAGGAGCCAGCCGATATTCGCATTCCTGTTAAACAGCGTAATGCCATTGGATAACCTCATCTGTTTCTTTATGGGCAAGTGGGCTGTAAGCAATGGTGATTGCCTTTATTCGGCAGTTTCCAACCTTGCGGAGATCGAAGCGCTCATGTGCGCAACGCAGATTTCCTTTGTATGCGACGTCAGTTCATTCCCTGAGATCGAGACAAGTGAGTCATATGATGACAATGCTTAATTCGAGGGTAAGGATATCACGCATCCTTTGCTCTCTCCTGATTCCGCAGTCAGCAATTCGGTTACGATCAGATCTGACATTGCGCTTATAACCGGTTCAAACATGTCCGGTAAAACGACTCTGATCAGAACAGTAGGAGTATGTTCCATACTTGCTTACATGGGTTCTGAAGTGCCTTGCAGCTCTTTGAAATTAGGCAGGATGAGGATAATGTCTTCGATGAGGATCACTGATAACTTAGGTGAAGACATGAGTACTTTCAAGGCTGAACTCGTAAGGATATCAGAGATAATCAAGTGCTCGAAGGAAGGTACATCAGCGCTTTTGTTCCTTATCGACGAGATCTTCAGAGGAACGAATTCCGATGACAGGACTGAGGGAGCATTGATCGTTTTGAAGAATCTTTCAGCTGCCAGGATATGCGGACTGATGACCACACATGACTATGCGATGATCGATCACACGGTCAATTCTTTCAAGAATATTTGCTATTATCATTTTTCAGAAACATATACGGACACCGGGATCACATTCGACTACAAACTTTCGGACGGAATCAGCAGGGAATCTAATGCAAGATACCTTATGAAACTCGTTGGAATTGAGTAAATTATATAAAAATTTACAAATTGCCATATTTTTTCATTTTTTTGTTGCAATCTGTCGAAAAAGGAATTAGATTAATGTTGAGAGGTTAATTTGGAAGGTGTTATATGTTAGAAGGGTTAAGTGTCTACAAAACTCTATTCTTGGATTACTCCGTTTTACTTGAGTATTCTGATACTCCGGTTTTCGATGAGCTGTTAAGACTGCTCGCTACCGGTATTGATGTTTACGTAGATAAATCTTTTAAAGCACTTCATTATTGTATTCTTCATATAAAGGATCCTAAGGACAGGGCTGCGGCTGCTGCAATGAAGAGAATCTGCACTGGTCTGCTTGCAGAAGGCAAGCTCCATCTCATCAGAGAACTCGATATTGATAAGGTAGCTATCAGCATCAATGAGATCGCTGACGGCTGCTGCGTTCTCACCACTAGAAATGCAATTTTCACCAAGAGGCTTTATGAGAAGAATCCTTACATCGGCTGCGACATCGCAATTCTCGCAAACGGTGTATTGAGCGTATTTGATTCTTCTGATTCGCTGTTCTTCAATTTCCCTCAGCCTGAGGTAAGCCGTCTTGCTTATAACAGCGCTTATATTGAATCTTTCGGCAGCGCAAGCATCTCCGATATTGTCGTTACCGAGAAGGAAGACAAGTATGAGCTGGTAAAGCGTCTCAGCGGCGGTGCTGAAGGAATGGTATTCACGACCAATGTCAACGGTTACATTGCAAAGATCTACCACAAGGGAATCATTACGCCTCTGCGTTGGGCAAAGCTTAAAAAGCTTACCGAACTCGGGATCAGCGGCAAGGGATTCTGCATTCCTAAGGAACTCGTTTTCTTCCGCAATTCGCCTGTAGGCTATACGATGGCTCTCGGTAAGGGAACAACGCTCGGAACTGTTTTCGACGGTCCTGACGCTATCCTTGAAGCTTACCCGAAGTGGACCAGATTAGATGTCGTTAAGACTCTTCTTGCTTTGATCGAGAAGTATCTCTATCTGCACATGCATGATGTCATTGCAGGTGACATCCAGCTTAAGAATGCTTTAATTGATACATCCTCTGATGTTTATCTCATCGACATGGACTCCGTCCAGATCGGAAATCTCCCTTGTCCTGTAGGAACCGAGGAGTTTACTGATCCGAGACTCTGGGGCAAGGATTTTGCCAAGTTCTTAAGAGGTCTCCGTGATGAGGATTATTCCATCGCAATGCTCGTATTCTCAGTCCTTTTCTGCGGACTCCATCCTTATGCTACACGTAACGGTGCAGAGACCTTAAGGGAAGAGATAATCAATCATAATTTCCCGTACAACTACGAGAATGAATCAGAGTTCATTCCGATCGGCGGTTATGATCACATCTGGGAATACCTTTCTGACAGGCTTCGTACGATGCTGTTCGAGACATTTAAGAACGGCTGGTCTTACGATACGCTTGAATGGCTTGATGCCGTTGTTAAGTATAAAGAGGATCTTGAGAATTTTGTGTTTGATGATCCTGAAGCATATAAGCTCTTCCCGAAGTGCGACTATAAGCAGGAATCTGTTGATGTCGAAGCCGGAAGAGAGGCTTTGAAGGCAGAAGCAGAGCGCAAGAAGGCTGCTCCCGTTGCTCATGCTGCACCTCAGCAGCATGTCCAGATAAAGAGGGAGGAAGCGCCTGAGACTGCAACTGCGCCCATTAATTCAGCATTTGTCAAGCCTGCAGCAGCTAATACAAACACTTCCAAGCCTGCATTTACCAGAGATCCGTTTGCTCACGTACCTACCGGCCGTTACATCCCGAAGGATCAGGTCGGCGAAGATGATGATGAGCCTGTAAAAAAGAAGAAGTTCTTCGGATTATTCTGATTTTTTTCTGACATTTTATATTATAATTAAACTGTTCAGATTTGATGTTTGGAGGGTCTATTTGCTATGGGAGAGGTTTTTAGTTCTTCGGATTTCGGTACGAGCACAAAGAGGAGACTTCCTATCTGTTTTGCACTTGATACATCCGGTTCAATGATGGGAAATCCGATAAAGCAGCTTAATATGGGTCTGCAGAACTTCCTGGCATCCATCAAGAATAACGACGATACACGTAATTCAACTGATATCGCAATCGTAACCTTCGGTTCCAAGGTCGAGATCGTAATGCCTTTTGGTAAGATCGCAAAAGACCAGGGCATACCGGAGATCACGGCATCAACGACTCTTACACCTATCGGTGAAGGCGTTCTTACTGCATTGGAGCTTCTCAATGCCCGTAAGGAGGCTATAAGCAGATGGGTATCAAATACTATCAGCCTTGGCTCGTTGTTATCACTGACGGTGCTCCGCAGGGCCCCAATGCCATGCAGAACATGGAACTCGCCATCAAGGCCTGCAATGAACTCGAATCAAACGATAAGCTCGTTGTCTTCAACATCGGTGTAGGTTCCGGAGTTGACTTCGATATTCTCAAGCGCCTTTCAGTCAAGCGTGAAGAGCCCATCTCGGTCAATTCCGCTGACTTTGCAAAGCTTTTCGAATTCCTCGGATCGTCTTCATCTTCCATCGTTTCTTCAGGAATGAGCGACGATGCCCTTTATCACATAAACACAACACCTGAAGGCTCTGCCGTAGGCGTTGATGACTTCATGAATTTCCTTAACGAGGATAACTGATGTATTCCGGAATTACCGTAGGCTGCGTTACCATAATCGGCCAGAAGCATATCAGCAGGCAGGTGCCTTGTGAGGATGCTTCCTTCGCATTGCAGAAGAACGGCGTTTCGGTTGTATGCATTGCTGACGGTGCCGGCGGAAAGAAGTATACGCATGCACGCTTCGGTTCGGCTTGTGCGGTCAAGACGATCGCTGAGATCCTGACCGAACACTTTGACGCTTTATACAGCGAGAACCGTGAAGCGGCCGTAAGATCTTATCTTATGGCAAAGCTTAGGATCGAGTTCGCGGACATTATCGCAGAGAAGGAACTTGATACTCTTGACCAGCTTTCCTGCACGCTCCTTTTCGTTGCAGTAAAGGACAGGAGAATGATCATAGGACATCTCGGAGACGGCCTTGTCGTAAGGATCTCGCCTTCGGGACTTTCGCCTTTTTCGATGCCGCAGAATGAGAAGGACGGTACGACCTTCTTCATTACGGCCGGACATGCAGCTGATTACATGAGATTCATCAAGACGACCGTTGACGACTGTCATGCCATTGCATTGATGACTGACGGAGTTCAGGATAATGTCTATGATGAGGATGCAGGTCTTGTTAAGCCCGTAGTTGCCAAGATGGCAGAGACATTTGCCGATGGCAGGGAAAAGGGAGAAGCGGCGATCAAGGATATCCTTGAGAAATACATCGTAGGTTCTTCCAACGTCAGTGACGATTCTTCTTTCGGCGTACTTCTTTTTGAAGGCACGAAGGCTCCTGATGCTAACGCTCTTGAGAGCAGTGCTGATAAATTCGGTACATCCGATGAGAACTTCAAGACTGTTGCGATGTCCATCAAGGAAGACCTCATGAAGGCTTCCGAGATAATTAGTTCTGCAGCTTCCAAAGCAGAAGAGAATAAAGAACCCGAAAAGGAACCTGAGAAGGAACCTGAGAAAGAGAATGAAGGAACTGCTCCGGAAGAAAAGCCCGCTGCTACGGAGAAGCAGTCCGGTAAGTTAAACCTTCCGGCCTTGTTGTTAGGAATTGCTTGCGCTGTTGAACTTGTTATCATTGCGTTACTGCTGATTTTTTGAGAGGTAATCTTATGAGCGAAGAAAAGAAATATGAGATTCTTCCCGGTGTAGAACTGCCCGATATGAAGACTATTCAACAGGCGGCATCTGATTTTTCCGTATCAGGTGTCTCTGATATCAAGATCAATACGCCTAAGTTATATGGATCCGTTTCAGACGGTGTTACAGAGCGTGTGTCAGCTGAAGAGCTTGCCGCATTGCAGGATCTGGGTGATAAGGTCGCCGCTGACGAAGCCCTTGCCAAAGCCGAGAGCCGCAAGCGTATGGATGCCATCATGAGCACTGCCGTAAAGGCGCCCGAATCCATCGTAGATCTCCTGAACTACAACAGGGACAAGGTTTCCGAGGAAAGAATAAGAGAGAAGGAAGAAGAGCTCAGAAAGGCTGAAGAACTTAAGCAGGCTGAGATCGAGAAAGAGCGTCAGAGAGAAGAGAGAAGACAGATGCAGCAGCGTCTGCTCGAGGAAGCACGTCAGCGTGCAGCCGCATTGAGAGAAGCTGAAAAGCTTGGTATCAAGCCTGATGAGTCACTGATCGGTAAGAAGCCTGAAGCTGAAGAAGCAAAGGCGGAGCCTGAAAAGGTTAAAGAGGCTGTTGCAGCTCCCGCAGAGCCTGTAGCAGAAGAACCCGCTAAGGTTGAAGATGCTGTTGCAGCTCCCGCAGAGCCTGCAGCAGAGGAACCTGCTAAGACTGAAGAGACTGTTCAGGCTGAGCCTGTTGAGGAAGCTCCTGCAGCTAAGGAACCTGAGGCTAAGCCGGTTGAGACAAAGAAACCGGAAGAGCCTGCAAGACCTGCCATAGCCACAGCAGAAGAGACTTTCGATGACTTCATCGAATTCCTTGACGATGGAAACAAGTAAGCCCGGGTTACTTAAAGATTCTCAGAGATACAAGAAATACCTGGTTTTATTTCTCATATTTACCGGTTTTCTGATCAGGCTCCTGATGCTTAAGAGCCTGCCTTACGGTCTGAATCAGGATGAAGCATCTTCAGGTTATGATGCTTTTGCGCTCCTGACAAAAGGCATTGACCGCAACGGTGTATCTTTTCCCGTATTGTTTGTATCCTGGGGAAGCGGACAGAATGCTTTGATGGCTTATCTTGCCATGCCGTTCATCGCTCTTTTCGGATTGAATGAAGTGGCGCTCAGGCTCCCGAACGCCATTTTTTCATCTATAACCCTGATCTATTTCTGGTTATACGTTAAGAAAACAAGAGATGAGAATATCGCGATCACGTCGCTTCTTTTCCTTGTTTTCTGTCCATGGCACATAATGATATCCAGATGGGCATTGGAATCTA
>SVJC01000055.1 GCA_015069215.1 Oscillospiraceae bacterium
AGCCGTAGCTTTCTTCGGCTTAGGAGTCGGTGTAGGAGTTGCCTCAGTCTCTTCAGGCTCCATAGTTGTCTCTTCCGTTGTCTCGGAAGTCTCTCCATTAGCTGATTCACCGGGTACGGATTCACCGGAAGTCTCCGTGCTCGCAACCGCTTCAGCAGGATTCGTCGTAGAAAGCTGCGCTGTCAGGCAGTAGCCGGTAAGGCTGTTGGAAGTAACGACTTTGGAGAAAGTCGGATCTGCTGCCTGCTGCAGTGTTACGACATCGCCCTTGCTCAATGTGGCAATGACCGTAGAGTTGAGATTAGGCTGTGAATACACGGGAGTGTTGTCGTTTAAAGCATAATAAACGGTTCCGACGGCTGCGCTCGGCATAGTCTCCGGTGCGTTTGCCTCGATTAAATCCCTGATGTTAAAGACAAGGAACATGATTCCGAAACCAAGGATGAGGCAAAGAACAAAGATGATGATCGGCATGACGACGGTTGCGATCTTACGTCCGGCGGAAGCGCGGTCCTTCTCTTCCTCTTCCTCCTCTTCTTCCTCTTCTTCAGGCTCTTCATCCCTTTCGTTCAAAGCCGTGTTTCCGGGAACGAAGCTGATCGTATCGTCAGCATCTTCCTCGTCGGATGACTGCATTTCGAAAGGAGTAAAGTTGTTCTTCTCTGAGAAAACGGATGTATCCGCGGCAGCTGCTGCAGGAGCAAGTGAGGCTTCGGTCTGAAGATTGCTTCTGATGACTGCATCGCCGGGAAGCAGGAATGTTGACTCTACCCTGAGGTCTATTATCGTAAGGCCGGACTTAACGCCATGATTGACCGCGGCATTAATGATCTCCTTGGCCTTTTCTTCAGTGGAAATGGGCTTGATGATGATGGAGTTACGCATCTGGGCAGGCATTCCCTTTGAAATTCCGAGACCCATGAGGATGACTTCATCGTTGTCCCTGAGCTTGAGGTGAACCTTCTTCTCGGGCTTTAACTCACCTTCCTGGGGGAGCTTGCCGAGATACTGTGTGGGATTAATGCTCTCGGGATTATCAAGAGTGGTATTTGCATTGGCAGAACCCATCTGTGCAAAACGGTTAGCGACAGACTGTTCTTCGGTAAGGACCATGATCTTCTTGTCGCGGAAAAGCACAGCCTTGGTGATACCGAGATGTACTACGCGGAGAATGTCGCCCTCGATGACGAGCATCGTCATTGAAGTCTTGAACTGTGTTCCTTTATTGATGCCGAAGTTGCAAACACGTACATTGAGGACATTTACGACCTGATTCGAAAATGCCTCGAAATCAAGTACAGGCTGGTTTGCAGTTGAAGCAACTATCTTCTCAAGCTCAGAGTTGAGTTCGAGATTGAGTTCAGCTGCGAGATTGTCAGGTCCTATTGTCGAAAATATCGCGCAGATCTGGATCGGAGACGTTGAACGCGCTGTTCTCAGGAACTCATTGGGGAAATCTTCGATCTTGCGTGAAAGCGTCAGAAAGAAAACGTTCTCCTGCGGTTTATTCTGTTCCTGATTAGTCTCTGCTATACAGGTCGCTACTGTCTTGCTCATTTAGGTCATCCCCCGATATATTCTTCAGTTTATGCGGCGGAATAAAGCCTTTTTGCACATAAACTGCCAATTTTATTGATAAAAAGCAGTAGTATTATATCACCTCTGTGATTATTTCCAATTTAATTATCGAGAAATGGACAAATTGCCTAAAATTGGTAATCTTACCGTAATTTTTTGTTTAACTCGCAAATATTCATTAAAAAAGCCTGCCCTCAAACGAGGACAGGCCGTTTTTATCAGTTTTATCAGTCTATCAGATGCAGCCCTGAGCGATCATAGCGTCAGAAACCTTAAGGAGACCTGCGATGTTAGCGCCGACAACGAAGTTGTTCTCGCAGCCGACTTCAGTAGCTGTTTTATCAACAGTGTGGAAGATGTTCTCCATGATGCTCTTGAGCTTAGCGTCAACTTCCTCGAATGACCAGGAAAGACGTGCGCTGTTCTGGCACATTTCAAGACCGGATGTAGCAACACCGCCGGCGTTGGAAGCCTTGCCGGGTGTGAAGAATACGCCGTTCTCCTGGAGGAACTTGGTAGCATCGAGTGTTGTAGGCATGTTAGCGCCCTCACCTACTACCTTTACGCCGTTAGCAACGAGAGCCTTAGCAGAATCAAGGTTAAGCTCGTTCTGTGTAGCGCAAGGAAGAGCGATGTCGCAAGGAATTGTCCAGATGCCCTTAGAGCCGTTCTCATCAGCTGTGTACTTAGCGGAAGGAACTCTCTCAGCATACTCGCTGATCCGGCCTCTCTTAACTTCCTTGATGTCCTTAACGATGTCAAGCTTAATGCCCTCAGGATCATAAACATAACCGTTGGAGTCAGAAAGTGCAACGACCTTAGCGCCGAGCTGCTGAGCCTTCTCTGTAGCATAGATGGCAACGTTTCCTGAACCGGAGATAACAACTGTCTTACCTTCGAAGGATGTGTTCATCTTCTCCTTGAGGAGAGCGTTTACGAAGTAGCAGAGACCATAGCCTGTAGCCTCAGTTCTTGCAAGTGAACCGCCGAAGCTGAGCTTCTTGCCTGTAAGAACGCCTGAGAACTCGTTAACGATCTTCTTGTACTGACCGAACATGAAGCCGATCTCTCTTGCACCTGTTCCGATGTCGCCTGCAGGTACGTCGAGGTCAGGTCCGATATGTCTGTAAAGCTCTCTCATGAAGCTCTGGCAGAAAGCCATGACTTCGTTGTCAGACTTGCCCTTAGGATCGAAGTCGGAACCACCCTTGGCGCCGCCCATGGGGAGACCTGTGAGTGAGTTCTTGAAGATCTGCTCGAAGCCGAGGAACTTAAGGATGCTGAGGTTTACTGAGGGATGAAGTCTGATGCCTCCCTTGTAAGGTCCGATAGCGCTGTTGAACTGGATTCTGTAACCACGGTTAACCTGAATCTTGCCGCTGTCGTCGATCCAAGCGACTCTGAACATGATCGTACGCTCAGGCTCTACGATTCTCTCAAGAACCTGCTTCTCGATAAGCTCAGGGTGAACAGGAAGTGCAGGAGCAATAGAGTTAAGGAATTCGTAAACAGCCTGGAAGAACTCCGGCTCGTTGGCATTCCTAGCCATAACCTTCTGCATGAGACCGTTCAGATACTCATTCTCAATTGTGTAATCCATAAAGTTACCGCCTTTCTTTTACGGCTCCGTTTTTTGCAAGTTCGAGAGCCAAAATATTCATTTTTGGTTATGATCGCTCTGCATAACAACACACGGGAAATCTATAACGGGTAAATAATAATACAAGCTTTTCAGTCATGCAAGAGAAAATTAAAAAATGAAAGTTCGAATATCCGAACTTTCATTTTTAAGTCTCACTCTGTTTTTGTTGCCGTGGCCGCCACGGTAGTGGCTGTTACCGCCGGAGCCGTTTGCTCAGTCTCTTTGCGGTCAGAGAACGGATCGTTCTTCATAAGTTCCGTCCACGAGCTGAAGCCGAACATCTGCTTGATCTCGTTATAATTCAATATAGACAGGGTGCGGTCCAATACTATGAATAACAAAAGGAAAAATATAAGTGCGAGAAGTCCTCTTCTCAATATCATCATCCTTCGTTCGGCATTATATCTCTCATCAACGAATTTGCGGGTGGTATAGCCGACTACCGTATATACCCTGCTGATATCCTTGCGCGGCGGCCTGTCGCGGAATTCACGCCAGATCTTCTTGATCTTGCCGATGATCCTTGACGGAATGCTCTTGACGACTCTGACCGTTGCACGCCATGATGCGCCCAGGAAATCAGATATGATATCGGATGTCTTTCTGTCGCCGGTAGCCAAATATCGCGCCGCCTTTCTTCATTGATTCGCTAATTATATCATTATAACGATATTCAAAGAAGAAACATTATGAATCAGCCAATACCTTTATATGATTATGAGACGCAAACACCTTCGACAGCTCGCTTAAGGCAACTTCCCTCTTTCTGAACAGCGTGGATCTGCCGATATGCATTTCGGCACAGGTCTCCTTCGTGCTCATCTTCTTGTAGTACCGGAAATAAAGAAGTTTGGAATAAGGCTGCTTCAAGGACAACACAAGAGAAAGAAGAGCGACCGCCTCACGCTTTTGTTTAACGATAATGTTATATTGTTCTTCTATTGAGGCAATGAACTTGTCAAACCCCGAGGAAAAATCGAGCATCTCACCTGTCATGTCGCACTCGCGCTTAGGAAGTCCCGAATAATCGGTGACCTTTGCCGGTGCGTAGTACTCTGCATAGACATTCATCATAAGCCTGCGCTTATCTTCACTTGTTTTCCTGATCTCTTCCAGATAAGCTGCGGTCTTGTCGGCATCCAGATTAGCGTCGCTGTACATGGAATTCAGCTTGAGGAGCAGGTATGTCTTGAGTTCCTTTTCAGTAAGGCTTTTTATAACGTTATCAGATTTTTTCATAATGCAGTATGCCCTCCCGTTCATACAAACAATTGTTTGACACAAATGCCAATAATGGATAGAATAGCTTTATAGAAAATATGTTTGGAGGCGCAAAATGGCCCGTTTCAGCGACAACAAATCCATCGAACGAGTTTACGATTACATCTGCGACTACATCAAAGTCAATCAGATATCTCCATCCGTCCGCGATATATGCGCCGGAGTCGGTCTCAAGTCCACCTCTTCCGTCCACACATATCTGAAGGAACTGGACAACGAAGGAAGGATCGAATACAGACCCGGACTGAGAAGAGCCATCATTATTAAACAGTACGAAGATGAACCCGCCCCCAAGGTTACTTCTTTGAATGACTGCAGACCGGTATATTGCGTCGGAAAGATCACAGCAGGTGTTCCTATCCTTGCTTCCGAAGACTACAGCGACCGCTTCTTTGTCAGCAAATCAGTGATCGGTGATGCCGAATGCTTCATGCTCAAGGTCAAAGGCAACAGTATGATCAACGCCCATATATTGGATGGTGATTACATCCTCGTCCGTAAGCAGAACTTCTGCGACGAGGGTGACATTATCGCTGCGCTTATCGATGATGAAGCAACGGTTAAGAGATTTGGGAAGAAAGACGGGAAACCTTATCTGTTCCCTGAGAATGATAACTACTCACCTATACCCTTCAACAAGGAAGGCTGCAAGATCCTGGGCAAAGTAGTCGGTCTGCACAGATACAATATTAATTAGGATCTACCCTCCTTTCTAAAGATATAGCGCTCTGTCAAAGCTGTGACACAACTAATTTATCAGGCGCTCCCTGATGATTTCAAGGATATCAGCCTTATGTGTCGAAATGTGAGACTTTGTGTAAAAGATTTGAGATATTTTAATTAATTTTTGATATTCTGCACCTGTCCGCAATGAATTCAGATTGTGCTTCCGCACTGCCTGACGGGATGGTCTCAATATCAATTCCCATATGTCTGAACCAGGTAAGCTGGCGCTTCGCATAGTGACGCGAACCCAGCTTTATTTTGTATATCGTTTCAGATATGTCTTCACTGCCTTCAAAGTATTTCTCGAATTCTTTATATCCGATGGCCTGAAAGCAGGTCGTACCTTTGGCCCTGGGATTCTGACAGAGCTTTCTTGCCTCGTCTTCAAGTCCCCGATCGATCATTATCTCTACCCTGCGGTTTATCCTGTCATACAGAACCGCCCTGTCGACATCAGGCATGAATACCTTGAAATTGAAAGCAGGGCCTTCAAGTTTCGATCTTTTGTTTTTCTCGGAAAAGCTGACGCCTGTTGCTTTCCTGACAGCCAATGCGCGCACTACCCTTCTTACATTGTTCGGGTGGATTGCTTCAGCTGCTTCCGGATCAGATTCTTCTAAAAGCTTATAGAGGCTGTCTTTTCCTTCCTTTTCCAAAATGCCGTAGTAGTATTCTTCGGCTTCGCGGGTCTCTTGATCATCCTCTTCGCCGTAGTCGATCCCGAACATAAGCGCAGATATGTATTGTCCGGTTCCTCCGCAGACAACGGGAAGCTTGCCGCGGCTTAAGATATCGCTGATAGCTTCTTTTGCCCGGTTCACGAAATCGAAGACCGAGAAGTCCTCGCCCGGCTCAATGATGTCAGTCAGGTGATGAGCTATCTCAGCTCGTTCTTCCGGAGAATCCTTTGCGGTTCCTATATCCAGTCCTTTATATATCTGCATGGAATCCGCGGATACCAGTTCGCCTCCGAACCTTCTGCACAGTTCAAGAGCAGCAGCACTCTTGCCGCTTGCCGTAGGACCGGTAACGATCGGGATATAAGCATACTTTTCGAGATAAGGACCCGGATCGATCATAAAATCAGACTATTCTCTTGAAGTTCTTCTCGAAGTCCTTGCGCGAAACGCTGAAAAACGTTGGCCTTCCGTGTGCGCAGTGGTAAGGGTCTTCAAGCTTCGTCATCTTGTTGATAAGCGAAAGCGCCTGCTCCTCGGTAATAACGTCGCCTGCCCTGATCGCAGCCTTGCATGCCGTGGTCTGGATAAGCCTGTACCAGATATCGGTCTTGGCAGGTATCTCGCGCTTGAGGTCTGTAAGGATACCGGAAAAGATCTCAGTGGCCTTGTCCGCACTTCCCATGGGCACTGCTCTTAATGCGATCTCCCTGTCTCCGAGCATCTCGATCTCAAAACCGTTCTCGGTGAACTTATCCATTGCTTCCTCGATAAAAGCATAGTCGGAAGCGGATAACTTCATTACGGAAGGAACGAGCATGTGCTCACTTACGGCAGCATCTTTTCCGGGCGCTTTCTTCTCCATGAATTCCTCATAAAGAACACGCTCGTGAGCCGCATGCTGATCAACGAAATAGCATGTATCCGTTGTCTGCATGACAATGTATGTATTGAATAAGATTCCGGTAAATCTTGCACCGGCAAGCCTGTCGATGTCCGTCTGTTCTTTCTCGGCTTCAACAGCTGTTACGGGAGCGATCTCCAGGACTTCAGGAACAACTTCATTTACCGGTTCTGAAGGCACCTCAACGGTTTCTTTCTGTCCGCTTACTACTGAAGCATCGGGCTTGAAACCTGCCAGTATCTTGAGGAGTTCATTTGCCGAAGCAGCATCTCCCGATGAAGGAACTGTTGCGGGCTCTCTTTTCAAGCGGTGGAAACCACCGGAAAGCTTTCCGCCTGCGCTGATGTCATAGCGGAGCTGCTTGTCTTCAACAGGTGTTGTTTCTGTCTCTGATGCCGGCTCGGATTCCTGAACGTCAGACGCTATTCCCTTGAATATTCCGCCTGATGCCCCATTGGAGGTAATCGCCTCCCTGATTCCGTGCAAAACAAGTCTGAACACGTCCTGATCAGAGGAGAACTTTACCTCTGCCTTTTGCGGATGGACGTTAACGTCAACGGTTCCGGGCGCGCAGTAGATCATGAGGAAGCACACCGGGAATTTGTTCTTCATAACGGAGTTCTTGTAAGCTTCATCGATCGCGGCAGTTATCGTTTTGCTGTGGATGAGCCTGTCATTGACATAGACGCATTGAAGTCCCCTGTTGCCCCTGACGAAGCGCGGAATTCCGGTGAATCCCTCGATCCTGAGGTCATCTTGCTGATAGCTTACGGGAACGAGATTTGAAGCCGTCTCTTTGCCGTAAACCGCATAAACCGCATCCTTGACCAGACCCGTTCCGGGCGTGGTAAACTGCACGGCACCGTCCTTGACCAGCTTAATGGAGATCTGGGGATTGCTTATGCAGAGCTTTTCGACCATTCCGGTGATATACATTCCTTCGGTCGAATCCTTCTTAAGGAACTTGTATCTTGCGGGAATGTTCTTGAAGAGATTTCTGACTTCAACGGTCGTACCCTGCGGTGCGCTTATGTCAGAGATGTCCTTGAGGTTTCCGTCCTCATATGTGACCTTTGTTCCGGTCGTGCTGTCACCCATGGAAGTCGTGAGCGTGACATCAGCGCACGATGCTATCGATGCAAGGGCTTCGCCCCTGAATCCCATTGTTGAAAGATCGTATATGTCTTCTATTGTCTTGAGCTTTGAAGTTGCGTGGATCAGGAAAGCCTTTTCGGCATCCTCCCTGTCCATTCCGCATCCGTTGTCGGTTACCCTGATCAAAGAGATACCGCCGCCCGAGAACTCGATCCTTACCCTGCTTGCACCGGAATCGATCGCGTTATCCAAAAGTTCCTTAACAACGGAAACAGGCCGTTCTATAACTTCACCGGCCTTTATCGCATTAGCGGTGCGGCTGTCCAGGACATTAATTCTGCCCATCGTCTTCTCCCTTCACCATGGAGTTGAGTTCGTAGAGTATGTTCATGGCTTCGATCGGAGTCAGCCTCGATACATCGAGGTTTCTGATCATGCCCCTGATCTTGTCCTCTTTCTGATAGATGACATTTTCAGGATTAAAGAAAGATTCCTGTCCCGGAATAGCAGCCGAAGAAAGCTGCGTTCCGCCGCCCGGAGTCTCTTCGGTATTGCCCATGACCTTGAACTTTCCGATTCGTTCAAGCTCAGAAAGTATCGATTTAGAACGCTTGAGGACTGCCTCGGGAAGTCCTGCGAGACGGGCAACCTCGATACCGTAGCTGTCCGAAGTTCCGCCCGATGAGATCTTATGGAGGAACCTTACGCTGCCGTCGTTCTCGCTGACTTCAACATGGCAGTTGAACACGCCTCTGTTAAGCCTTTCCATCTGGTTCAGCTCGTGATAGTGCGTTGCGAAAACGGTCCTCGCATAAAGGACTCCGGGATCGACGATGTACTCGATCGAAGCCCACGCGATGGAAAGGCCGTCGTATGTACTCGTTCCCCTTCCTACCTCGTCAAGGAGAAGAAGGCTTCTTCGCGTGGCATTCTTCAATATGTAAGACATCTCCTTCATCTCGACCATGAATGTTGACTGTCCGGTCGAAATGTCGTCTGATGCGCCTATTCTCGTGAATATGTGATCGACAAGACCGATCCTTGCGGAATCGGCAGGTACGAATGAACCTATCTGCGCCATGAGAACGATAAGGGCAGCCTGTCTCATGTATGTTGATTTACCGGCCATGTTGGGTCCTGTCAGGACCATGAGCCTCTTCTCGCTGTCCAGGACGATATCGTTCGGAACGAATGAGCTGCCCTCCGAGGCCATCATCTTCTCGACTACCGGATGTCTTCCTGCCTTGATGTCGATGTCCTCCGACATTTCGACTTCAGGTCTTACGTAGTTCTCGCTCTCGGCAAGCTCTGCCAAGGCCGTGATGCAGTCGGTCATTGCGACAGCGGATGCGGTTCCGAAAAGTCTCTTTGATTCGGCAAGCACCCTGTCTCTGATCTCTGAGAAAAGCTCATACTCAAGTGCCACTCTCCTGCCGGATGCGGACATGATCTTCTCTTCGAGTTCTTTGATCTGCGGAGTAATGTATCTCTCGTTATTTACAAGGGTCTGCTTGCGCTCGTACTCTTCCGGGACCTTGTCAGACTGGCTCTTCGGGATATCGATATAGTAACCGAAAACCTTGTTGTAGCTTATCTTAAGGGTCTTTATTCCGGTCCTCTCGCGCTCGCCTGCTTCAAGCTGAAGGATGTATTCCCTCGCATTGGTCGCGATGTCATTAAGCTCATCACATTCAGCGTTATAGCCGCGCTTGATTATCCCGCCTTCCTTAACGGAAATTGGAGGTTCATCGGCTATGCCCTTTTCGAGCAGTTCACAGATATCCTCCATGGGATCCAAAAGCTTGATGATCTCAGCGAAAACGCCCTTTGAAAATGAAGCCACGCGTTCTTTTACGAACGGGAGCTTGGCAAGCGAATTACGAAGTGACAGAAGGTCCCTGGCGTTGCATGTGCCAAGCGACACCTTGCCTGCCAGACGCTCAATGTCGTAAAGGCCTGAAAGGCTCTCAATTATCTCCTGTCTTGCGATGTACTTGTCCCTTGCTTCCTCAACTGCGTCAAGGCGCTTGTTGATCGCGGGAACCGATATGAGAGGCTCTTCAATCCACTTGCGGAGGAGCCTTCCGCCCATGGCAGTCTTAGTACGGTCGATCGCCCAGAGGAGCGAACCTCTCTTCGTCTTACCCCTTATAGTCTGGGTAAGCTCAAGGTTGGTCCTCGTTGCGTGGTCGAGCTCCATGGAATCGGAGATCTTATAGCAATGGATGTCCTTGATGTGCTTAACCTTCTCGGTCTGCGTCTCAGCCGCATAAAGGATAAGAGCGCCGCATGCGGAAATGAGAAGCGACGGGTCACTGAAGAGCTTCAGATTATCGGGACGTATGTCAGTCTTGCCGATGCTGTCCCTTGCGAAATCCCTGTCGCTTCTGAAAGTGATCACTATGTTTGTGCCTGTCCTGATCGTCTGGCAGCAGACAGAGTCTTCAAAAGCGCGGTTGCAGATGATCTCCGAAGGCTGGTACTTGCTGATCAGATTGATAAGGTGCTCGTTGTTATCGGGAAGCGTAAGCTGCGTTGCTTCAAAAGCTCCCGTGGAAATGTCCGCGCAGGCAACGCCGAACTGCGATCCGACACAGCAGATGCTCATGAGAAAGTTGTTCTTTCTGTCATCCAGGGCATCGGTAACGGTCCCGGGTGTCAGGATCCTGATAATGCCGCGCTTTACAAGGCCTTTGGCAAGCGCAGGGTCTTCAAGCTGCTCACAGACGGCAACTTTCCTTCCCTCGCTTACGAGCTTGTCCGCATAGGACTGATAAGCATGGAAAGGTATGCCGCACATCGGGGCGCGAAGTCCGTTTCCGCAGTCTCTCCTGGTAAGGACGAGCTCAAGGATCCTTGCTCCTTCGATCGCGTCGTCAAAGAACATCTCGTAGAAATCGCCGAGCCTGTAGAACAGGAACGCGTCTCCGACCTGTTTCTTCATCTCGGCATAGTGCTGCATCATGGGAGACAGATCTTCTGTCTTCATGTCAGCAAGTCTTAAAAGCCCGTCTTCATTTGCCATCCGTAAAACGCTCCATCACTCCGTCGACCGAATAAGGTCTGGAATACTGAATATTGACATTGCAAAGGCGTCCCTCAAGTGCATCAGCGCAGAAGCCTTCCTGACTGCTGATCTCTTCGGGGATCGTGAAATTGACCAGATGATTGGTTATGGTCCTTCCGGAATACACTCCGCCGCCTGCCTTGCTTATCCCTTCGATAAGGACTTCCTTTGTCTGGCCCACAAGTCTGTTGCAGGAAGCCTCGGTTAGCGAATTTGTAAGTTCGGTAAGCCTGCCGAATCTCTCGGTTACGACATCGGCAGGGATCTGATCCGGGAAGGTTGCGGCTTTCGTGCCGGGTCTTATCGAATACTGGAACGTAAAGCATGCGTCAAATGCAGCTCTTGAGCAGATCTCAAGAGTCTTCACGAAGTCTTCCTCTGTCTCGCCCGGGAATCCCACGATAATGTCCGTCGTAAGCGAACCGCCCTTGACCTTTGCCCTGAAGTTATCCGCTATCTTCATGTAACCTTCGGCTGTATAAGGCCTGTTCATTCGCTTAAGGACTTCATCAGAACCGGACTGGAGAGCAAGATGCAGATGCTTTTCGATATTGGGGCGTTCTGCCATCAGATCGATAACCCTGTCAGACAGATCCTTGGGGTGTGAAGACATGAACCTGATCCTTGAGAACTCCGTGATCTTTGAAGCCTCATCAAGAATGTCCGCAAAAGTCTTTCCGTCCTCATTGCCCTTTCCGTATGAATTGACGTTCTGGCCAAGGAGCATTACTTCCCTGTAACCCTGGGACGCAAGTTCCTCAAGTTCTTTCATTATCTCTCCAAAAGACCTCGAACGCTCTCTTCCCCTTGCATAGGGAACGATGCAGTACGTGCAGAAGTTATTGCATCCGTACATGATGGGAACCAGTGCCCTGAACTTTCTTTCCCTCTCTATCGGGAAATAGCTGTCTTCTGCGATATAGTCGTCACTGCAAATGCTGACTGACCTCTTACCCTTTTTCAGGGCCTCCAGAAGAAGGACCGGGAATCTGTGGAGCTGCTGGGGATCGAAGACCAGATTGACATAAGGATAGGATGTCCTGATCTTCTCAACGTTCTCGGGGACCTTCATCATGCAGCCGCAGACCGCGATGACCGAAGTCTCGCCAGATCTGCAGAAGCTCTTATATACGCCTAAATTGCCGAAAAGGTGCTTATCCGCATTCTCCCTGACCGAGCACGTGTTCATTATTACCACGTCAGCGGGTGAAAGCTCACCGCTTTTTCCGCTCTTTTCGAGTCCCATCTCAGAGAGCATGCCGGCGAGCTTTTCACTGTCGGCCTCATTTAACTGGCACCCGTAAGTCAGGAGATTATAGGTCAAAGAACGGCCCTTGTTCTCTGAAAGAACGGAGAAATATCCTCTGAGTTCCTCTATTGCTCTGTCAAATCCAAGCTTTTCTGAACTGTCTACTTTAATTACACTCATTAGCTGACCTCACGATTTTCCTTGCTAATTATACAAGAAAAACCGCGGATAAGAAGGAATTTGTATTTTTTAATTTAAGATATAGAATATACGAGTCAAAACTTAAAGGGGAACCTAATGTCCGGCATTATAAAATCAACAATCAAAACGATCAGCTCCGCCCTGCTCGCAGGCGTGCTGATGCTTTCCGTCTTCGCATCTAATGTTGCGGCAGACGATATATATCCTGATAACCCCGATGACGGGATCATCACCCAGAACGAACAGCAGACCGACCTTCTCAACGAGAAGCACGATGACTGGCCTACCATAAACGCGGCAGCATTCATACTCTACGACGCCACAAGCGGTGCGATCCTCGTCGGCAAAGACTATGAGACCCAGAAAGAGCCTGCTTCCATGACCAAGGTCATGACGATCCTCCTTGCTTTGGAGCGTCTTGACATGAATACGACCATAACCGTCAACTCGGCAATGGCCAAGGAAATAGAAAACCTCGAAAAGGATTATGTCCGTCTGGGCCTTCAGGAAGGCGAAGAGATCACGGTAAAAGATCTCATCTACGCAGCAGTCCTCAAGTCCGCAAACGACTGCTGCATCGTGCTTGCAATGCACATGGCCGGCACAGAGGCCGATTTCTGCAAGGTGATGAACGAGAAGGCTGAAGAACTCGGCTGCAGGAACACCCATTTCACCTCCTGCTTCGGTTATGCAAAGCCTGATAACCTTACGACAGCTTACGATCTGAGCCTTATCCTCAACGAATGCGTAACCAACACTATCTACTCCCAGATCGCAAAGACTTATACCTACAAGATAAGCGCCACAAACAAATACAGCAGCACCAGGGAGCTTACCAACGCCAACAGGTTCATAAGCACCGCGGACTTCAAATACGACTACTATGTGGGCGGCAAGACAGGTTTTACGGATTCCGCCGGAAACACTCTCTGCGCAGCAGCCAAGAAGGACGGCCGCACCCTGATCGGCGTATTGTTCAACGCAGGAAGCTCCACTTCCAGATACAGGGACATGATCAAGCTCTTCGACTTCGGCTATACGAACTTCACGACGGTCCCCATCACCGAGGCTGAATTCACGCCCATCATCAACGACACCAGAAACCAGATGGAAAGACTGATGTCTGAGACCAACCTCTACATTTCCGAGCAGAAGGCCGCTCTGTCAGGCTTTGTCACTACGACTTCCAGCCGCGCACAGCTCGGTTCCACCAACAAGATCGACTTATCCAAGACCGTTATCGATTCGCAGGCTGAGGAGCAGACTCTCGAGATCCCTCTTTGCAAGATCTATTCAGATAAGACATACGTTGTCGGAAAGCTCGTGGTAAAGATCGAGCAGAAAGCCGGCGTGATCGAGATCAATCCTAAAAAGAAGACCCATCTGACGGATGTCAGGCGTATCCTCATAATGTTTGCCGCACTCTCGGGCATGATACTCGTGCTGATAGTGGTTGCATTGGTCGTCAGGGCCAACATGATAAAGCGTAAGAGGAACGAATCAACAAGAAGAGCAAGGATGCTCTGACGGACAGTTTACTGTCTTATAGCTCCAACAGCGCAGAAAACTCCGAACATAACGGCATCGCAGGCAACTATCGTTGCGCCTACAGGTGTGCCTGCGATGATCGAGATGATCATGCCGGCGATAGCGCAAACTACCGAGAACACTGCGGATGAAACAGTTACCGCCTTGAAGCTCTTGAACACCCTCATGGATGCCATCGCCGGGAAGATTACCAGAGCCGAGATCAGGAGCGATCCGACCAGGTTCATCGCAAGGACTATGATCACCGCTATTATGACTGCGATCAGGAGATTATATGCGCCTGTGCGGACGCCTGTCGCCTTGGCAAAAGTCTCATCGAAGGTCACCGCGAATATCTTGTTATAGAAAAGAATGAACACGATCACCACGATCACCGAGAGGACAAAGCACAAAAGCACCTGATCCTTGGAAAGCGTGAGGAGCGACATCGAGCCGAAAAGCGTGCTGCAGACGTCTCCCGCAAGATTCGATGAAGTCGGGAAAACGTTAAACAAAAGGTACCCGAAAGCCAGTGCGCTTACCGAGAGCATCGCTATTGCAGCGTCCCCTTTGATCGCAGCCTTGCCTCCCGCGGCAAGGAGCAAAACGGCTACCAGGACAGTTACCGGG
>SVJC01000056.1 GCA_015069215.1 Oscillospiraceae bacterium
AGGTGTTTTCGCAACCGACAAGTCACGTGCCCTCATCATCCCCACAAAGTATTGGGGACAGATAGGCAAGTTCATGGAAGACAACAACATCATCGTGAAGTTCTACCGCTGAACGATCCTTAGTCACGCGATGCTCCGTAAACTTTGGCGTAAACTTTTTCCGCCAAATGTTTACGGGAAAGTTTACATGTGAACGGATGTAAACTTTGGCGTAAAAAATCAGACCGGAATGTTTACGGAAAAGTTTACGCCCCCAAAAAGCGGCGTACAAATGCCTTCACAAAAACATTTGGCGGTCAGCCAATAAAAAAGGATGCCTCAAGCACTTGAGACATCCCTTTGTTTTTGCATTTGATCCGCATATTACAGCTTCTGCTGAATCTTTGCTGCCTTACCCTGACGGTCACGGATGTAATAGAGCTTAGCTCTTCTGATCTTACCTTTACGTACAACGTCGATGTGGTCGATCTTAGGGCTGTTAACAGGAAGAATTCTCTCAACGCCAACGCCGTAAGAAACACGACGGATCGTGATAGACTCTGAAAGTCCTGCGCCCTTTCTTGCGATAACATATCCTTCGAAAACCTGGATACGCTCCTTAGCACCTTCCTTGATCTTGAGGTGTGCCTTTACATAGTCACCGACCTCAACTTCAGGGTAGTTATTCTTGATATTCTCACTCTCGATAACTTTTACTAAATCCATTTTGTCTTTTCCTCACTTTCCTGCAGATGTTCGTGCCTGGATGTGGGCAGAGGACCATCCTGATAAAACTGAAAAAGTTTATCACAACCCTTTTTCAAAGGCAAGCATCTTTTCCCAGTCTTCTTCAGAGACTACTTCCTTATCGAAAAGGTCGGGTCTTCTCTTCATGGTATCCAGCAATGCCGCTGTCCTGTTGTACCCTCCGATGAGCGCGTCGTTGCCGTTTCTCAATATCTCCGGCACGATCACTCCGTTCCACTCGGCGGGCATCGTGTACTGGGGCGCTTCAAGAAGATTGCCGGTATGGGATTCCGATGTATAAGCCTCCTCGTTTGGGAGAACTCCGGGAACTAACCTTGCGACTGCATCAAGAACGACGATCGCTGCGGTCTCCCCACCTGTCAGGACGTAATCTCCTATCGAGATCTCCTCATCGCAGATCATGTCGGTAACGCGCGCGTCTATTCCTTCGTAGTGGCCGCAGATGACGAGAAGGTTCTTATGCCCGGCAAGCTCATGAGCCTTTTTCTCATTGAAAACATTGCCCTTGGGAGACATGTACACCGTGTAAGGCTTTTCGCCTGCAAGCTCGCACGCCTTCTGATAAGCGCCGTAAACAGGTTCGCACCTGATCATCATGCCGGTACCGCCGCCGTAGATCGTGTCATCAACACGACCGTAGGTGTTGGGGGCGTAATCCCTCATCTGTATGCATTCCAGAGAGATCGCGCCCTTGGCGATTCCGCGTCCCGTTATGCTCGTATTAAAGTACGAAGTCACCTGCTCGGGAAATAATGTCGCTACGTAGAAGTTCATGTCGTTGGCTGATCCCTGTTTATGAATGATACTTTGCCATCTTCATCTACCTTGATGGCAGTGCCGCAGAAGGGACAGTAACCTACGGTCGTCCTTCTGATCTTGTTGCCGGTGGAACCACAGTTGGGACACTCGACGGCAACAAACTGCGTCTCAAGCTCATCGTTATATTTCTGCTGATTGAATTCGGTCTGCTTCTGCTCTGCAACCGCTTTTGCCTGCTGCGCTTCAGCCTGCTTCTGCAATGCCTTCTGCTTTGCGACGGCAACTTTCTTCTTACGGATGATGGAAGCGACAATGATGATTCCGATAACCACGACTAAGACGACTACGATGATCATTACGATCTGCTTCGTTGTCATCTGCTTGATCATGATGCGGTCGCCTGCCCTCATGAAAGCATTCTTGAAGAACTGGCCCTCATTAAGGTCTTCATTCGTATAGAAGAAATCGATGTAATCAAGCAGGATCTCCCTTGCCTGTTCATCCATTACTATTGTCTCGGCATCTGAGCCCGGCGTTACGGTGCAGATATAGTTGCTCGAAGCATTGGGATATTCGCGGAAGATAACGAGAAGATGGCCCTCGTCATTGCCGAACATCTCCTTGTACGTCTCGTCGCCCAGCTCTTCAAGGCTGCCCTCGGACATGTAGTCCTTGCCTTCTTCGCCCATGATCCAGAGATAAGGCTGTACGCCGGTCTTATTGTAGAAATATTCAAGGCCTGACTTGACCGCTTCGGCTTCACCGCTCTTGTCGATCCAGTCACCCCAGTCATCCCGGTACCATTTGTCTATCGCCTGGCACTTATCTGAAGGCAAAGCTTCTCTCTGGATAGTTGACCTCTCGATCTTGAAAAAAGTGCTGATATCGCCGCTTTCAAAAACGCCATAAAAGATTCCCATGATAATTAGCATCGGGAAGATCAGGATAATGCTGAAGATTCTCGAACATCCGCATCCACGGCCGCCTGAGCCGCCGGAACCGCCCGAATAATGCGATCCGCCTGAATGATGCGAATAAGAAGACCTGTAAGATGAACCTGATGATCTGTAGGATGAGCCTGATGACCTGTAAGACGATCTCGATGAACCGCCTGAATGGGAATGGCTGCTCGAATGATGTGAGCTGTGATGTGAGCTGCCGCCTCCGCCGCCTCTGCCCATGAAAAAATCCTCCCTTGCTGAAATTCCGGGAAGATTTTAACATAACGGTTATTCTTTTACTATTAAAGACTTACTCGTACAGCTCGTAGAGTCCTTCGGGAAGCCTGCACTTAATGGCCGCGTTCTCGACGGAAACGTCATAACAATACTCTTTCACGAACGGGATAAGCAGTTCCTTCTTGCCCTTGCGCTTGATCGAAAGGATGTGCCCGCTTCCCGCCTCGATGCAGTCGGAGACTTTGCCTAGCTCGCCCTTTTCGTCATCGGTGACGGTCATTCCGATAAGGTCGGCCGTGTAATACCTGCCCTTAGGAAGGGGCACCGCATCAGTTCTCGAAACGGATATATAGCGGCCGTGAAGCGCCTGAGCCTTATCGCGGTCATTTAATCCTTCGAGCATGACCAGGACTATGCCCTTGTCGAGCCTTGCGGAAACCACAGAAGTCTCCTTGGGATCCTCAAGCTTGGGGCCCGTCAGGAAACACCTCTTCATTTTTAGGAAACGGCGCGCATCATCCGTCAGGGGAAACACTTTGATCTCCCCGCGGACGCCGTGCGCGCCAATTATCTTTCCTGTAACTATCAGATCTTCCAAGAGTATCAGCCGACAATGTCGACAATGACGCGCTTGCCCTCTTTGAGGTACTTCGCCTTCATTATCGAACGGATGGCCTGAGCCCTCTTTCCGTTCTTTCCGATGATCTTGCCTGTGTCGTCAGGTGCGACTGAGAGCTCGAAAATAACGGTATTTCCGCGCTCGGTCTTCTTGACGTTGACCTCATCGGGATTATTCACCAGTTCCCTGGCGATATAAACCAATAAATCGTCCATTTTTAAGTACCTCAGATGATGCCCTGCTTCTTGAGGAGGGACTTAACGGTATCAGTGGGCTGAGCACCGTTGCCGATCCACTTCTTAGCAGCCTCTGCATCGATAATAACAGAGTCCTCTGCCTTCATGGGATCATAAGTACCGATCTCTTCGATGAAACGACCATCTCTGGGGTATCTGGAATCAGCTACGACGACACGATAGAAAGGTGCCTTCTTCTTACCCATTCTTCTTAAACGAATCTTTACTGCCATTTTCTTTTCCTCCGGAAAAATATTTTTGTTTTTATGATCTACGCGGGAATATCCGCGGGAGTCACCTTAAGTTATCTTCTGCCCTTGCGCTTCTTCTTGCGGTCTCTTCTTCCCGTGGGAGTGTAGGCACCTTCATCGGAATCAGTGTTCTTTCTTCCGAAAAGCCCTCCGAATCCGCCGGACGACGGCATCTCCATTCCTTCAGGAAGCTGCATGTCGGAAGGAATTCCCTTCATGCCGCCCATTCCGCCCATGCCCATCTTCGCGGCCTGCTTGGCAAAGCCCTTGGGCATCTTGAAGCCGCCCTTGCCGTTGCTGAACTGCTTCATCATCTTGGCGGTCTGCTCATACTGGGTGATGAGCTTGTTGACGTCAGAGACCTCTACGCCTGCGCCCGCGGCAATCCTCTTGCGGCGGCTCGCGTTAAGGATCGAAGGGACTCTTCTCTCCTTCTTGGTCATTGACGTGATTATCGCCATCTGGCGGTCGATTATCTTATCGTCAAGATCCTCATCCGAAACCTTTCCGGCAGCACCGGGAAGCATTCCTACGAGATCCTTTAACGAACCCATTTTCTTCATCTGCGCAAACTGCGAATACAGATCGTCGAGATTGTATCCGCTGCTCATCATGCGCTCCATCGACTTGATGGCTTCTTCCTCGTCGATGTTGCTCTGGGCCTTCTCGATAAGGCTTACGACGTCACCCATTCCGAGGATTCTGTCAGCCATGCGCTGAGGATGGAACTGCTCTATCGCATCAACCTTTTCGCCCGTACAGATATATTTGATCGGCTTGCCCGTAAGCTTTCTGATGGACAGCGCGGCACCGCCTCTTGCGTCACCGTCAAGCTTCGTCATGATGAAGCCGTCCATGCCGATTGCTTCCTCAAATGTCTGGGCAACGTTGACGGCTTCCTGACCGATCATCGCATCGACTACGAGGAGCTTCTCGGTGGGATTAACGGTGCTGCTGATGTCCTTGAGCTCACCCATGAGCTCGTCATCAACGACCGTACGACCCGCGGTATCTATGATCAGATAATTGCAGAGCATATATCTGGCTCTGCCTTCACCGTCTCTTGCGATCTTGATAGCGTCCTTTTCTTCAGGATCGATATAGCAGTCAACTCCGACTGCATCGGCTAAAACCTTGAGCTGTCCTGCAGCTGCCGGTCTGTGAACGTCGACTGAAACGACCATCGGCTTCTTTCCGTCAGCCTTGAGGAGCTTGGCGAGCTTAACAGCCGTGGTGGTCTTACCTGCACCCTGGAGACCGTAAAGGATTATCGTATTAAAACCTGAAGAGGAAGACAAAAGCTTGTCAGATCCCATCTCGCCTCCGAGGAGCTCCGTGAGAGATTCTCTGACGATCTTAACGATCTGCTGGCCGGGAGTGAGAGACTGCATGACGTCAGCGCCCTTGCACTTCTCGCTCATCTCAGCTACGAACTGCTTTACGACACCGTAGTTAACGTCTGCTTCAAGGAGGGCCATGCGGATCTCACGCATCATGTCCTTGATGTCAGCTTCGGTTACGCGTGCCTTGCCGCGCATCTTAGCCGTTATGTTCTGCAGTTTTGACGAAAGGCTCTCAAACACCTTGTTACATTTCCTCTATCAGTTCTTCAAGTTCCGCGGCGGCCTTGCCGGTATCACCGCTATTTATCAGCTCAAGGGCTTTCTGTGCCCTTGCCTTGTTCTTCTCGAAAAGTCCCATGAGCCCTAACTTATCCTCGTATGACTCAAGTTCCTTCTCAGCGCGCTTTATCGTATCGTGCACTCCCTGCCGGGAAATCCCCTGGAGTTCAGCGATTTCGGCGAGCGACAAGTCTTCATAGTAGTAGCTCTCGCATGCCTCGCGCATCCTGTCGGTCAGGAGATTCCCGTAAAAATCAAGCAAAATGCCTGTCCTGATTGACTTTTCCTTCATACGGGCGCAGTTCTCCTCCGAATACGACCACAGAATAATAACAAAGAGTCAGAGCAGTGTCAAGTATTTTTACTTGTCAGCATTCGCTTAAGTATGTTTATTTGACGAGACGGCTTTCTCTCCGTTCTTCAGTCAAGTCATTCAATATGTCTTCAAACTCTCCCTCGAGCTTCTTCTTTTTAACCTGCGCGGGAAAAGTCTTGTTGACGAGCTGTTGTCTTTCAGCTTTGAACTTATCGTCATAATTGGCTCCTGCAAATGCCGTCGCATAAACATCGGCTCTGACCTCCATGTCGGTGACCTTGCTGTTCAGTGATTCAAGAAGTTCGCTGTTTTCCCTGTACGGCTCAAAATATGACACGAGTTCTTCCATTTTCCTGAAATACGGCTTGTCTTTGTCAGAAGCATGCTTTACGGCCTCTTCAACAAGAGATCTGACAGATTGGAGTTCAGCTTCATCAGGCTCATCCGTGATCCTGATACCGCTGACTTTTGTCCATTTACCCGCACAAAGGATCTTTCCCAAGAGTGCTTCAAAATCCGAAGGATCGGTCATGAGAACGCTGGAAAACCTCAGTCCGGCATCTTTATAGTTTCCAGTGTTGATCGAATTCAAAGCCTTCTCCAGTGGCATTCCGAAAAATAGCGAGACACCGTATGCAACGCCGCAGTGATCACATTGATATACGTGCTTATTCTTGTCGAGACCTAACGTGGCACCACACTTGTCGCAGATGACATCCTCCGGGGCATCCGTATCAGTGCCGGATGCAGTCCCACTCTCTGAAACGCTTTGCGCCGCTTTTTCTTCAGGTGCAAACTCACCCTCAAGTTCTTCCATCTCGCGGTAAGCTGCCGAATAAGCCCTGTCATGCTCATCTATTCTGTTATTTATTCTTTTTTTATATTCAAAAGCAGGATCATAAGCCGCATCGAACTTCCTGTCTCTTCTGGACATCAAGATGAAAAGCAGGATTACGACGCCAATGCATATAAAGAAATTAACGATTCCAAGCGTAGGATTTATATAAAGGCCCAAACAAGTGGCAACATTAATAAACATAATAAAGCCCAGAATTTTAAGCAACCCGGGAAGTCCCCTGAAGCTCGCCCAGCGTTCATCGGAACGGAACTCCCGAAAATCACGGAGCTGCTTTTCGTTAAGCTCATTCCTGGTATCACCGGATAACAGTTCCCGCTTTTCCCGTTCGAATTTGAGGATCTTCTCATAGTCGCCGATAAGCGAAAACAGCCTTTCGAAATAATCCGCTTTCTCATTTACCGAAAGCCTCTTGGCTCTTAATGCCGCTTTCTTCGCTTCGGTCAGATCGCCGCCTGCAAGGTTGTCGCAGTTTTCCAGCCTTTCGGCAGAATCCATTTTGAGCGCGCAGAGTACGGTTCCCAGGAGCGCGTCAAAGTTTCGGGGATTATTGTCGAGGACCTGACCGAACTTCTCTTTTGCAGCCGAAAACGATCCCTGCCTAAGACACGCATTAGCCTGGTCAAGGACTTCATCTGCATGAAATTCAACTATGTCGTATCTGTTTCCGCAAAAAGGGCAATCAAGGATCTCCTGATCAGCATCAAACATCAGGATCCCTGCGCACTTTGTACATGTGTAGCTCTTCAGTGTTGCCATATAGATCTATCCCTGCTTTAACGGTTCATTCTCCGTAAAATAATTTTATTATACATAGCATTATTCCTGCTAGGGAAAAACTGCACTCAAAACGGGACAAATCGCATGGATTTCCGTCGATTCACGATTTTCGTCACGAAAACGCCTCTTTCAGTGAAGCTTTTCGTGAATTTCGGTTCAGATTCACGATTTCTGTCACGAAAACATTCCTTTCCGTGAAGCTTTTCGTGAATCGCTGCTCAAATTCACGAAAAGCCCCCGCGCCCACGAATAATCCGCGTAACCCAATGAAAGAGGCAGCCCCTTGCGGAACTGCCCCTTGATAATTCAATTACTGATAAGATATCAGCCCTTCTCGAGTGCGAGTGTGACTGTTGTACGGTCGCAAACGTCTGAGGGTCCGAAGTACTGGATAGCACCCGGGAATGTGAAGCAAGTCTCGACTGCCCACTTCTCACGGTTAGCTTCGAAGTACTTGAACGGCTTGCCGTCGAGCTCGACCAATGCCTTGCGGATAACCGGCTTGTCCTTACCGTTTCTTCTCTCCATGTTCATCATCTTTGTGATGGGCATACCGCCTGCAACCCACTCGTCAGCGGGCTTACTGATGTTGGAAACCTTGGAAAGGTAACCTGTGAAGCCGTACTGGATGAGCATGAAAGCGTTGAAGCCTAATGAATAGCAGTAGTCAGCGTCGAAGTTTGAAGGGAATGCGCAGCGGCCCTCATAACCGAAGAAGTGATGCTGAGCACCGAACTTACCCTTGTATGTGCCTGCTTCCTTTCTCTTTGCGAGCTCGTTCTTGACCATCTCAGAGAAGAGCTTCTCGGACTCGATGAGGGATACCTGAACGTTGCCGTGAGGGTCTCTCTCGAGGAAGAGCTGCTGCTGGATGCCCTGGGGAAGAATGTCGAAAACCTTGAAAGCGTCAGCAGAAAGGCCTGCCTTGATGAACTCGTACTTAGCGTTCCAGTCAGGAAGAGCGTTGAACTGTGCTGTCTTCTCGCCTGCTAACAGCTCGTTGATCTCAGCGATGAGAGCGGAGAACTCGGGAACGAACTCTACGATACCCTCAGGAATGATGGCAACACCGAAGTTGTCGCCGTTAGCTGCTCTCTTCTCAACGGAATCAGCGATCTGGTTTGTGATGTCAGAAAGAGACATCTTCTTAGCTGCAACTTCCTCACCGATGAGGCAGATGTTAGGCTGTGTCTCAAGAGCGCACTCAAGAGCAACGTGGGAAGCGGAACGTCCCATGACCTTGATGAAGTGCCAGTACTTCTTTGCGGAGTTAGCGTCACGCTCGATGTTGCCGATGAGCTCGGAATATGTCTTAGTAGCTGTGTCGAAACCGAAAGAAGCCTCGATATCCTCGTTCTTGAGGTCGCCGTCGATCGTCTTGGGGCAGCCGATGACCTGGATGCCTGTGTTATGAGCAGCCATGTACTCAGCGAGAGTAGCTGCGTTTGTGTTGGAGTCGTCGCCGCCGATGATTACGATAGCGGTGAGGCCGTTCTCTTTTGCATATTCAGCAACAGTGTTGAACTGCTCTTCTGTCTCGAGCTTTGTTCTGCCGGAACCGATGATGTCGAAACCGCCTGTATTTCTGTATGCGTCGATGAACTTGTCGTCGAACTCAACATAGTCGTTCTTAAGAAGTCCGTCAGGTCCCTTCTTGAAGCCGAGGAGCTTATTCTCAGGATTTGCAGCCTTAAGAGCGTCATAAAGACCGGAGATGACGTTGTGTCCGCCCGGAGCCTGGCCGCCTGAAAGGATAACACCTACAACCTGCTTCTTAGCAGCTGATGTGTTTGCGCCCTTAACGAATGTGATCTCGGGCTTGCCGTATGTGTTAGGGAAAAGAGCCTTGATCTGGTCCTGATCTGCAACACTCTGTGTAGCAGCGCCTTCCTGTACGGAGATCTCGGAAATGCCGTTCCTGAGCATGCCGGGAAGCTTAGGCTGATACTCATATCTTGCCTTCTGAAGTGGTGAAATATCCATAATTACACTCCTTTAATTAAAGATTTAAACAAACATTAGAATAATAGATAATTTGACCTCAAAAGTAAATAGATTGTACTCTGTTGAAAATGTATATCTCCACATCTGATCTGATATCGATCACAGTGTTAACTTGGAGCGCTTTTCGGGCAATCCGAAAATCCGCGCATGAAAAAGCCACCCATTTCTGAGTGGCTTCTTTATTAAATTATTACAAACTGTTAGTTGAGGAATTCAACTACTTTTACTTTATAACCGCTATAATTTCTAAAGTTAGAACCAACTTCAGCTTTAACAGCTTTAGTTGCAGCACCATTTTCGCAAGCTTCATAATCACCTGTCTTTTTAGAATGATACTTAGTTGTGACGCATTTAATGTTCTTTGTAAAGGAGTGCTTAATATACTTACCGTTTTCATCCTTATCTCTCATTGTTACTGTAAAGCTAAACTTAACCATTGCATAACCCTTAGAAGGTACAGGTGTAGGCTTCTTTGTAGGAGTCTTAGATGTCTTAGGCTTAACTACTGGCTTTGTGGTAGGCTTCTTGGTAGGAGCTTTGGTAGGAGCTTTTGTTACAGCCGGTTTGGGTGTACTGGTCGGTTTCTTTTTCTTTGTCTCTTTGGGAGTTGGTGTAGATTTCTTGGTTTCGGACACGGCTTTAGTGGTCGTAGTAAGCGTTTCTGACGTCGTAGTCTCAGAAGCCGTCTTGGTTTCAGTCTCACTGGCAGCCGTTTCAGCGAAAGAAGCTTCCGTTGTTGAGGTGGTTATCTCTTCTGTCGTAGTCTCTTCCGTTGTTGGTTCAGTTTCTGTTTCTGTAGCTACGCTCTTAAGAGAGTACATCGTTTCTTTATTGCAGGATGTGGCAAATCCGAGAACGGATGAAGTAAACACAAAGACAAACAAGGTAAGTACAGATACATATATGACATTGTTCCGCATAACATCCCCCTCCTCAAAACACAGTGTTTAAAGGTTTATGAGAATAAGGGGATTGTTAAATCCACTTATTCTCTGTTATGCGTAGTATAACAGGCGGTTTTCAGCCGTCAGTCCTGCTTGGCCCACCACCAGCAGTACGCCTGCGTTCTTGCAGCGAAAGAACTGCCCTTTAAGAGTTCTCTGATCTGCTCTTTGTCATACCAGGCAGCCTCGATCTCTTCTTCGTCGGAGGTGCTCGGAGCAAACTCGCCCGATGCCGTTCCGATGACGCAGCAGCTCTTCTCGTTCGTGATGCCGACCGCCGAAAAGCTTACGGGGAGCACTTCCTCGATCGTCTCAAGCTTAAGGCCCGTTTCTTCCCAGAGTTCCCTTCTCGCTGCTTCCTCAAGGCTCTCGCCCGGATCTATCAGGCCTGCCGGGAAGTTGTATGCAAAATCGCCTACGGCCATGCGGAATTCCTTGTTCAGGAGGATCTTGGATCCGTCGACCGAAGTGATGATCAGTATTACCGCATCGCACCTGTCGTTCTTTATGCCGTTTTCGAGACCTGTGATGTTTCCGTCACGGGAGATCATCTCGTAGATCTTCTGGTTTCCCTTCTCGGTCTCGTATTCAGCCTTGTAAAAGTGAATGAATCTGCCTGCAAATACTTTGTTTATTCCCTTAAACTTCATTTTCTTCCCATCCTCTTCTTTAATACAGCCTCAGACGCCACGGAATAACCGAAGAAGCCCAGCTTCTCGCCCAAAAGGAAATATTCACCGTGGTTATACGCTACGAGGTTAGCGTTATCAAGGCAAAGCCTGCCCTTGTCATCCAGCAGATATGAATCAGCCGTTACCGCAACCGTCTCGCCGATGAACATGTCATGCGAACCTAATTCCGTAACGCTCCTGACCTTGCACGAAATGGACACGGGCGCTTCCTTTACCGCATAAGCATACTCAAGGCCTTCTGCCTTAACTGCCGTCAGTCCGCATTTCGCGAACTTGTCCTCATCGGCTCCGCTCCTTACTCCGCAGTAATCACAGGGCTTGCACAAAGCCTTTGAAACGAGGTTGATGACGAATTCTCCGGTTTCGGAGATCAGCTTGTGTGAATACCTTGACTTGCGGATGCTCACGGATACCATCGGCGGCTCGGAATTGACGGTTCCTGCCCATGCTGCCGTCATAATGTTAGGCCTGGAACCGGGTTCTTTGCCCGCACACGAGACCATCACGACCGGAACGGGATTGAGTATCGTTGAGATCCCCAACGGGATCTTGTCGTGTTTTGCCATTTATGCCTCCTTGAAGCCAAGAGGGGTAACTGCCGTAAAACTCTCGTGGAGCAGCAGATAGTCCTTTATGTCAATGCCTGCCGAGTATCCCACGATGCTTCCGTCCTTACCTATAACGCGGTGACACGGGACGATCACGGAAACCGGATTGTCACCGCACGCAGAACCTACCGCTCTCGTTATCTTTCTTGCCTTTGATTTATCACCGTCGGTGAGCTTCATCGCTATGTCCTCATAGCTGACGGTCGCGCCGTAAGGAATGCCGCAAAGTGCTTTCCAGACTTCTCTCTGGAAGTCCGTGCCCTGCGTGAACTTGATGTTTACGTCAAATGACGCCCTTATGCTCGCGAAATACTCGGTAAGCTGCATGCTGGCCTTCCCTACTTCCTCGGGAAGGTATTCGAGCTGCTCATCGTCGATCGCATATCTGCCGTCATTGCGGGCAAGTGCACCTGAATCTTCAAGAAGTCCCAAACCTGCAGCGACATTCTCGGCGAACTTGTCGTTGTCGATCGTCTGACCGTAATGGAAAAGCCTGATCCTGTCGATATAGTCTTTGCCGCCGCAGACCATTGCGACTCCGCGCTCGAAAGGCACGAAACAAACGTTATATTCAGGATATTCATATGAGAGCATCGAAAACAGTCCGGAATCGAGGAAACCTGCTGTCTTCTTCCTGACCTCATCCCTCAGGACGGCTTCCTGAACGAAGCCCGCGCCCTTGATGATCCTCTCAAGGCCTTCGTTTCCACTGTCACAGATCACGGTCACCTTGTGATAGAACTCTTCTAAGAAACAATACTTGAGAAGCCTGTCCACTATCGCGCTCTGGGTATCTGCATTGGCGTCATTGGTAAAAACAAACTCGAGGTGTGCCCTGCACATCTTGCGGTCGTGCCTGAAAAGCTTGACCATTGCATAGATCTCGTCATTTTTAAGTGCGATCAAAGCCTCGCCGGAACTCCATCTTCCGAAAGATCTTATGTCATCTTCGATAAGAGAAAGTGTTCCTTCCATCAGACCGCGGGCCCTCAGGACCGCGCTGTCCCTGATCTGGATCTTGCGAAGCTCAATCGAGTAAGCCATAGCACGCCTCCGCGTTGAATCTGTCATTACTGCCCGTAAAGTACGTTGCAGTATACTCATTGGTCTTGCGGTAGATAAGGTTGTCGTAACTTCCGGGGCAATAGACGGCGTTATCCATCGTCTGGCGGTAATCAGTCACCATGCTTCCGAAAGCACCTTCGTTTGCCGCCATGTTCCAGACCTTGCTCGATCTGACGAGCGGCATCAGGCCCTCCATGTTTTCCATTCTGTGTATCAGCATCTGCGCGTCCTCATCGTACGAGATGAAAGCGGCAAAATCGACTGCAAAACTCTTGTCCGCGCATTCATTCGAGACGCAGAGCGAATAGGATCTGAGATACGGGATCCCGGGATTTGAGGTACTGCTGCAAGGCAGATGGAGATAGTAAAGCTTGTCGGGATAGTACTCTCTCCACTTTTTGCAGTTAACGGAAGATCCGATCCAAAGAGCCGCGTTTCTTGAATAAACGGGATCCGCGCCTTCCTTGTCGGTGTTTGCTGCAAGTTTGGATTCGTAGAGCTTCTTTACAAAGCCCGAAGCTGAAGCGATCAATGCCTCGGCTTCTTCCTTGTTCGCCCTGTATTCGTCGTACATCATGTATGAAACGCTCTTGTCATCGGAAAAGCACGAGCCGAGATAAGGCATCAGTTCATATCCCGATGCGAGCGGAACACACTTATAAGAGCTGTATGTCTGCTCCAAGTATCTGGTAAAGTCTTCAGTCGTGTATTTGGCCTGAAGCCTTCCGTTCTTGGGGATATAGTCCCTGTTTCCGAAAATGACGGTAGCCGCACAATAGTGAGGTATTCCGAAGAGCTTGCCGTCTTCCATCTGGACGGACATTGCCGCCGCGTAGATCTTCGAACCGTCCACATACTGATTGCGGGAGGCATATGTGTTAATGTCCGTGGCAAAGCCCGCCGAAGAGGCCGCCTGGGGATCTGCGGCAAGGTAAACATCCGGGACTTCTCCTGAACTCATCCAGCCGTTAAGGTTCTCAACGCTTGCGCCGTCACCCGTTACACCGACATTCTGGATAACATAGTTGGTGGCTGAAGATCCCAGTCTCTTTATGTCAACATCAGCACCTGTAACAGAGGTGTCCCACGTGCCGTTGTTCTTTGAATAAAACATAGCCGAAAGGCATCTTACGGTCTCTTCCGAATAAGGAAGAGCGACCTTCAAGGTCTTGATGCCGTCGTTGGTGCCCCCCGTAGAAGAGGTCGTCTCAGATTCGGACTGCTCAACGCTTTCCGAGGCATCCTTCAGGTTCGGAAATGTATCTGATTCGTTCCTGCATGCACCCAAAGACAATGACATAGCTAATGTCAAAACCGCGGCACAGATCCTCTTTACTGACACTTCCGATACCTCCTAGATATATTAATTATAACTCAAATAATAAAAGTTAAATAAAATACATTTGCTTGACAGAAATTAGTTAAACAAGTATATTTTGTTGTATGCCAATGTGGCTCAGTGGTAGAGCAATTCACTCGTAATGAATAGGTCGTGGGTCCGACTCCCACCATTGGCTCCAAATGTCGGCCCCGGAAACGCCCGGGGCTTTTTTATAATCGGGGTGTAATTGGTTAGGACGTATCTTAATAGATCTGTTTCTTTCATGCTTGCACTGCTTATAACGGCAAGCATCCTTTTATCATGCGTTCCCTGCAAAGTATCGGCAGACAGCCCCTATACCCTGTCAGGAACCACTTTCGTCACCGGCACC
>SVJC01000057.1 GCA_015069215.1 Oscillospiraceae bacterium
ATCAAGGGCTCCGGATACGTAATGGTCATCATGTTCCGCTTCAAGGATTTCGCGAAATATCCTTCGTCGATCTTTGAAGGGATCTTCAAGATAATCTTCACGTTCATCATTCCTATAGCTTTCATTGCATACTATCCGAGCCTTGTGATACTGGAGCCTTCCAACGTTCCTCTGCTGTCATGGATCTCACCTTTGTATGGCATTTTGTTTGTATACCTAAGCTACAAGTTCTGGATGCTCGGTGTCAGAAAATATGACTTCACAGGATCTTAAGGAGGACTCAAAAATGAACGATCTGGTAAAGATAATAAAGAGAACTGTTGTCCCGAATTTTCTCAACATCAGGACATCGATAAAAGCATACGACAGGGATGCGCTGTGCTGCGGCGCGCCATGCTGGAGATGGGCATATCACGCACTTCATTCGGCAGACAAATGGTTCATCAATCCGAATGTATATGAAGAACCTTCTTTCCATGAAGAAGGCATGGATAACCCCGATAATCCGACATCTGTCGTACTGTCTGATGAGCAGCTTTTGGAGTACCTTGATGCAGTCGAAAAGAAGACACTCGATTACCTCGATACATTGGATGATTCAATGCTATATGAGTGCCCTGAAAACTGCAGGTTTACGAGGATGGAACTGGTGCTCCGCCAGTACCGTCATCTGTCTTTTCACACAGGGATGTTAAACGGTCAGGTTGCGGTTAACACGGGCAAGTTCCCGATGTGGGTCTCAGATGCTGACAAGTTTATCGATGACGGTGTGTTTTTCGGCAGATACAGGGAAGGACAGACGAAGATCTGAAGGCAAAAACTTGGGCGTAAACTTTTCCGTAAACATTTTGGGCAAATAGTTTACGCCGAAGTTTACATCCGTTCACATGTAAACTTTTCCGTAAAGAAAACGGCTGAAAAGTTTACGCTGAAGTTTACGGAGCGGTCGTCGGCTTTTTAAACCCGCAGAGCGGATTATCGTAATCGCATTTGTCAGCCGTACAGGCGTATGCATCGATTATCCTGCCTTGCTCCTTTGAAGTTTTGATCACGGCATAGAGCGGTTCACCGTCAGAAGAGGCCAGTTCATAAATGTATGTATAGCTGTTGCCTGCATAAGACCTGGTGGCAACATTGGGCTCGCCGATCTTTTCGATCACGGGCTTGATGCCGGCATCACGGTCCTCGTTAAGAAGCGTTCTCATTTCATCTTCGGTAAGCTTCTTTGCACCGGTATCTAGCCACTGATAGGGCACCTCGTTTATGAGCCTGGCTTTTACAGTGTCTTCACCCAATATGATGCAGACGAGAGGAACTTCCTTGGTGTATTCGTAATCCGGATCCTCATAAAGTCTCGCCTGGTTTTCAGTGGTAAACAGGGCATACCCCTCAAGGTTCATTACCGACAGGTACATGATGCCCAGCTCTTCTGGGTGCTTTGTGCTGCTGTAGCAATAACCCATACTGATCCAGTAGCGCTGATCCTCAAATGTTAAGGTGTAGTAGCAGTGCGCAATTGCTTTTTTCTCGCCGTTATCATAGGCGCCGCTGGAGCCGTGAGCGTGGTATTGGGTCTCTGATTTTGACAGGCCCTTGGGATATTTAGCGAAAAAGTCATCCAGGAAAACGCCGAAGTCTGATCTTGTGCGGACCTCTTCAGTAAAGTTATCGGCGAAACGCTCTTTGTCGCCATTTTCTGCTGCCTCGAAAAGCTTTTTGTATGCCTGATCGGCTGCCGTTTTCTCAGAGCTGTAGTGGCTTTTCCAATACTCCCTGACGTTTTTGCAGGAATCAAGGCTCTTAAGGAACCCGCATCCTGACAAGAACATGCATGTCGTAATGATCAGAACAGCTGCTATTTTTCTCATATCCTATACCTTTCCAAAAGGCCCTTCTGTGAGGATCAACAATGAACATTCTACATATTCATGCGGATATTTCAAAGTAAAAGACGGATCGCTGCGCTTTTGATTACTTGACAAAGATTCCTGTCCGAATTAAAATGACACCGTGTCATTTATATTGAGCCAGCGGAGGTTATTATGCCCAAGGTAAGCGAAGAATACTATGAGAAGAAGCGCAAAGAGATAATCGATGCGGCTTACCGCGTATGCGTAAGAAAGCCGATTACCTCGGTCGAGATGAAGGACATAATAGCGGAGACGGGCTATTCGCACGGTGTTATCTACAGATACTACAAGGACCTGGATGAAGTATTGAAGGATCTGGTCATAACCATCAATGCCAACAACAAGATAGATGACAGACTGGATGAGATCATTACAAAAGCAGAGCCTGAAAAGTGGGAGAAGACGATAAAGGCGATCTGCAGGATGCTCGCGGATTACATGAAGGAAGTCGGAACGGATCTTCTTAAGGTCTCGATCTACAGCGATATGATGGCTATGGCAGATCCCGAAAGAGCGATGAGCATTGCTCAAAGGCTCGGAAAAGACGAGCAGAGCCCTCTGCTTTACGCGACAGAAGCAACGGGAAGATTTCTGACGGAGATAATCAAAAAGAATAAGCTTAAGCCTGTCTCTTCGGTCGATGAGATACTTCAGTTCATGATAGTCACATACCACGGAGTTCAGACGGGTTATGTGCTCACGGAATGCTTTAAGGTCCCTCATGTTGAAGGCAAGTACAAGCCCGAAGACATGTTCGACCAGCTCGCAAGATCAGTGATACTAATGCTTGGAGGTAAGGTCTGATATGATTTTTCACACATTCGGAGATAAAGCTAATAAAGCGGTCATATTCGTGCACGGAATGCTCAACCCGTGGCAGATCTGGACGGATGCCATAGAAAAGTTCAAAGAAAAGTACTATGTCATAGTACCTGAACTTGACGGTCATACACAAAGTGAGAAGAGCGCGTTCCTGTCAGTTGATGATGAAGCAGCGAAGATTACGGAATATATAAAAAATGAACTCGGCGGAGAAGTCTTTCTTCTCGCAGGTCTCTCGATGGGCGGAAGGATTGCTGCAACGGTTGCGAAAAGCAAAGACATAAAGATCGAAAAACTTGTTCTGGATGGTGCGCCGCTTGCAAGAATCAACGGATTGATGAAGGCTGTTTTCAAGAAGAATTACAAAGTGATAATCGCAAGATCCAAAGCACGCGAACCGAAGATCTTAGAGAGTGCGAAAAAGGATTTCCTGCCGGAGAAGATGATACCGTTCTATCTGAACATTGCAGACAACATGGAAGAGCAGTCGATCGATAACATGATTGACACAGTATTTACGGATTTCAATTTCAGCGGATATCCAGACGACATGCGCATACTCTTCATGCACGGAACGAAAGGAAATGAACAGGTCTCACGCAAGTGCGCGCTAAAGATGAAAAAAGCAAATCCCCAGACTGAGATAAGATGCTTTGAAGGCTTTGCTCATGCGGAACTGGCCTGCTTCAAACCGGAACAATGGACTGATGAAGTGGAGAGATTCATCTCATGATAGATTACATAAGAGAGAACCTGAGCTACTATCCGATCTACTGGCGGCTACTGTTCAAGACAAAGAAGGAGTTTACGCCTGAATATGTTTCTTATGGTGAGGATAAGGAACAGTACTTCCTTTACTATGAACCAGCAAAGCCTGTCAGTGACAAGGTCATTGTCTGGGTGCACGGCGGAGGATGGAACGCGGGAAATCCCAAGTTCTTTGATTATGTGGGACAAACAATGGCAAGAGAAGGATACAGGTTTGTCTCGATAGGTTACAGGCTGTCTCCGAAAAACAAATATCCTGTGCAGCTGATCGATGTCTGCAACGCTTATAACGCAGCCATGAAGTATCTTAAAGATAAGGGGATAGACATATCGAAAACAGTGTTATCCGGTCCTTCTGCAGGTGCGCATCTGTCATCGATAATGTGCTATTGCAAAGACGTTCAGGATAAGTACAAAGTGGATATTTCAAATGTAATCGGCTACGTAGGATTCGGCGGGCCGTACATATTCAGAAAGAGCCAGACTAAAACACTTGCAATGCTTATCGGAATGCTTTTCGAAAAGGGTTATGACAGGCGTCAGGGCGAGCCCTGGTCTTTGATGACGAAAAACCACGTGCCGATGCTCCTTATCCAGAGCCGTCACGACGGACTTATTGAATTTGAATGTGCTGAGGATTATGCGCAGAAAGCGGAGACGGTAGGCAACAAATGCGAGATATACGAAGTAGCGGATAAAAGAAACACTCACTCATGGTATACGGCCGGATGTTTCATGTTTACGCGTGAAGAGAGCAGGACGCTGGATAAGTTCCTTTCATTCATTGAATCACTCTGAACCTTTATTAGTGTTATAATGTCCGGGTTGATTTTAGGGTGCTGTTTGTGCCTGAAAGAGGTTGATCATGGGTGATGAGAAGAATAAAGAGAAGATAACGACCAGCGACGGCCACGTGCTTACCGAAGCAGAAATAAAGCGCCAGGCTGCATTTGATGAGAAGGAGAAGAAGCTCCTTGAAAAAGGCTATGAGCGTAAGGACATACAGATATCGGTACTTACGGCAAATTTCGTCGGTATCTTGCTGACACTTCCTTTTGTTGCCATCATCGTTGCCGGATACATATTAAGAAACGGCTGGCCTGATTTCCATAAAGTATTGGATGAGAATTCTGTACTGTATTTCGTAGGGATCGGCGTGATCATGGTCTCTTCGATCGTTCTCGCTGTCGTTCACGAAAAGATACACGGATGGTTCTGGACCATTGGCGCCGAGAATGGCAAGAAGGACATCGAATTCGGTTTCCAGAAAGAGACCCTTACACCTTACTGCACATGCACGTCACCTCTTTCCAAGCCCATATATATCCTGGGTTCGATGATGCCCATGACGATATTGGGTGTTGTGCTCGGAATTGTCTCGATATTTGTAGGCAGTTTTATCTTGCTGGCGATCAGCGTGATCCAGATAATCGGCGGCGCAGGCGATATCCTTATTACCACAATGCTGCTCTTCCATAAGACCAAGGGCAAGGATGTTGTTCTTCTTGACCACCCCACAAAGATAGGTCTTGTTTCTTTTGAGAAAGAAAAAGAAAACGCATAATGGCCGGCTGACATTTGCCGTAAACTTTTCCGTAAACATTTTGGTCGAAAAGTTTACGCCGAAGTTTATAACCGTTCACATGTAAACTTTTCTGTAAAGAAATGCGAAAAGTTTACGATGAAGTTTACGCTGGAATATTAGCGGATTTATGTGCGCGGTTCAGGCGGCAAAAACATCCGATTTGTTAAAACGATACATTAACGATACACTGAACGGGTAACATACTCTTGACGGAGGGGATTCATGTATCGGGTTTTGCTCGTTGAAGACGACATCCAGATCAGAGAGGTCATTGGTGACTATTTCGGGAGGCGCGATCAGATTGCGCTGGATTTTGCTGAGGACGGGAATATAGGCCTGTCCAAGTTCCTCAACGGATCCTACGATCTTATCGTTCTCGATATTATGATGCCGGGCCTTGACGGGTTTGAGCTTTGCAAGATCATCAGGAAAAATTCGGACGTTCCGATCGTTTTTCTGACAGGCAAGGTCAGGGAAGAGGATGTGCTTTACGGATACGAGCTGGGCGCTGACGATTACATCGTAAAGCCGTTCTCGATCGCGGTCCTGTATAAAAAGCTCATTGCAATCCTCGGACGGACCAGGGAAGATGCTCCGCAGAGGAAGATACTTGAGAGCGGACAGATCACACTGGATCCTGTGAAGCTTGAAGTTAGAGTTGCAGGCAATGTGGTGGAACTCCCGCCCAAGGAGTACCAGATCCTGAAGTACTTGATGGAGCATCCGGGTGCCGCCATAACAAGAAAGCTCTTGCTGGCAGTTGCCTGGGGCGACGACATGTACATCACCGAACGCGTAATAGACAACCGCGTAAAGAACCTCCGCAAAAGACTAAATAAAGAAGGATCCCGTATCAAGACTCTGATAGGAGTCGGATACAGATTCGACTAGGGAGGTGTTACACATGAAAAGAAAGAGTTATTTCAGTTTTCTTTTTCCGCGATTGGTCACAGCATTACTTATTGCAGCAGTCGTATTTAGCATATCGCAAGCCACTTTGGTGCATGCTTATAACAGCGCGATCGATTCCGGATGGAACAGACGCCGTGAAAGATATGAGAGTCTTGTCAGAAGTTATGCTGAAGGTAAAAACGGTGATGTTTTTATCGATATTCTCACGAATTTCTTCACGGCAGATTACTACAGGTTCGCAGAGGTAAGAGAAGACGGCAGCTTTAATACAATAGCCGAGAGTGATTACAAAAGTCTGCCGATGGAAGACGAGATGCGTCACTGGTATTATGTTACCAACGACAAGGACCTTCTTGCAAAAGGCAAAAGAACTGAAATTGTCAGTAACAATGAGTGGACGATCGAATATAAGAAATGTGACGAGGCCTGGCGTTTCAAAGACTATGCTGATACAAGTGTAGTCAACAGTTGGGATCTTGCTGCCCAGTCCGATCTGTATTTATCGAACAGGCTTTTCACTTTGGCTCTTGATTACAGCGGGTATTCCCAGTATCGCAGTCCGGTGGCTCAAACCTTCTATGCGGAAGGAGACACGCTTCACCTCGGGAAAGTCTACGAGTCATATGGCATATCGTATGAAATTGGTAAAGTACCTTTCTTCGTTAAAAAATGGGATTTTACCGATGCTTCAAGAGCAGACCGTTATACTTCCATGGATAGCAACGGGTTCCAAAATGACTTGGTCTTATTTCCGGTACGCATACGTCCTGATGAATTCTTAAAATCTAACAACGGACTGTTTCTCGCAAACAGCATGAGCGAGCTTCTAAAAGCATATGAGCTCAGAGAAGAAGATTACAAAGATGAAAACTTTGAAGCTTTGTTTAAAGAGTTTGCAGAAAACAAGCGCACAGACGGAAGATATAGATATTCAGTCAATGAGCAGAGTTTGGACGGCTGCGGAGCCATTGATTTCTACAAGATCAACGGAAAACTCTATGTTGTTGAATTTATCATTAAAAATGTTCCGGCGGATTATTTCTTCCGGCCGTTCTACATCGTAATGGCTGTTTTTCTTGCGCTGGCTGCAGTCGTAATTTCGCTGCTCGTATCGATCAAGCCTTACAGCCAGTATAAGAAGGCATATGAAAACAATATCTTTAAGAATAATCTCATAGATTCTCTTGCACATAACATGAAGACTCCTCTGCAGATCCTTGGAGGCTACGCAGAGAACCTGAAGGATGTTGAAGGTGAAGAAGAGAAGGACCGGTATGCCGATCAGATCCTCGCGAAAACCACTGAGATGAACAAGGACATAGAAGCGATCCTTAAGACAGCGGAGAAGTCTGACCGGAAGTTTGCCAAGGAATCTGTCCGTGTATGTGTTGATGAGGTTGCTTCCAAACTTGGCGCGGAGGTCTTCGCGAAGGGCGACATGAAGATCAGAATGGACAAGGATTACTTCAAGACGGCGATCTATTGCCTTCTTGATAATGCTATGAAATACAAGAGCGATGATTCAAAGATCGAGATCGATATCACATGCAAGTCGGTAACGATCAGGAACAAGACCGGCAAGGATAAGTTTACTCCCGGTATGGGGATCGCGATCGCCGGAAGGATTTTGGAGCAGCATAAGCTGCGGTTCAGGACGACTCTGAAAGACGGTGTTTTCGAAGCCCGGTTCGGGAAAAAGCTCGGTAAGGAGAAAAAGAAATAAGACACTTAAAAAGAGGGATCGCTTTTGCGGTCCCTCTTTAAGTCATTCCTGATCCCAGAACAATTCATCCAATGTCTTGCCCAGTGCCTTGCATATCGCGATGCAGAGGTTGATGGTCGGGTTGTAGTCTCCCTTTTCGATGGCGTTGATCGTCTGACGTGACACGCCGACCTTATCGGCCAGGTCCTGCTGAGACAGGTCCAGCGCGGCTCTGGCGGATTTTAGTTTAAGATTCTTCATCCTCCAGCGCCTCCTTCTTATTCTGGATGTTCTTGATGAATACTTCTACGCCTATTGAGAGACAGCAGATTCCCTGTACAAGTGAGTCGATCCTGTTATTGACAGGGGCGCCGTTCCTGATCAGCCTAAGCGTGGAAACGAAGATTACCAGATCGATTATACCAATAATGCTGAACATAACTGCGAACACATTACGCTTATTGCTTAAGCCCATGTATGCATCATATCTGTCTGCGGTAATTGCAAACGTTGCGATTCCGATAAATGCGATGATCATCAGGCATTCGTATGCTGACAGCGAGAAATCGTTATAGATCAGACTAAACCACCCCAGACCGAGAGCAGTGGCGATGACGACTATCATCGTGGTCATTGCTGCTTTGCCGCGCATCTTCATCTGACGCTCATCGAATGCCTTTTTGTTGTTCTCGTTTAAGCTGATCAGGTAAGCAATGCTAAGCGCTAAAGGCAGAATGCAGACTGCAGCAAGAGTGAGCATTATGCTGTTATAGAGAGCATAGTTGCCTGAAGTAAGTTCGATCGTATATCTGACGGCGTAATCTTTATTCTCGTCCAATTCGGGCAATGGTTCATAATCGAAATTAAGAAAGATCTTTTTGTTGCCGACATTAAGCCTGCCTGTCTTGAAAGTACCGTTTTTCGCGGTTTTTGTGAAGATCGGTTCCGCTTTGGAGGACTCAAGCGAGATGCTTATCGTGGGAACTATTTCATCCGGACCGTCAACTGTAATCTCAAACTCGCACTCATTGCCTACGGGTAAAAAGTCAACGGGCGTTCTGCTGTGTTTTACGTATGTGACGCCGCTTCCGGCTTCTTGTACAGTGTCTGTAAATGCAATGGTCTGTGTACCTCTGAGACATACTGCCAGGGCCGTAAGCACCCAGAGAATGGAGCCTGCTATGATTATGGTAATTATCGCTAATTTCTTTTTCATGGTCGTATCCCCCTTAGATGAGCATATAGTAATTCGCTTTTTACGAAATGTCAAGTATATACGACAAAAAGTCGCTAATACTTGCAGGACGATATTCCCGAAGCTGTTGGCAAAACGGCCTTGATGTTGTAATGTTTAATGCGAATACACATTTTTTGAAGGTGGGCCATGACGCGCATTCTCATAATAGAAGATGATAAAGACATAAATAAGATCATGTTCGGTCTTTTGACTAAGAATGGTTATGAAGTTGAGCGCGCATATAACGGCAAGGAAGCTCTGCCCATGATCAAGACGATACCTGATCTGATACTCATGGATCTCATGCTTCCGGATACTACAGGTGAAGAACTTCTCAAGTCAGTTCCAAACGGAACGCCCGTTATCGCAGTCAGTGCAAGAAGTGCCGTTGATGATAAGGTCGGTCTTCTTTCTGCAGGCTGCGTTGATTACATTACCAAGCCTTTCGATAACAAGGAACTTTTGGCAAGAATAGAAGTCGCGCTTAAATTCAAGAAGAAAACGCAGTCATTTACCTTTGCTAATCTTACGATGGATGAATCAACGCACGGCGTGACAATAGACGGAAAGCCGGTTAAGTTAACGCCTACCGAATACGCGATCATAAAGATATTGTTAGTCAACAGTGACAGGGTAATATCCAAGTCGGAACTGTTGGAAGCAGCAGCCAAATTCACGCCCGATCTTGTTGAAGAATCTCTTAAGGTTCACATGAGCAATCTCCGGCGAAAACTCAAGCAGGCCGGTTTTACGGCAGAGATCGAAGCGGTGTGGGGAATAGGTTTCAGGTTAACTGTTTCTTAACTATTATTGAAAATAACCTTGGTATATCCTCTAGACATGGAGGTAGATACCATGGATTATATTCTGACAACTGATTCGCTTACTAAAAAATACAGGAAACACGAAGCGCTCAAAGACGTTTCGATCAATGTTCCCAAGGGGTCTATCTTCGGCCTTATCGGAAAGAACGGTGCCGGTAAGACAACGCTGATGAGGATCGTCACAGGTCTTCAGCAACAGAATAAGGGAACATTCAGGATCTCTTGTCCCCACATCGGAGCGCTTATTGATACCCCTGCATACTACAGGACTCTCAATGCGTATGAGAACCTGAAGATCCAGTACATGAACCTCGGCATTACTTCATATGAGACGATCCCTGAGATCATTGACCTGGTAGGTCTGGACATTGCAGGGAAGAAGCCTGTCGCATCCTATTCATTCGGCATGCGTCAGAGGCTGGGCCTCGCGATCGCGCTTTGCGGTTTTCCTGATCTGATCATTCTGGATGAACCGATCAACGGACTTGATCCGCAGGGAATAGTCGTTGTACGTGAATTGATATTAAAGCTCAACAAGGAGCGCGGAATGACGTTCATCATTTCGAGCCATCTTCTTGATGAGCTTGCGAAAGTCGCGACGGATTTTGCATTTATCGATGAAGGAAAGATCATCAAGCAGATAAGCGCTTCCGAGCTCAATGGCGATAAGAACGGCAAGACGGTAAATGTCCGTGTATCGGATGCGTCTGCCATCTGCAAGCTCCTTGATGATGCGGGATTGTCTTATGAGATCAAGGGCGAAAATGAACTGACGGTCAGGGGAGAAATTACATTGACCGTCATGAATGAATTAGCCGCAAAGGCCGGCTGCGAGCTGCTTGAGTTCAACTTTGTCGATACAAACCTTGAAGGTTATTTCATCAATCTTCTGGAGGGCTGATATGTCGCGCATATTGAGATCAATGACATACCGTCTCCTTCATACCAAGGTGTTTTGGCTGATAATGATACTGCTTATCGCGGCAGAGGTAGGCCTGTTCTTCCTGGGCGGAACACCTGAACTTAATTCCAATATATTTGCGAATCACCACGAATTCATCGTGCATGACCATGAGTCGGGTCGCGATCAAACAGTCTATGTTGAATATGAGAAGGAAGATCCTCTCATTGTAAGCAAATATACGCAGAATCTCATGATGGGAGATTTCATGTTCGTACCCGGACAGGTATATAAAACAGAACTGTCATTGGTCAACCTGGCAACGGTGAACCTGCTTCTCAGTATTTGCCTTATGTTGCTTCTAGCGGCTGATGCCATATTCGTTATCACGTTTTTCGGCGAGATGTTTTCAGATGATGCGATAAGAAACATGGTCACGGTAAAGACAAGGAAAGAAAAGGTCTTTTTGTCTTCGCTGATCATTAACGCAGCCGTCTGCATTGCAATGTTTATTCTGGTATTCGGGATCCTTGCGGTATGCACGCTTCTTTCAGGATACTATCCGATCATACATGTACCGTCTTTCGTTGCCGCTGTACTTACAGGTCTCCTGGTGATCATCGCGGCTAATTCGTTCTTCATTTTTACTCTTTTCATAGTTCAGAATTCTCTTCTGACATTTGTCTTCGGTCTTCTTTTGTTCTTCCTTTCTGCCATGAATTTTATGCTTGGGACCAGCGGACTCTGTTTTACGCAAAAATACAAGACGGACACGGAAATGTCTGAGTATTTTTTTAAAGGCGGATATAAGATCGAAGGTGAAGGGGAATGGTATCTTCCTGTTGACCGGTTCCGGATCGGAAGAGCTTACTATCCGGAAGAGGACCGCACGATCGACTTCCTGTCTGATGTGCCCAATGAAGATTATCCCGGCGACCGGGCCATAATGTTCTTCCAAACGTTTTACCGTTTGGACCTGTTCCATTATCCTTTCGAAATGAAGCTGTTCTTTATCTATCCGATGTATAGAGACGGTCTGATAACAAGATATGTGGTCGTGTCTTTATGCTATCTGGTGCTGCTCACGACGGGCGGATGCTATGTGGTCAGAAAACGCAATGTGAATTAAGGAGGCAGACTGATGTTTAAACTTGTTAAATCTATGCTCTACAGGTCAGCACATGGTCTGTTCTTCTACATTGCGGCAGGTCTTGTGATATTGAGTACGATCTTTTTCTTCGGGAATAATACTAAAAACATGAAGAATCATGTGCCTTCCTCAAAAGACAAATCGGTCATAGTAAAATATGAGGAGGAAGATCCGCTTATTGTTTCCAAGCATATGGTATTCGGGCCGGACAGCTATTTTTACAATGTCCCGGGTCAGGATGTCATATACCAGGATTCGCTTAGTAACATGAACTCCACTGAAATGGGTATTTTCATCGTCAGCATACTTGTTTTTGTCTTTCATGTGCTTTATGGAGTGTATTTCTTCGGCGAACTTTATACAAAAGGAGCCATCCGCAATCACATAGCCGCCGGATCTTCAAAACGGAATATCTTCCTGGCGTCGCTTCTTGCCAACGCAATACTGCTGATAGAATTTGCGTTGATCGCCGCGGCTGTGATCCTTGTGTTTATCCTTGTTTGCGGTCTGTATCCGATCATCTATGTGCCTGCTGTGACAGTATACCTTCTGGCACTGTATCTGATAGGACTTGTCTTAAGTTCGTTTGTCGTTCTTGTGGTATTCATAACACAGCGCCCGCTTATGGCTTTTCTTGCAGTTATCGGATGCGCGGTTCTGTTATACTTCTCTTTTGGCTCTGCATCGCTTATGACTGCATTTGAAACTAAATACGAACCGGACACGAAAGCATGGCAGACATTCTGTAAAGAGGCCAAAGAGCATGATCTCGGATTTGAGTGGTATTTACCCGTAAATGATTTCAATTTGTACGGGATAAAAAAAGCAGACGGAACGGTGTATGATGATTTCCTTACTGATAAGCCTAATAATGAATATGAAGGCGATACGAAAGCCGCAGTTGCCCGTGTGCTGTGGAGACTGAACATCTGCAGCATCCTACTGGAAGCACCTTTGTTTTATGTGTATCCGTTATTCAGAGACGGCGTTTTCCTGAGATACATTGCCGTATCTTCGGTCTATCTGTGCCTGATCACCGCCGTGGGAGTGATTGTCGTGAAGCGCCGCGATATTATATAATCGGTGCATGTGGATATTCATTGTTATCAGCGCGGTTTTACTGGTGACCGTAATCGTCCTTATCGTTAAGACGGTTCTATTGAAGCGCGCTTTTACGGAGATAGGCGACCAGGTCAAAGATCATCTGGACGGTACTAATTCATCAGCCTTTCAGCTTTCGACCTCGGATAAGAGTGCAAGAAAGCTTGCAAATGACTTGAACGGTGAACTTCAGGAACTTCATAAGGAGCGCGTTTTCCTGAAAGACGGCGACAAGCGCATGAAAGAGAACGTCACCGCTATATCACATGACTTGAGAACGCCTCTTACCGCGATCAATTCGTATGTTGATCTGCTTGAGTCAGAGACTGATGAAGACAAGCGTAAAGAATACTTAGAGCGCATCAAGGACAGAACGTCCGAACTCAAGGACCTGACAGGCGAACTCTTCAAGTATTCTGTGTCATCAGACACACAGTATGATTCCATGTTATCAACTGAAGATCTTGATCTGAAAAGCATTATCGAGAACAGTCTGATATCCTTTTACAAAGAATTCACTTCGAAAGGCATTACTCCTGAAACGGATTTCCCGGCGGAGAAAGTTATCCTTAACTGTAACCGAAAGACATTGATGCGCATCTTTGATAATGTATTCAGCAATGTCGCGAAATATGCTTCTTCGTTGTCAGTTAAGCTTACATCTGACTGTGTTGTCACGGTGACAAATGATGCGCCTGAACTTACCCCGGTTCAGGTATCCAAATTGTTTGACAAGTACTACACGGTAAAAGACGGCAGCAATTCCACGGGCCTGGGGCTTTCGATCGCGAAAGAACTTGTCGGAAGCATGGGGGGAAGTATCACGGCAGAGCTGAACAGTGGTATGCTTACCATAAGTGTAGATCTTGCGGAGGGGAAACAATGAGACACGCAACTCTCACTAAAAGCATTGTGTTCATGCTTGTTACAAGTATCGTATTAGCAATAGCAGGGTGCGGTGACATTTACTATGACTCTCAGTACAGTTTCACGTCACCTTCGGGTGAGAAGACTGTTGTGGTAAAGGTCGATTACGCATGGAGGCCTGATGTCTACTATAACGATCAGAGGATCTTTGAGTTTAAGGGCCGCGGCTTTACGGAGAGTGTTCCATGGAGTGTTAAATGGAATTCCGAGAATGAGATAGAGCTCTTTATAGACAGCGGCAGGGCAAAGTACCAGAGCGAGCGTTATATCATCGCGGTCCCCTGAGATCAGACGGACGGAGTAAAAGTCAGAACTATATTCGAAGTGTCA